>JAVBKF010000075.1:0-32297 GCA_031554215.1 Caryophanales bacterium
ATCCATAAAGATATTGAGGGACAAACAACCTATCAATTGATGAACCGAGATGAAGTATTTGATTGGCATGTCACAACAACATTCGGTAACACAACAGCATCGTGGACTGAAGCGAAAATCGTTGATGAGGTTAGTAATCTACTTGAAATCACAGCTAAAACTGTCGTTGACGAGAACAACCAACCGGTTCCGGGTAAATGGGTAGAAACCGGTAATCATATCGAATTCATCCCAGACAAAATTGCTGGTAGCTATGCTTATCTATCTGGGCATACCTATACGATGACGATTACGACGAGGATTAAGAGTACGGCAACTGATGAAGCACTTGCACCATATGTGAGGGATGGGATTCCAAATCAAGCAACGCTCAGTAATGGTAGTGGGGTCATGATTGAAACAGGAAGCCCAGTCGTATTGCCACCAGCCGAGCTACCGAAGCTAAACAAAAGCATTGAAGGGAAACCACACCTTGAATTAGCAGATCAGAGCGAATTGTTCACTTGGGAGGTACAGACGACATTTGGTAATACAACGGCATCTTGGTCTGAGGTGGAAATTACAGATCAGGTTAATAGCTTACTTCAAATTACTGAGATAATAGTTGTCGATGAAAATAATCAAGATGTAAAGAGTAACGGGACAATCACGCCAATCACAAATAATACGATTGTCTTTGCACTGGATCAGAAAGCAGATAGTTATGCTTACTTAGCCGGTCATACCTATACGATGAAGATCACAGCGAAGATCCGGTCAGATGTAACAGACGCGGACCTCGCACCATATATCAAGGACGGCGGTATTGAAAACCAAGCAAAATTAGTCGTTGATGATTCGATACTCCCTTCCAATAAGCCAACTGTCACAGTGCCGCCAGTTGCACCGACAGTTAAGAAGGATATTGAAAACGATGACCGGTACGAATTAAAGAATCCAGATGAAATAGTTGAATGGCATGTGCAAACGACATTTGGTAATACAACGGCATCTTGGCATCAAGCGATCATCACGGATCAAGTCAATAGCTTGCTTGAAATTACGGATCTGACCGTGAAGGACAGTGCTGGAAACGATGTAACAGCGAGTGGTTTGCTTGCTGTTACGGGAAATCAGGTTGTCTTTGTACTGCCAGAGAAGTCGGGTAGCTACGCCTATTTAGCTGGACAGACCTATGAAATGACAATCAAGACTAAGCTGAAAAATGGAGTGACCACAGAGGAACTCGCGCCATATGTGAAAGAAGGTGGAATTCCAAATCAGGCGCAGCTTGCATTTGGTAATGAAGGCAATGAGATTCACTCAGGGAAACCAACACTCGTGATCCCGAGCGAAAACCCGGAAATCAGCAAAGATGTAGAGGGAGAACCGCGTTATCAGTTGTCGAATCGTGATGATGAGTTCAAATGGCATGTAGAAACTAGCTTTGGTAATACGACCGCATCCTGGAACGAAGCGGTACTCTCAGATGAGATCAATCCAATTTTTGATATTACAGCTATCAAGGTTGTTGACGAAAATAACAATGATGTCACCACTCACGGAACACTCACGGAACGATCGAACAATCAGGTCAAATTCACACTAGATAAAAAGAATGGTAGCTACGCTTACCTAGCTGGTCATACCTATACGATGACGATTACAACAAAGATTAAAGACAGCGTGACGGACGAAGTATTAGCACCCTATATAGATGCTGGTGGTATCTCGAATCAAGCAAATTTGACTTTTGGTGATACGAGCCGTGAAATCGAAACGGGCACACCAATTGTCGTTCCACCTATTGTGAATCCATTGGTTGTTAAGCAGGTGAATGGCGAAGTATTTCATCAGCTATCGGGCCGTGATGATGCAGTTGTTTGGACAATTGAAACATCATTTGGTAATACAACAACGTCTTGGACTGAAGCAAAAATTACTGATGAGTTAAATCCTGTATTTGCGATTTCTGACATCACAGTCGTCGATAAAGAAACAGGTACAGATGTAACAAGTTCAGGCACATTATCAACACTAAATAACGTCGTTACATTTACGCCGAACAAGAAAGACGAAAGCTATACCTATCTCGCTGGTCATACGTATGTGATGACGATCAACACAACAATTAAAGATGATGTCACGGATGAGACGTTAGCACCGTATATCAAGGATGGCGGGATACCAAACGAGGCAAGCCTCACATTTGGTCAAACAGGCAATTTGATCCATTCAGGGAAACCGATTGTGAGACCACAGACGGTTGATCCGGTTATCAAAAAGGATGTCAACGGGCAACCACAATATGATTTGACGAACCGAGATGAAGTGTTTGAATGGCATATAGAAACATCGTTTGGTAATACAACGGCGCTATGGGCAGATGCTAGCATCACGGACAACGTTAATAATTTGTTTGATATCACAGAGATTAACGTAACTGATGAAGCGGGTAACAATGTAAGTGGTAATGGTACCTTGACGCCAATCACTGAAAATAATGTCGCATTTACTTTAGCAAAGAAGAACGATAGTTTTGCTTATCTAGCTGGTCATACGTATACAATGACCATCAAGGCGTCAATCAAAGACGATGTGAAAGAGGAAGAATTAGCACCATACATTAAAAATGGTGGCATTTCAAATCAGGCAACGCTGCACTTTGGTGAATCAGAACAAACAATTGTATCAGGCAAGCCGCTCGTGACACCACCGCCTGTAGCACCAACAATTGAAAAGGACGTAGAGGGCACGAGCCACTACCAATTGCCTAATAAAAATGAAGCATTTGAGTGGCATGTGGAAGCATCATTTGGCAATACGACGGCATCTTGGTTGGAAGCTAGCATCACTGACCAAGTCAATCCGTTACTTGAGATTACCGATGTCATTGTTGTTGATGAAACGGGTGAGGATGTAACGAATAATGGAGATTTGATCACGATTGATGACAATAATCTTGTCACGTTCTCGCCTATGCCAAAAGCTGGTCAGTATACGTACCTAGCAGGACATACGGTTACAATGACGATTATCACTAAATTAAAGGACAATGTAACAGATGAGCAATTAGCACCATACATCAAGGATGGCGGGATTCCAAACGAAGCCAGTTTGCATTTTGGCAATCGTGACACGATTGATTCGGGTAAGGCAACCGTCACACCACCAATCGTAAATCCTGCTATTGAGAAAGATATTGAAGGAAAAGCACAATATGATTTAACAAGTCTTGACCAAACATTTGAATGGCATGTGGAAGCGACGTTCGGCAATACGACAACGGCGTGGTCTACAGCAGCTATCACAGATGAGGTCAATCAATTACTTGAGATTACAGGTGTCACGGTTGTTGATGAGAATGGGGTAGATGTCTCAGGGAAAGGGACCTTGAGGCAGGAGAATAATAACGTTGTTTTCACACTTAATCAGCAAGCGGACAGCTTCACTTATTTAGCGGGTCACACGTATACAATGACGATTACGACAAAAGTAAAAGATGACGTGACAGCAGAGGTGTTAGCACCTTATGTCAAAGATGGCGGCATCTCTAATCAAGCAGCCTTGCATTTTGGTGAAGCGGAAGATGTGATTCTCACAGGGAAACCAGTGGTCACCCTGCCAACCGAAGAACCGACAATTTCAAAAGATATTGAAGGCGAAGCAAAATATGCAGTAGCGAATAAAAAAGATTCATTTGAGTGGCACGTGACAACTACTTTCGGCAACACCACTGCCTCGTGGACAGAAGCGAAAGTGACTGATGAGGTGAATCCTTTGCTAGACATTATCAGCGTCACTGTGGTGGATGAAGCAGGCAATGATGTAACAGGTGGGGGAAGCTTAGTCAGCATTGAAGATAACAAAGTTGAATTCGCACCAAAGGCAGATCAGGCAAATGGTTACACCTATTTAGCGGGTCATACGTACACGATGACCATCGAAACAGCGCTGAAAAGTAATGTAACGGATCAAGAGTTGGCACCGTATATCAAAGCAAGTGGACTGTCAAACCAAGCGATATTGACTTTCGGAAATAACCCTCATGACATTGAGTCAGGTACTCCGGTGGTTGTGTTCCCAGTAGAAGAACCGACGGTCAGTAAGGATATTGAAGGTGCAGCGAGGTACGATGCGATGAATCGTGACGACGCATTTGATTGGCATGTTGTAACGGCGTTTGGTAATACCACTGCTTCGTGGGCAGATTCAGAAGTTGTGATACTAGATCAAGTCAATGAATTACTGACAATTTCAGAGGTCACTGTTGTCGATGAGAACAATCAAGATGTGACAGCAAATGGTACGCTTGTAGTGGGTGATGACAACAAAGTTACTTTTACCCTCAATGAGCAATCGGGAAGCTTTGATTACTTAGCGGGTCATGTTTATACGATGACAATCACAACAAAACTCAGAGCAGATGCAACGGATGCTGAAATAGCACCATATGTTACATCTGAGGGATTGATGAACCAAGCAACATTGCAGTTTGGTGAAAATAAGACCGTGATTCATACTGGCAAACCAGCAGTGGTTCCCCCAACTGTGAATCCAGAAGTCAGCAAACAGATTGAAGGAGAAGCACACTACGAACTGACTAGTCGTAATGAGGTCGTTGATTGGACGATTGAAACGACTTTTGGCAACGCAACAGGTAATTGGTCTGAGGTGAAACTAGTTGACCAAGTAAGCGATGTACTTGAAATTACAGAGGTCACTGTTACAAATCAAGACGGTGAACTCGTATCAACTGCAGATAATATTGCTATCACAGACAACCAAGTGACATTTACGCCTGATAAACAGTCAGATAGTTATGCTTATCTAGCAGGTCAAAAGTACGTAATGACAATTTCTACGAAGATTAAAGATGCAGCGACGGAAGCAGATGTAGCACCTTACATTCAATCGGGTATCCCGAACCAAGCTAGATTAGTGTTTGGAGATGGCACATCTGAGGAGACTACTGGCACACCGACACTCTATATACCAAAAACAAATTCGGCTATTCATAAAGATATTGAAGGCGCGGCAAAGTATCAGTTAGTGAACCGGGACGAGGCTTTCAATTGGCATGTGGAAACCACATTTGGTAATCAATCGGCTGCATGGTCTGACGTGAAAATTACCGATCAAGTTAGTCCCTTACTAGAGATTGTTAGCGTCACAATCGTCGACAACAACGGGGTTGATGTAACGGACCAAGGTGAGCTGACTACGACTGAAAATAAGGTAGTATTCACGCCAAGTAAGCGGTCAGATAGCTATGTTTATCTAGCGGGTCAAACACTTACGATGACGATTACGACCAAAATTAAATCAAGTGTATCAGATACGGAACTGGCACCATATATGAGAGAAGGCGGCATACCAAATCAGGCAACACTTGTGATAGATGGCTCAAATGAACCGATAGAATCGGAAGTGCCTACGGTGATGCCACCAACGACTGAACCAGTAGTAGTAAAAACGATTGAAGGTAAGTCTAGTCATGATTTAACTTCTAAGGGTGAGCAGTTCAACTGGAAAGTAGAAGCGAGCTTCGGTAATAATCCATCATGGACCGAGGTGAAGCTGCTTGATCAAGTCAATGAAGTCTTTGACGTTGCCAGCATCACTGTGGTTGATGAAACGGGCGCTGATGTGTCTGGCAACGGAACATTGTCGATTGTGGACAATAAAGTTGAATTCACAATTGCTCAGAAATCAGGTAGTTACGACTATTTAGCGGGTCATACGTATACAATGACAATTGCGACGAAGATCAAGAATGATGTCAGTGAAGCGGAATTGGCACCGTATATTGCAACAGGTGGTATTCCAAACCAAGCTACTTTAACGTTTGGTGACACAAAAGAGGCAGTTTTCTCTGACAAGCCAACAGTGATGCCCGTAACGGATGACCCATTTATCCATAAAGATGTAGCTGGTGAACTAAGTTATCAAATTCCTAGCTATAATGCCTCATTCGATTGGCATGTCACCACCACTTTTGGCAATAAAACAGATCAGTGGACTTCAGCAACAATGACTGATGAAGTCAATGGCTTGCTTGAAATTGAGAACGTGACAATTGTTGATGAAAACAATCGAGATGTTAGAGCAAATGGTGAGCTAATTGTAGCGAATAATAAAGTCACATTTAAGCTCATCGAGAAAGCAGGTACGTATAATTATTTAGCTGGTCATACGTATACAATGACCATTACGACTAAAATTAAAAGCACAACCACTGCCGAAGAATTAGTTAAAATCACAGAAGCGGGTGGCTTTCCAAATCAGGCGACATTGTCAACAAGCGACACCGTCAGGATTAAATCAGAAACACCGGTGGCCATCCCGCCAACACCGATTGTACCGGATATTGTAAAGACGATTGAAGGTAGCAATGAATATGAACTCGCTAATCGAGATCAGTCATTTAATTGGCAAGTTGATGCGTCATTCGGAAACACCGCATCAACTTGGACAAAAGCCGCAATCAGTGATCAAGTTGATCCAGCCCTTGAGATTGTTGATATTTTAATTGTTGATGAAAATGGACAAGACGTCAGTGGAAATGGCCATCTAACGACCACTAATAATGATGTCGAATTTATGTTAAATAAGCAGGGAGATGGGTATGGCTATCTTGCAGGTCATACGTATACGATGACTATTGAAACAAAAATTAAGTCTACGGTGACCGATGCTAAACTTGCGGCTTACCGTGCTGATGGGGGGATTCCGAATCAGGCAACCCTCACTTTTGCAGACGGAAGCGAGATTCACTCTAGTACGGTGTCGATCCTACCACCACTGGAAAAACCAGTAGATCCGGTAGATCCGGTAGATCCGGTAGATCCAGTAGACCTAGTAGACCCGGTAGACCCGGTAGACCCTGTGAAACCAGTCGAACCAGTGAGAGCACCAGCAAAGCCAACAGAGGTAACGCCCGTGTCAGAGTCTCCGAGGACACGTGATGAAGCGAATGGCCGGTTAGCACTAGTTGGTCTACTGTTGGCAATGGGAACGGGGATTTTATTAAAAGTGAGCGCTAGCAGAAGTCGCAGTTGAAAACCTTGAGGTAAAAAGAAATCTATGAATATTCATAGACTTCTTTTTTGCCAAATAGACAAGGTTTTTGAAAGGGGAAAAGGAACAATCATGATGACAACAGGAAAGACCAAATTATTGGCGGTAATATGCATGCTTACGCTCGTACTGACTGGATGCAGCTCAGAGGAAACGAGTGCTAAAGCGACAGCAGGAGAGTTTACCTATAAAGTGATGAATCAAGCTGTATCAACAAGCGTTGGTACAGGAGAGAACAAACTAGAAACGGATCAACAATTTCTAACAGTCGATTTAGAAATAACAAATGACAGTGAACAAGACGTCCGAATCGACGCCTACTTTTTCTCACTACTAAACGGTGAAGAAGAGCACTTCATTGCCGATCGGGCTACTGTCTATGCCAATATGGATCAAGACGGTGAACTCACAGAGTCTTTCTATCTAAACACGATCCCACCTGGTGAAACAAAAATTGGGAAAATTGTCTTTGAATTGCCAGAGGATGTGGCAAAACAGACCGATCTTAAGCTAGTTGTCAAAGGAGCACAAACAGGTAGTGACTTGGAACAAAAAGAAATCAAACTGGATAACTAGGCTGATCTAAAACAGCAAACAGAGGGTGAAAGTCGTGAGCCGCAAGATTGAGGCGACTTTTACCCTTTTTGAAAAAATTTCTCGAAAATCATTCTCTCTAGCAGTAAACTTCGGGTATAATGAGAATATTCATTAGAAGCTGGTGAAAGGAGGAGTAGCATTTTGCCACCTTTTTTAAAAAGACAGGCAGTACGGTATCCGCTATACATCTTAATCGTGATTGTCTTAGCAACAATAGGTGTTCTTGCCTTTCATAATAAAATACTCGCTGGACTAGCGCTAATTTTGTTTGCTGTAGTTTTTTTCGTCATCTTTCGGATGGAACGGCGTTTGATCCATGAGGCAGAAAACTTTGTCATTAACTTTTCACAGCGGTTCAGTGAGGTCAGTGAAGAAGCCATTGCTACCTTACCAATAGGCGTTGTTTTGTATACTGAGGATCTAAAGGTCGAATGGGCAAATGAGTTCATGACGAATGCTTTTGATAAAAAAGTAGAAATGGGTCAGCCGCTCAGTGAAATATCAGAGCATCTCGCCTCTTATATTTGGAAAAAAACAGAAAACAACCTCATTACGATTGATCATCAAATTTACAAAATAGAACATAAAAAAACGCAGCGCCTCATTTATTTCACGAATGTCACTGACCAGCGGAAATTAGAGCGGGAATATCTCGGAGAGAAAACGGTTATATGTTTGTTATTCCTCGATAACTATGACGATGTGACGCAAGGGATGGATGACCAGAAACGGAGCAAAATCCGTAACCTAGTGACTTCAGAGATTACTGACTGGGCAAGTGAAAATGAACTCTTAGTCCGAAGGGTCTCATCCGACCGGTTTATTGCGGTTTTAAACGATAAGATTTTAGAAAGATTGGAAAAAAGTAAATTTAATATTCTCGACGATGTTCGCGTGGCAACCATGCGGGAGAATGTGCCATTGACACTGAGTATCGGGGTTGGAAGCGGCGTTGATTCACTCACAGAGCTTGGTGTACTTGCACAGTCTAGCCTTGACTTAGCACTTGGAAGAGGCGGCGACCAAGCGGTCATCAAGATGCAGAATGGTAAAGCAAAATTCTATGGCGGAAAGACGAATCCAACTGGAAAGCGGACCAGAGTACGTGCGCGAGTGATTTCCCATGCACTACGTGATTTAATTGTGGACAGTGCTAATGTGATTATCATGGGACATCGCAATCCTGATATGGATGTGTACGGTTCAGCGATTGGGCTTCTTCGGGTTGCTGAAGTCAATGAAGTATCTGGATATGTTGTCGTTGATAAAAATGAAATGGATTCGAGCTTAAAGAATCTATTTGCTGAAATTAAGAAAAACGAACCACTTCACAATAAATTTGTGTCGGCTGACAGGGCACTCGAGCTTGCCTCTGAGAAATCATTATTGATTGTCATTGATACGCATAAGCCGTCACTTGTCATTGAAGAGAAACTGCTGAAGGCAGTTGGTAAAATTGTCGTGATTGATCATCATCGTCGCGGTGAAGAAGTCATTGAAAATCCGATTCTGTCTTACATGGAGCCGTATGCATCTTCTACCGCTGAGCTTGTGGCGGAACTGATGGATTACCATCCGAATTTGAAGAAACTCGACATTTTTGAAGCAACAGCACTGCTTGCTGGGATTGTTGTTGATACAAAATCATTTACGCTTCGGACGGGTTCACGGACTTTTGATGCTGCATCGTTTCTACGGTTTCACGGTGCCAATTTAGCACAGATTCAGAATATTTTTAAAGAGGATGTCGATGAAGTTGTCGAACGAAATAAATTGCTTGAAACAGTTTACTTTTATAAGGACGGTATTGCCATTGCCAAGGGTGATAATGCGAAGGTTTACAGCCAGGTACAAATTGCTAAGGCTGCGGACACGCTTTTGACAATGGGGAATGTCGAAGCTTCGATTGTTCTTGCTAGAAAAGGCGAGGATTCAGTGGCTGTTAGTAGCCGTTCACTTGGGGAAATCAATGTACAATTGATAATGGAAGAGATGGATGGCGGTGGACATTTCACCAATGCAGCTACACAGCAAAGCGGAGTATCCGTCGATGAAGTCGAGAAGAGACTTCATCTGGCGATTGAAAACTATTTTGAAGGGAGAATTCAAGAATGAAAGTTGTATTTTTAAAAGATGTAAAAGGTTCAGGTAAAAAAGGGGAAATTAAGAATGTTTCTGATGGGTATGCAACAAATTTTCTAATCAAAAAAGGTGCAGCAGTAGAAGCAACTCCGGCAGCAGTTAAGCAATTAGAATCTCAAAAGCAAAAAGCAGCTAGCCGAGAGCAAGACGATTTGGCTGCTGCAAAGGCACTGAAAGAACAAGTAGAAAAGTGTGTCGTGAAAATTGCGACAAAGGCTGGAGAGTCAGGCCGATTGTTTGGATCGATCACAACGAAGCAAATTGTCGACGAAATGAAAGCGCAATTTGGTTATGAACTCGATAAACGTAAACTTGACCCAACAGATGGGATCAGGGTACTTGGTAAAACCGATATACAAGCAAAACTGCATCATAGCGTGACAGCAACATTTGTTGTTGACGTTGTCGAATTAGGTTAATTGAGTAGAGGGATTGGTGTTTTATGAATGAGCAATTTTCAGGGCTAATTCCACCGCAAAATATTGAAGCGGAGCAAGCGGTTTTAGGTGCAATTTTTCTTGAACCGAAAGCCATTGAACAGGCGACAAAATTTATCGGGTCTCAGGATTTCTATCGACAAGCGCACCAGCGTATTTATGGCGGAATGGTTGCGCTTTTTGAAGCTGGTAAGGGCGTTGACCTAGTTACGGTATCAGAGGAACTGAGCGCGAAGAAAATTCTTGAAGAGGTTGGCGGAATTTCATATTTAGCTGAGCTGGCATCATCCGTGCCGACCTCTGCCAATATCGAGCATTACGCGGCAATCGTTGCTGAGAAAGCGACACTTCGCCGGTTAATTACCACGGCAACCGAAGTCGTGCAAGATGGTTATACTAGACAAGATGCCGTTGATGAGCTACTTGATGAGACAGAGAAGAAGATTCTTGAGGTGTCAAGACGTAAGAATGTAAAGGCATTTCAAAATATTCAAGACGTGCTACTTGGTGCCTATGACAAGATTGAGACATTGCATAACCGCAAAGGGCATATCACGGGTGTGCCAACTGGATACACAACGCTAGACAGATTGACAGCCGGATTTCAGAAGAATGACCTCATTATCGTTGCTGCGCGGCCATCAGTGGGAAAGACCGCTTTCGCACTAAACATTGCACAAAACGTGGCAAAACAAGCAGAGGGATATGGCGTTGCCATCTTTAGTTTGGAGATGGGCGCTGAACAACTAGTAATGAGAATGCTGTCCGCAGAGGGAAATATTGATGCACAGAAACTGCGGACAGGTGATTTGGATAGTAATGACTGGAGAAGTTTGTCACTAGCTGTGGCTAGCTTATCCAAAACGAATATCTATATTGACGATACGCCGGGGATTCGCATTAGTGAAATTCGTTCCAAATGTCGCCGGTTAAGTCAAGAGCAAGGGCTCGATATGATTATGATTGACTACTTGCAATTGATTCAAGGAAGCGGCAATGGGCGCGGTGAGAATCGTCAACAAGAGGTATCGGAAATTTCTCGATCACTGAAGGCCTTGGCAAGGGAACTCGAAGTACCTGTTATCGCGTTGTCTCAGTTATCGCGTAGTGTTGAATCGAGACAAGATAAGCGTCCTATGATGTCAGACATCCGGGAATCAGGAAGTATTGAGCAAGATGCTGATATTGTTGCCTTCTTATTTCGTGAAGATTACTATGATAAAGAGACTGAGAATAAGGATATTATTGAAATTATTATCGCCAAACAACGGAATGGTCCAGTTGGCGATGTCCAGTTAGCATTTGTGAAGAAACATAATAAGTTCGTTAATATTGATACCCATTATGAGGAATAGGCTTCTGGCTATTCCTATTTTTTTGTAGATGAAGCTTTATGATAGGGGAAAGAGGGAAATCCTATTAAACGCAGGATTGAAAGAAATTGACAAGGTGATAAAACGGTAACACAATTGATCCTTGCTGTTTTTATATGCTTGAAAGGCCGTTTTGCATTCGTTTCTGTTATATGGTTTAAACGAAATGACTTGAAAAAAATCGTTTGAAATCCTAACTACAGTACGGTCAATCGAATGAGAATCACTATTTGTGTATGACAATATGAAAAATGAACTAGGATAAGACCACCTTCATTGCTCGTGTTGACTTATGTAGAATTTATACAAATAGAAAATGCCGATTTTACTTTTGTTTTTTGAGAGGAATGATAGCACAAGCATATAGAGCGATGGTTCTCTACAGCATAAAGTCAAGTTGCATAAGAAGCGGGGGAGAAGTGATCGTTGTGGGGTAAAAGTGTATCAGCGCATTGTTCGTTAGACTGCAACAAAAAAAGTCAATAAAAGCACAGATTTACTTGGTTTGACGTAGCCTCTAGGATTACGTGCAGAAAAGAAATATCAAGAATAGAAAAGTATCAAACGAATTTTTAGATGTCCTCATTACCCTACTAGCCAATCCTCTATTGCTTACCACTCACCGAATTTCCCAAGATAAGCTCAGTTGGAATAATCATTTTTTTTGGCGAAAGCGTGTCTTTCCTAATTTTCTTCAACAACAAATCGGTGCCTGCTTCACCTAACTCTTTTGTTGGCACCTTTACGGTGGTTAAAGATGGGTTTAAGAAATGAGAAACTAGCTCATGGCTATAGCCAACCACTGAAAGGTGGTCTGGAATGGTCATGCCCTTCTCGGTAGCCACTTGGTATATCGCCAATACTTTTGCATCATCCATAGCCACAATAGCAGACGGTTTGTTTTCTCCTGAAAGCATTTTGTCGGCTGCTTCATATGCGCTTTCTGCTGAGACCCCGCCGTTAATCATCCAGTAATCAACAATTGTCAGCCCATTGTCTTTCATGCAGCAGTAGAAACCAGCGACCCGGTCTATTGTGACATGATAGTTGGCAGGCGGATAGATGCAGGCGATATCACGATGCCCTTGGTCTATCAGTACTTGCGTTAAATCATAGCTATTTTGATAATTGTCAGTGTCAATAGAGGATATATTGTTGTAGATCAATTCGACGTTTCCAATGACCACAATCGGTGTATTAAATTGATCTAACTGTTCAAAGAACGAATCGTCCATTGGTGAACTAAGCATAAGAATCCCTTTAATCATTTTTTCCTTGATTTTAATTGAACACTTTTCCAATTCCTCTTCACTATTTTTCGCTGTTTGCAAGATCAGGTCGAAGCCTTCTTCTTCTGCCTTTGTCGAAATTGTATGGAGAATCTCGGAGAAAAAAGGATTCCCAATAGTGGTTTTTGCGGACCGAGATAAAATAATCATGATGGCATCAAATCCCTCAGTTGAAAGTGCTCTAGCCACTTTGCTTGGCTTATAATTCAGTTGATTGATTGCTGCTAAAACACGGGTTTTAGCATCCTCTGAAATATTACCTTGGTTATTCAGTACTCTTGAGACTGTCGATTTTGATACGTTTGCCACACGGGCTATGTCATAAATGGTACTTTTCATTATCATATCCTACGCTTTCCTCGTCTTCTTGAGACCCATTGTACAATTTTTCTTCGATCATGCCAATGGTCGGTTTTACTAGATATTAAAATGTTCCACTACGATTAAAGTCTGTTTGTTAAGAAAGAAGCCACCCATCCAATTGCAAGATTATCTATTTAAGCGGTAGCACTAATTTGTAATAAGCAACTCAATCATTGTAGCTAATCGGCAAAGAAGGGACACCTTGCTCCAGTTGTTTGGCTCGACTACTGTCAATTATTCTGAGAAAGGTTGGAATATGTCAATCCGTAAAATTAACGTTGACATAGTGTTTTTTCTTTAGTAAGGTTGAGTCGTGGGAGCGGTCCCAAAAAACATTGTATCAACAAATTATGCCAGATTTTCTGACATTTAACAACTAGATTGTGTGGGTTGTTAGCAAATACCTCTGGAAAAGTGGTGATAGAGATGAACAAACTAAAAGATCGACTTTCCAATATATATGGCAGTGAAGATATTGGTGTGATCTGTAGCAAGATTGAAAAGAAGTTAGCAGAAGCAAAAGCGCGAATTAGTGTGGTGCGTAAACCTTGTTGGGATGAAAATGATGTTGTGTTAATTACATATGGTGACCAATTCTATCAAGAAAATACACCAACCCTTACATCATTAAACACATTCTATAAGACGTACCTGTCAGACAAATTTGAGGTAGTACACATTTTGCCGTTCTATCCGTATTCTTCAGATGATGGGTTTTCCGTCATTGATTATGAGAAAGTAAATCCTGTTTGCGGGGATTGGAGCGATCTTGCAAAATTGTCTGATGAGACGAGAATCATGTTTGATTTTGTGTGTAATCACATTTCAGCACAAAGCGAATGGTTCAAAGGGTATCTCGCGAACGATCCTCTTTATAAGGATTTCTTCGTAGATGTAGACCCTGGGGCCGATTTATCGCAAGTAACAAGACCAAGGACATCGCCATTATTAACGCCTTTCACTAAGAAAAACGGTGAGCAAGTTCATGTGTGGACAACATTTAGTGCAGATCAAATTGATGTGAATGTAGCCAATCCACAAGTCCTCATCAGATTAATTGATGTCTTGTTGTTCTACCTTGAGAAAGGGGCAGCATACATCCGGCTTGATGCGGTTGGTTTTATGTGGAAGGAAATCGGGACCAACTGTATTCATCATGAAAAAACGCATGAGATTGTTAAACTGTTTCGTGATATTGCCGATATTGTTGCACCAGGAACAGCCATAATTACTGAGACAAATGTCCCACACAAAGACAACGTTGCTTATCTAGGGTACCATGGTGACGAAGCGCATATGGTTTATCAATTTCCATTACCGCCACTAGTGCTTCATGCACTACATAGTGGAAATGGCCAAGCATTAACAGATTGGTCAAAGAAGTTAGCGTTACCAGAAACGGCAGCTACATTCTTCAACTTCCTTGCCTCTCATGATGGCATCGGGATGAATCCACTAAGGGGATTAGTTCCAGAACAGGAGATAAACCAATTTGTCCAAGCGTTAGAAGCTGAAGGCGCACTTGTTTCCTATAAGAACAATCCAGATGGGACGAAAAGCCCATATGAAATAAATGTTACTTATTTTGACGCACTAAACAAGCGGGCAGATGAGGATGATATCAGAATCAAACGATTCCTCTTAGCCCATGCAATCCTGCTTGGATTTCCTGGTGTACCTGCTATTTATATTCAAAGCATACTTGGGTCAAGAAATGACTACGAAGGTGCACGGGAGACAGGCAGGAACAGAAGTATTAATCGAAAGAAATACCAATTGGATGCGATCAAAGAAGAGCTTGCTCAGCCAGACTCACTTCGTAGCCGCATTTTTGTAGCATTAACAAAGATGATAAAGTGCCGAAAAGCAGAAGCCCTTTTTCATCCTAATACATCGTTTGGAGTGATTGACTTTGGGGAGAAAGTGTTTGCTTTTAAACGAATAAATCAGTCAGATTATTTACTCGCAATACACAACCTAACAAATGAAATTGTATCTTGTCCACTAACTGGCAGCTATACAGACCTTGTTACTGGAGAAGTAGTTGAATTAGATGGCGACATTCAATTACAACCGTATCAATTTTATTGGTTAAAAAAATAAAAAAAGGTGGCGGAAAAAATGAAGAAAAGTCTTAGTGCTTTACTTGTATTGATGTTGGTAACTATGGGTGTATTAACGGGTTGCGGTAGCGAAGAGGCTAGTTCAGACGGCAAGACAGAAATTAAGTTTATGCACTCATCCATCGAGCCTGATCGTCAAGCAGTCATTAATGAGCTTGTTGCGGATTTTGAAAAAGAAAATTCAGATATCAAAGTCAAACAAGTTCCTGTCAGTGAAGATAATTACAATACCAAAATTGTTACACTGGCGACTTCTGGTGAACTACCTGCAGTCATCGAAATTGGACAAGATTATGCAAAAGTAATGGATAAGGATCAACTGATTGACAAAGATGCGGTAACTGAAATGGTCGAGGAAATTGGTGAAGATAGCTATTATTCAGGTGCTATTAAATTGTTCAAAACAGAGGACGGAAAGCAATATACAGCTGCACCAATCACTGGCTGGGTACAAGGTATTTGGTACAACAAAGAAATGTTAGCATCAAAAGGATTTAGTGAGCCAGAAACATGGGAAGATATCACGGCAATTGCAAAAGCATTCTATGATCCAACGAACAAAACGTATGGTATTGCAATGCCAACAGCGGAAAGTGGTTTCTCTGAGCAAGCATTTTCACAATTTGCATTGTCAAATGGTGCCAATGTCTTTAAAGCGGATGGCAGTGTCGATATCGATTCTCCAGAAATGAAAGAAGCGTTGGAATATTACACTGAACTTGCAGCTTACACAATGCCTGGTTCAAATGACACAACAGAGGTAAATGATGCTTTTAAGGCAGGATCAGTACCGATGGCTATCTACTCTACGTACATTCTTCCAGGTTTGTATGAAGCAGGGCAAGCAGATAATGTCGGTTTCACTGTGCCAAACAAGGAATCAAAAGCCGCATTCGGAAATGTGACAGGACTGACAATTACAGCAGGGCTTGATGAAGCAGAACTTGAAGCTTCTAAGAAGTTTGTTCAATTTATGTCAGAACCAGAAAATATGACGAAATGGGTACTGATGTCACCAGGCGGTGCACAACCAGTTTCTGAGGCTGTAACAACGAGTGAAGCATATCAAAGTAATGAAGTTGTAAAAGCATTTGGTGAGCTTTCAACTGAAATCGCTAACTCATTCAACGATATCCAAGTATTTGGACTTGTTGGGGATAAGAACTTTAGTGAAATGGGCGTTGTTACCGCGTCAGCAGCAATTCCAAAAATGATTAACGCCGTTACAGTAGGTGAAGAAGATGTCACAGAGCAACTTAAACTGTGCGATGAGGCCGTCAAGGAAGCCTTAAAGGAATAACTTAGTAGCATAAATCGTATGACGAGTAGGGCACTTTCGAGTAGTGTAGGTGCCCTTTCCTTTGGAAAAAGAATAAATAAAAAAGCGACAGTCATCATTGGTCATCTGTTTTGCTGGTGCACCAATCATAGGCTGGTACGCTTAGGAAGGGAGAAAAATGAAGAAAAAGAAACGAGGAAAATCAGACTTTAAATTAGCAATGATGTTATTAGCGCCAACGCTTCTGCTCATGCTTTTGCTAATTGTATATCCGATGATTACCAATATTCAATTAAGTTTTTTTGATCAGCCACTGAATCCAAATCTCCCATCAACATTTGTTGGGTTTGAGAACTATAAAGAGATTTTAACAGATCCAGAATTTTATCAATCGCTTGGGGTAACCATTCTCTATACATTTTTCACCGTTGCAGGGAGTACACTCGTGGGGCTTGCGGTTGCAATATTTTTTAACCGGGAATTCAAATTTCGTAAATTATCACGTTCATTAATCATTTTATCCTATGTAACACCATCAATTGCGCTTATTTTTGCGTGGAAATACATGTTTAATAACAGTTATGGTATTGTCAATTTTATTGGCCGAGATGTGCTTCATCTATTTGATACGGCGCCATTATGGTTTGATAATCCAGTTAGTAGTTTCATTCTGGTGGTATTCTTCGCAATTTGGAGATACTTTCCCTATGCGTTTATTTCGTTCCTTGCAATCTTACAGACAATTGATACATCACTTTATGAAGCATCTGAAATTGACGGTGCCACTGCATGGGAGAAGTTCAAAATTGTTACATTACCGGCGATTAAGCCAGTGCTGATCACTGTCGTGACCTTGCGGTCGATTTGGATGTTCTACATGTTTACAGATGTGTACCTACTAACTAAGCAAGTCAATATCCTTGGGATATACCTATATGAAACGGCCTTCTCATTCAATGATTTAAGTAAGGCAGCTTCTATATCGGTGATTTTATTCATTATCCTATTCGCTGCAATCATGATTTCAAGAAAGAAGGTGGACCTAAATGGCAATGGCTAGTTCAAAAAAGAGTAAAAAAACACGTAAAATATTCTTTTACATTGCATTAGTATCACTGCTTGGCTTCACTTTATTTCCGTTTTTCATTATGCTAATGACAGCGCTAAAGCCAACATCTGAGGCAGTTGCAGTGAATCCGACGTTGTTGCCACAAGAGTGGACACTGCAACATTTTAAAGATATTTTTAATCCAGATTTATTTCCGTACATGCTGTATTTTAAGAACAGTTTCATCATCGCGCTGACAACATCAGTGCTAGCGGTATTGTTCGGTATCTTTGGCGCCTATGCCATTTCAAAGCTGAAATTCAAAGGGAAAGTAACGATCAATTCAAGTTTCTATACGGTGTACATGTTCTCAGGAATTCTCTTGATTGTGCCACTGTTCAAGATTATTTCAGGACTCGGCTTAACAGATACGAAAACATCACTGATTATTACAATGATTGTCCAAACATTGCCAACGGCAATCTTTATGTTAAAGAGCTATTTTGATACGATTCCAGCAGATATTGAAGAGGCAGCGGCTATTGACGGTTTAAACCGGTTGCAAACGATTTTCTACATCATCATTCCGCTTGCAATCTCTGGTATCATTTCTGTGTTTGTTTACTGCTTTATGGTCAGTTGGAATGACTATTTATTTGCTTCTGTTTTCCTACTGGATCCAGAAAACTTTACACTGCCAATTGGACTCAACGCACTCTTCACAACACCAGATTATGTTTGGGGTAGAATGATGGCAGCATCACTTGTTACTGCACTACCAGTTATCATTATGTACGCACTATCAGAGCGTTTCATTAAAGGAAACTTAACAGATGGTGGCGTCAAGGGATAACCTACCAAATAAAATAATTCAACAAAAATATAAATGAATAGGATCTGACATTGATGAAAAAGTTAATCGCAACAAAACCAAGAGTAGCGGCATTAGTCGATTATGAAGCACAAACAATTCAAGAAAATGAAGTTAAGGTGAAGGTAAACTTTGCCTCCCCTAAACACGGAACTGAAGTGGTTGATTTCAGAGGTATTAGCCCATTTATTGATGAGGAATTTTCTCCAGAATGGCAAATGTTTGTTCCGAGAGAAAAAGGACAAGCGCGCGGAATTGTGTTTGGCGAGTTCCAATTAGGTAATATGATTGTTGGAGAAGTCATTGAAAAAGGCAGTAAAGTAACTGAATATCAGCTCGGTGAAATTGTTTGTACGTATGCACCGATTATGGAGACAGTTGTTGTGAGTGCGGTGAACAACTATAAGCTTCGTAAATTACCAAGTGCTACTAAATGGAAGAATGCCGTCTGTTATGATCCTGCTCAGTTCGCAATGAGTGGTGTGCGCGATGCACATGTGCGTGCAGGAGATTATGTCGTTGTTGTTGGACTTGGTGCCATTGGTCAAATTGCTATTCAGCTTGCTAAGAAGGCAGGTGCAAGTATTGTGATCGGCGTTGATCCACTAGAGAAACGCCGTGATATTGCACTACGTCATGGTGCTGACTTCTGTTTAGATCCAATCAAAACGGATGTTGGTCTTGAAATTAAGAAGCTAACAAACAAGCTTGGTGCTGATTCAATCATTGAATCAAGTGGGAATGCGCAGGCCTTGCAAGCAGCACTAAGAGGGATTGCTTATGGCGGAACTATTTCCTACATCGCTTTCGCAAAACCATTTCCAGAAGGATTCAATCTTGGTCGTGAGGCGCACTTTAACAATGCGAAAATCGTATTCTCGCGTGCATCCAGTGAACCAAATCCTGACTACCCACGATGGGATCGTAAGCGCATCGAAGATACTTGTTGGGAATTACTCATGAATGGCTATCTAGATTGCACGGAGATTATTGATCCAGTTGTATCATTTGCAGATTCAGCTGAAGCTTATATGAAGTATGTTGATCAAGAGCCAGATTTAAGTATCAAACTAGGTATTGAATTATAGAAAATCAGAGCAGCAAATAGGAGGATACTAAACATGAAAATTGGTACTCAGAACCAAGCGTTTTTCCCTGAAAATATGCGCGAGAAATTTGAAATGATTAAGAGTCTTGGTTTCTCAGCTTTTGAAATTGACGGAAAACTATTAGTCGATAAGCTTCCAGAAATAAAAGAAGCAATCGCTGCGACAGGCTTACCTGTTTCAACGGCTTGCGGTGGTTATGGTGGCTGGATTGGTGATTTCATTGAAGAGCGCAGGTTGCAAGGATTGCAGGATATCAAATTGATTCTTGAAGCGCTACAAGAAGTGGGCGGGAAAGGCATTGTTGTCCCAGCAGCTTGGGGGATGTTCACATTCCGCCTCCCGCCAATGACTTCACCGCGATCAGTTGATGGTGACTTTAAAGCAGTGAGCGAATCGCTTGTTTATCTAGATAGAATTGCTGGTGAAACTGGTACAACCATTTTCCTAGAGCCACTCAATCGCTATCAAGATCACATGATTAATACGCTTGCAGAAGCAAGAGCTTATATTGAAAAGAACAACCTAAAACACACAAAAATCATGGCAGACTTCTATCATATGAACATTGAAGAAGATGACCTTGCAGAAGCATTACACAAACATCGCGATTTGATTGGTCACATTCACTTAGCGGATAATCATCGCTACCAGCCAGGTAGTGGATCAATTGACTTTGTGAAACAGTTTGCTAGGTTAAAGGCAGACGGTTATGACGGCTACTTAAATTACGAGTGCCGCGTCCGCGGGGAAGATGCTAAGGCAGAGTACGAGCAATCAATCAAACATTTAAACCGTATACTCCGTGAGGAGGTTTAACAAGTTGAAAAAGAAAGTAGCCATTATTGGTGCAGGGCAAGTAGCTGAAACAGTTCATATCGCTTACTACCGCACGCGCGAGGAACTTGAAATTGTTGCAGTTGTTGATCCAAATACAGTGGTAGCAGGTGCATTTGCGGTACGGAATGATATTGCAAAAGTTTACGCTACTATCGACGAACTTTTTGCTAATGAGACAATTGACATGGTAAGCATTTGTACACCAAATCGGTTTCATCACGGGGCAACACTGGTTGCACTAGCGAATGGTTGTCATGTGATGTGTGAAAAGCCACCCGCTTTAACAGCTAGTGAAGCAAAGGGAATGTGGCTACTATCAAAAGAAAAAGGAAAGATTCTAGCCTATGATTTCCATCATCGTTTCGCTGATGATGCCGTCTTCCTTCGGGGGCAAGTACAAGAGGGTGTACTTGGGGATGTGTATGTGGTGAAAGCGCAAGCATTACGCCGCTGTGGAATTCCTGGATGGGGTACTTTCACTGACAAGAACTTACAGGGCGGAGGGCCACTAATTGATATTGGTATCCACATGCTTGATGCAGCACTATTTGTACTAGGCTTCCCCAAAGTAAAAACAGTCACCGCCCATATGTTTCAGGAAATTGGAACAAAAAAGAGCGAGGGGATGTTTGGAAAATGGGACCCAAGCAAATATACAGTTGAAGATTCGTTGTTTGGTACCATTGAATTTGAATCAGGGGCGATCCTGCAACTTGAAACATCATTTGCCCTAAACATGAAAGAGAAGTCGATCATGAATGTATCGTTTTATGGCAATAAAGCAGGGGCACAGCTTTTTCCTGCTGAAATATTTACTGATGAAAAAGGAGAACTAGTGAGCCTGCATGAGCAGCCAGAAGCAGACGAGAAACGGCATGAAAAGAGCATGAAAGCATTTGTTGATCGCTGTCTTGGTGGAGATGCTTTGCTAGCAGATGGTGAAGAGGGCTACGTGGTGCAACGCATTGTTGAGGCTCTGTACCAATCTGCTGAAAAAGGCGAGCGTATTCTATTATGAACTGTACAAACTGTTTAATTGAGAAGAAATTTGATGTAAATACGATGAACAAGAATGCATCTTTAATGGTCGTTGGTAATGGTTATTTAGGTGTCAGGGCAGCATTTGAAGAGAATTACCCGGAACAAACAAGGGGGCTTTATGTTGCAGGTATCTACAATAAGGCACCCGGGGATGCCAGCACTGAAATCGTGAATCTGCCAGATGTTTGCGGCATGAAAATTGAAATTGATGGACAAGCCTTTAACTTGTTTAATGGACAAACGCATTCATATAGACGAGAACTAAACTTATTTACCGGTGAGTGCACGCGATCTATTGAGTGGGAAAATGAGCAAGGGAAGCGGTTCTCATTTGTTTTTAGCCGTTTTGCCAGCAAAGTAACGAACCATTTAATTGCTTCAAAGGTGACAATCACTTGCATGAATGAAACGGCAGAGCTAACGATTCACACAGGTATTGACGGACAAGAAACCAATCACGGTAAGCAGCATACTGCAGAGAAGGATGTCAGAATAACAGACGGCGATATTATGCAGGGACTTTACCAAACGATTGAATCTGGTCATGAGATAGGGATGGCTACTAGATGTACAGCAACTAGCGGTGATCAAGATTTCTATGCTGGGAATCGTCAGCTGATGGCAAGATATAAGGGAACACTTACTCCTGGTATTACCTATTCAGTGGAGAAGTTGTCTGCCGTTCATACAACACTTGAAAGTGAACAACCATTAGTGGATAGTGTTGCGATGATTCAATCTCTAGCAGGTGTCAGTTATCAAACGCTGAGAGATCAGTCTGCTGAAAAATGGCAAACTGTCTGGGCGAGTAAAGCCATCACATTGACGTCAGAAAATCCATTTGATCAGCTAGCGATTCATTTTGCTACCTATCATTTAGAAATCATGACACCGTTTCATGATCGGCGTATGAGCGTTGCTGCTAAGGGACTAACTGGCGAAGGGTATAAAGGTCATGTGTTTTGGGATACGGAATTGTTCATTGCGCCATTCCACTTGTATACTGACGCAGATAACATGAAACGCTTACTAACGTATCGTTATATGCATTTGCAAGGTGCGTTCAATAAAGCAAAGCGCAATGGTTACGAAGGTGCCTTGTTCCCGTGGGAAAGCGCGTTTACTGGTGAAGAAGAAACACCAGAATTTGCAGCGATTAATATCAAGACAGGCAAGCGGCAACCAGTTGCTTCAGCTGCTGCAGAGCATCATATCGTCGCTGATATTGCCTTTGCAACGGTTCAATACTATCTAGCATCACAGGATCATGACTTTATGAAAAAAGAAGGACTAACGCTTCTGAAAGAAACAAGTCGTTTCTGGATTAGCCGGACGACTGAAAGAAACGGGCAGCTTGTTATTAACAATGTCATTGGTCCCGATGAGTATACAGAGTACATTGATAATAATGCTTATACAAATTATCTTGCTTATTACAATGTGCAGCAAACGCTTCACTACATGGAAAAGTACGGGGACACAGATCAGGAACTAATCAAGCGAGGCAATGATTTTTTGGAGAAGTTGTACTTGCCAAAGCCAAATGACGAGCAGATTATTCCACAAGATGATCAATTTCTCAGTAGACCATGCATTGATTTAAGCAAGTATAAACAAAGTCAAGGTAGCCAAGGGATACTGCTCGATTATTCACGTCATGAAGTGAATGAAATGCAGATACTGAAGCAAGCAGATCTCGTCATGCTCTTTTACCTGATGCCGAATCTATTTAGCGAAGCGGTTGTGAAGAAGAATCTCTGCTTCTATGAGCAAAGAACGATTCATGATTCATCACTGAGTAAGGCGATTCATGCGATTGTCGCAAACCGCTGTGGTGATAAAGAGGCAGCGTATAGGTTCTTTCAGGAAGCTTGTATGATTGATCTGGGAGGAAACCCGCATTCATCTGATGCTGGTATTCATGCAGCGTCACTCGGGTCACTTTGGCTGGCAACAATATTTGGTTTTGCAGGCATTTCAATTGCCGGTGAACAGCTAGCCATTCACCCAGATTTACCAGCAGCGTGGCAAGCTGTTCGTTTTCCGTTGCAATGGCATAGAGAGCAACTTGTGATTACATTGTCTCATGATAAAATTGTCGTATCAAAAACGTCTGCAACGCCAATGACCATTATCATAGCTGGTGAAGCATGTGAGCTTGTAAACCTGATTGAAAAAAAGATTCCGCGGGGGCAAGTTTGATGAACAATAAAATTGAAGCAGTTGTTTTTGACTTAGATGGTGTTATAACAGATACCGCACATTATCATTACCTAGCTTGGAAAAGCTTAGCTGACTTCATTGGGATTGAAATTGATGCAGTGTTCAATGAGCGTTTGAAAGGTGTGAGCCGGATTGATTCGTTGAAACTGATCATTGAACATGGCGGCCGAACTGGAGACTTTTCTGATGAAGAGATTGAGCAGATGGCATTTACTAAGAATGAACACTACTGCGAGTATCTGAAGCTTTTATCGCCTAAAGATATTCTGCCAGGAATTCACGCACTCATTCTTGCAATTAGAGAAGATCAGATTAAAGTAGGGCTTGCCTCTGTATCGAAGAATGCGCTTGTCGTGTTGAAAGCATTAGAAATAGAGCACCTATTTGATTATTGTGTGGATGCAGCTAAAATTAAACGAAGTAAGCCCGATCCAGAAGTGTTTTTAACCGCCTGTGAGAAACTACAGGTTTCACCAGAAAGATCAATCGGCATCGAGGATGCCTTAGTCGGGATTGAAGCGATTCACCAAAGCAACATGTTTGCGGTTGGTGTCGGTGAACTACTGACAAAGGCAGACCTCAGAGTGAATGATACAAGTGAGTTAAATTGGCAAGCAATCAAGGCAAGTTACGACCAGCGCTAAGTGGATATCATATCAGTCATGATGATTGATGTGTGGATACAAAGGAGAAAGATAGATGATGCTAGGTCAGGAGAAAGGGAGTTGTAAGGATTGACTGAAATTCATTTGAAAAATATTTATAAAATATACGACAACGACGTCACAGCAGTAACTGATTTCAACTTAGATATTAAAGATAAAGAGTTTATTGTATTTGTTGGTCCATCTGGTTGCGGGAAATCAACGACGCTCAGAATGATTGCAGGACTTGAAGAAATATCTGAAGGCGATCTCTTTATTGACGAGAATCGCGTGAATGATGTAGCACCAAAAGATCGCGATATTGCGATGGTTTTTCAGAACTACGCATTGTATCCACACATGACTGTCTATGACAACATGGCACTTGGACTTAAACTACGCAAGTTCTCAAAGGAAGAAATTGATCGCCGCGTTAATGAGGCGGCAGATATCCTTGGTTTAGAGCCTTATTTAAAGAGAAAGCCAAAGGCATTGTCTGGTGGTCAACGTCAACGTGTTGCTTTAGGTCGTGCAATTGTTCGTGATGCAAAAGTTTTCTTAATGGACGAGCCGTTATCGAACCTAGATGCTAAATTACGGGTACAAATGCGTTCCGTAATTGCGAAACTGCACCAACGCCTCAACACAACAACCATCTATGTAACGCATGACCAGACAGAAGCGATGACTATGGCTTCACGTCTTGTTGTTATGAAAGATGGCATTATTCAGCAAGTAGGATCACCGAAAGAAGTGTATGACAAGCCAGTCAATAAATTTGTTGCTGGTTTCATTGGCTCACCAGCGATGAACTTCTTAAACGGTCGTATTGACGGCAGTGGGTTTAATATGGGCACGACAACAATTGCGATTCCAGAAGCTAGGCTAAAGGTACTGACAGAGCAAGGCTATATTGGTAAGGAAATGATTCTTGGGATTCGCCCAGAGGATGTTCATGACTCAGAGAGAAGACTGGGTATGCATCCAAACGTGGTGGCGCATATTGAAGTAGCTGAACTCATGGGCGCAGAGACAATGCTTTACACGAAAGTGGATGAGCAATCACTTGTGGCACGGATTAATTCACGTGATGAAGTCACTGTAAACACGGGTATGACACTTGCGATAAACATGGACAAGGCACATTTCTTTGATACAGAAAGCCTGTTGCGGGTTAAGTAAATAAGACTTAATTTAACTGTTTATCCAAACTAAATAATCTATTTCATCTGCATGTACTTTAAGACGGACAATCAGTCCTGAAGGTGTTAGGTGCGTGACTGAAATAAAAGATTTCGTAGTATTTGGCTGATGACGCGTCGCCAAATGCTGCGATTTTTTTGGAAAGATTACAGGCAAAGAAAATTGTTCTATGAGTCCGGTTCTCAGGCGGAATGACAACATTTTTTATATAAATGTTATCGTCAGACATCAATTATATGTAGCAGTGTGGATAGGTTCCAATTTCAATAAAGATAGTCGTGCTCCCCCTAGCGGGAAATAAGTAAATGGATACTGAGAATACTAGTGTTTAAGGCTAATTTCTTGAGAAAATCAGGGGAGAGTAGTACAATCTCTGGTACACAAGTTGATATGATGAATACCATATCATTGGGGGAGCCAAGTGCTTGTGATCTATGTCATTTTAGAAAAGAGTGATCCATTTGGCAAAAAAGAGAATTGTCATTCTGGGTGGGGGATTTGCCGGGCAGATGACCGCTGTCACGCTACAGAAATATTTGGATGATGCTGAAGCAGAAGTTGTATTAGTGAACAAGCATAACTACCACTTTATTACTTATAAATTGCATGAAATTGCAGCAGGAAATACCACGAGTGAAGCGGTTTCCGTCAATATTAATGAACTAATTGATACCAATAAAATTCAATTTAAAAAAGGCACCGTAGTTGCCATTGACAAGGAAAAGAAGCTGGTGCAACTTGAAACGGAACGAATCGAATATGATATTTTAGTAGCTTGTATGGGTGGTCAGCCACAGACATTTAATGTCCCTGGCGTAGCAGAACATGCTCATTTCATCTGGACGAGAAATACAGCACAGGCAATCAACGAGCAGATGGTTGAGAATTTCAACGGTTGGCATGCTGATCGTGATGATGCTAGGTTAACTGTTGTTTGTGTCGGTGCAGGATTTACTGGACTAGAGTTTCTTGGTGAGATGGTCGAACGAAAGCTTGAACTCGCTGATGAGTATTCAATTCCGGAAGAGAAAATTAAAATTATTTGTCTAGAAGCGGCAGATCGTGTGTTGCCAATGTTCCCGGACAAGGCTGTCAATTATTCAGTGAATTATTTACATGAGCATGATATTGAAATTCGCCTCAATCAGAAGATTGCCTCGCTGGATGAGGAAGGTGTCAATATGCAAGATGGCAGTAAGATTTACTCCCGTATGGTGATTTGGGCGACAGGTGTCAAGGGCAATCCGATTATTCATGAGGCTGGATTTCCAGAGGTTGGCAGGACTGAGCGGGTAGAGATTAACGAATTCCTTGAAGTGAAAGGAATGCCTGAAGTTTATGTCATTGGAGATGCCAGTGTTTGTGTCGATGGTGAAGGGAAACCCTATCCACAAACGGCACAGCTTGCTTTCCAGCAAGGGGAATATGTCGGTAAGCACATCACCCAGAAGCTGCGTGGTGAGGAAAGTAGACCATTTCGCCTTTCCTATCGTGGTACGCTGATGTCCCTTGGGAAAGTTGGTGCAGGTGTTGTTTATGGGCATGTTGTCAAAGGTGTTACTGGACATATCTTTAAAGTGGTTGTTGATCAGCTCTATTATTATAAGCTGAAGGGATTGCCACTTGTGGTGAAAATGTTTACGAAGAAATAGACTTCGGTATTCAAATCATAATTGAAAGGTCTTGCCTCACTTTAGTATGAAGTGAAGCAAGGCCTTATTTCGGATGTCTGGATCTATATGTCAAAAATTTTGTAGCGTGTGCAGTAAATCATCGTTGCGAAGGGTATTCATAGTGAGAGGGGCGCTAGCGTGAACAATAGGACGAAGGATTCAAATACGGAATTATTTATGAAACATAAAGGCATGGTTTACAAAATTTCTTTCTGATAATTGAAAAGTTTTTCTTCGACTTGTTAAATTTAAGACGGTGTTTGAAAGCCTAGAACATGAAAAAGCTTGGCTCATTCGAGTGACGATCAATTGTTTTATATTAGCATTATTCCGGGGACTGCGGAAAATGCACAGGCACTGATGAATATTGGATTCAAAAATATCATCCCAAATAATTCTCTATATTCCAATCAGGTTCAGTAGGGTGAACCTCAGGATGGGCGAAATATTTTATAACTAGGGTAGTGCGGTTGACACTACCTCGGCACCTTACGGGCAAGGAAATGTCGATACGACTGAGCGTGATTTAGCCAATTATACAATGTGCACAAATCCCGCCTTTACCAAGTCAGTTGCTCTGGACGGAGAATCAAACATTTGTTTCATGCTTGATGTTCCAGATACGACAGGCTCTTTTGTTATTAATCAATCATTTAGGTATAGCGGTGTTCCTTATACAATTGAGACAATCACGCTTTCTACTTCTTCACTTGCAATTGTTGAGAGAAGAGGCACTTCTGATGTGAAAGTGGATAATACGGCGGTCTTGGTACTGAGGGATGGTAGTGAAGTAGATGCAGGAGGATAAAATGGGTGGTAGAAATTCTACATCAGATAAGGAAAGTTGGCATTTCATACTGGTCGCTGGAAACGCTCATCGATGTAGAGCAAGTGGATGCAGTGAATATAGGGGGCAGATGATCCCTTTGAAGTAGCACTTCACTAAAAGGCCCTCTCTTCACTTTGTTTAGCAATCTAGTGAAGAAGGGCCTTTTGTTATCATTCCATTCTAGCTACAACTTAAATGAACTTTTCAAAGAAACAATCCGGTTGAAAACAAGTTTCTTTGCAGTCGTATACTTAGGATCAACATTAAAGTAACCATGACGGAAGAATTGAAATTGGTCATAGGGCTGACTAGTTTTCATATTTGCTTCCACAAACCCTTGGCAAATAACTAAAGAATTCGGATTCACATGGTCTATGAAAGTTTCACCCTCGGCAAGCTCTGTATCGTCAAGTAGAAGTGGTTCATAAAGGCGAAACTCAGCAGCAACAGCTTCAGATGCCTCTACCCAATGAATCGTTCCCTTCACTTTACGACCAGTAAATCCTGAGCCACTCTTCGTTTCTGGATCATACGTACATTGAATTTCCGTCACCGCACCGCTAGCATCTCTGACTACGTCATTACACTTGATGAAATAGGCATTCTTGAGGCGCACTTCATTGCCCGGGAATAACCTGAAATACTTCGCAGGTGGGTTCTCCATGAAATCATCCTGCTCAATGTAGATCTCGCGTGAAAACGGAATCTGGCGAGAACCCATCTCGGGGTTTTCTGGATTATTCTCTGCTTCTAGTAGCTCTTTATGATTCTCTGGGTAGTTCGTGATCACAACCTTTAACGGCTGCAAAATGCCCATTGTCCGCTCTGCCTTCAGCTTTAAATCCTCACGAATAAAGTGCTCAAGCATTTCGTTTGCAACAGTTCCCTGAGACTTCGAGACAGCGACATTGTCAATAAACGCACGAATTGATTCTGGTGTGTATCCCTTACGGCGGAACCCAGAAATGGTCGGCATCCGTGGATCATCCCAGCCATCAACGAATCCGCCGTCTACTAGCTGTTTCAATTTCCGCTTACTCGTCACAGTGTTGGTAATGCTAAGACGGCCAAACTCATATTGCATTGGCTGTGCGGACATTTCAGTATGCTCATTCACCCAGAGGTAGAAAGGACGTTGGTCCTCAAATTCAAGAGTGCAAATTGAATGGGTCACATTTTCAATCGCATCTTCTAAGGGATGTGCAAAGGTATACATCGGGTAAATGCACCACTTGTCTCCTGTATGGTGATGCGGTACATGTGCAACCCGGTAAATAGCAGGGTCACGTAGATTGATATTTGATGATGCCATATCAATTTTTGCTCGCAAGACTTTCTCACCGTTCTTGAATTCTCCATCGCGCATTCTCGTGAACAAATCGAGATTCTCCTCGATAGAACGATCGCGGTAAGGGCTATTCTTCCCGGGCTCTGTTAATGTCCCGCGGTATTCTCTCATTTGTTCCGAGGTTAAATCATCCACATAGGCGAGCCCCTTCTGAATCAAAACAACTGCTCGATTATACATTTCATCAAAATAGTCAGAAGCAAAATAAAGGCCGTCCCAGTTAAATCCGAGCCAGCGGACATCTTCTTTAATCGCTTCGACATATTCAATATCTTCCTTCTGAGGGTTGGTATCATCAAAGCGTAAATTGACCTTGCCAGAGAATTCTTCAGCAAGACCAAAACTCACGCAAATTGCTTTTGCATGTCCAATATGTAAGTAGCCATTTGGCTCAGGCGGGAAACGGGTGACAATTTGTTTATGCTTTCCTGACTTTAAATCCTCAATCATAATATCTCGTATAAAATTTGAATGATTTGTCTCCATCTTAACATCCCCAATAGTAAAGTTCTTGCCTTCTATTCTATAAGAAGTAGACCCTAGAAAACAAGTAGGGTCTGTGCTTTTATTCAAAAATCGGCATATTCACCAAGAAATCTATTGCCAATCGTAGCCAAACTGAGAAAACACCTCGTCATTGATATTTCTTTAGCGGTTTCTTTGCGGGTCCTTCAAGCACGGCACCTTCATAATTAAACCGCGAACCATGACAAGGACAATCCCAAGAACGCTCCCCGCTATTCCATTTCAGCTCACAGCCCATATGCGTGCAGGTCGTATCAACAATGTGTAACTGTCCACTCAGGTCGCGGTAAGCGCCTGAATGTTTACCGTCAAATTTAACGACATCACCTTCATCTGGGCGTAAATCTTCTGGATTCCGAACGACCATTTCAAGTTTACCACCAATGAGTTCCTTGGCCATCTCCATCACATTACTAGTGACGTTCTTAATTGAAGGACCTGGAATGAACCGGCTAGGTGTGACCAGCTCTTTAAAGCGATTCACGCGCCCAAGGACAATATCCCTGTTGAGCATTGCTGCAGCAACCCCGTTCGTCATACCCCATTTTCGGAATCCAGTCGCCACAAGGATATCGGCATTTCCAGATGAAATCCCGCCAATAAACGGTAGTTTATCAATCGTCACGAGGTCTTGCGTTGACCAGCGATAAGCCACTTCCTGAGCTGCAAAATGCGTCTCTGCAAAGTCTAGTAGCCGGTCATAGTGTAAAGTTGTTTCCTCTTCGCCGCGCGCTGTGATATGACTTTCGCCGCCGACAAGTAATAAACTTTCTCCGTTATAATTCACCTGACGAACGGAGCGCGTTGGCTGCTCTGAATTAATGTACATACCGCCAGGGAAAGGCTTATCCGTTTTAACCGCAAGCACATAGGATCTTTCAGCATGCATCCGTGCAAAATAAATACCCATTTTATCAATAAACGGAAAATGTGAGCAGACAATCGCATGTTTACAGTGAATCTTATGTCCAGAAGCTGTCACCACAATCGGTGTACTGTCATGTTTGACATCAATAGCCAGTGTATGTTCATAAATTTCACCACCAAATTGGGTGAACTGCTGTGCTAGAGCTGAAAGGTATTGCAATGGGTGGAATTGTCCTTGGTTCTTCATGACGATAGCCGCTTTATGGGGAACAGAGAGATCAATTGTTTGGGCAAACTGGCTATCAATTCCTAGCGCCTGATAAGCGTTGAATTCATCTTGCAATTTCTGGATGTCGGAATCGGCATTGGTATACAAGTAGGCGTTTTCGTTTGTGTAAGCACAATCAATCTGTAAATCCTGAATGTTTTTTTTGATATGTGACAAGGCTTCTTGTTGCATTTGATAGTAGAGCTTGGCGCTTTTCGGACCAATACTACGAATCAATTCATCATAGATGGCACCATGCTGTGCTGTGACTTTCGCAGTAGTAAACCCGGTAGCGCCTGAGAATAACTGTTCCGCCTCAATTAAGATGACCTTGAGTCCACTCTTTGCGAGCAGATAGGCAGTTGAAATGCCGGCGATACCACCTCCAACAACGCAAGCATCAACTGTGCGGTCTTGCAATAATGTTGGGCTACTAAATGCATCAGTCGATGTACGCCAATAAGACACTGAATTCTGAGGATAGCTAAGTGACATATGAACCTCCAATAAAATAAATTGATATAGGTTCAACATGGTCAAAAAAAGAAGATTTGAAACGGATGGCGCTGATTATTATCATCGTGGTCACGAAGTACGCAACGCTGGAGGGGTCATTATTTACTTCCAGTAATTGCAGTTGGGCAGTTGTATTGTTAGGGTTCTCCCTTAGATAGGTTATTGCAAAATGAGAACTAGGGTTAAATCTGCTGTTGGCGTAACCAAACTTGCTTAGCCATTTCGCCCGGGTTTTAAGGGCATTCCTTTTTTTATCCACCATTCAACGATACCGACAAATGCAGAGGCCTTATATTACGCATTAATTTCTGATAATAGTTTATTTGTTTCCTTAGTTAATAAGTCTCTCATTCCATCAACGACAACCTCGGAAAACCGGTTCCGGAAGCAGTCAGTACCTTGGATACTAAGCATTGTCGAGTAGAATGAGTAGTTTTGCTCAAAGTGCTTAAAAACCGTTTTCATGACGTTCAGCCCAATGTTGGAAACATCGGTTTCATTGGAACTTTGAGCACAAAGATTGGTTAAATCGGCTAACTGGTCTCGGATAACTTGGTCGGACAGATCATATTTATCACTGAAGTGGAGGTAGAGTGTGCCTCTACTAATATCGGCAGTTTCAGCAATTTCATT
>JAVBKF010000093.1:0-2782 GCA_031554215.1 Caryophanales bacterium
TGGTGCCGATGGGGGAGGGGTCGCCCGCGGTGACGTTCTCGTAGTACGTCCCGGTCTTCACGTCGAGGTTCTCGACCACGTCCGCGATTGCCTGGTCGAGCAGTTCGAGGTCCGCCTCTGTGAGGACCGTTGTGGGGGTGCCTGATGCGACGGTGGAGGGCTCAGACTGGAGGGTCGAGGTGTTCACGGCGACCACGCGGGCGTAGTACGTCGTGCCGGGCGTCAGGCCAGTGACCGGCAGGACACCGCCGCGGTGGTTGGCCCACATGCCGATCTGGGTGGCCTCGGACGGGGTGAACACCTCCTCGGTGGAGAGGTGGACCTCGATGCGTGCGAAGTCGAGCGGCCACGGCGCGCCGTCGGTCGTCGTACCGAAGTAGCCGACCGTGAGGCCCCCGGCGAAGGGGGTGACAGTCGGTGCCGCTGGGACCGGTGGGGGGAGCGTGGAGTAGTTCTGCTGACCGTAGGTGCCGTCGGGTTGCTGGCCGACCGTGACCTGCAGGTTGCCACCGGCGTCGTAGATCGGTAGCGCACCCCCGTCGATCGAGGCGTTGGCGAGGTTGCGGGCACCCTCGAGCGCGACGATGCGCGCTTCCAGCCGGGCGGTGAGACGCGCGTACGCAACGGCCGACGACTCTGTCGTCGCGAACCGGCTACTCATGCCGCGCAGCGTGCTCCCCCGGAGGGGTTAACGTCGCCGCCTGGGCTGGTCAAACCTCGACCAGGAACGGTTCGCCCGTCACGTTCGGGTTCGTCGGTGAGGCGTACTGGAAAGAGTCCGACCGCATCGTCTTGAGCACCGCAACACCCGGGACGGTGCCGTCCTCCTCGATCGAGGTGACCCGTAGCCACACCGACCCCGCGCCACGGTGAGGCAGGTCGTAGTGCAAGAGGACGTCGTCGCCGACGCCGACGTCCTGGACCTGAGCGTTGGGGTGGTTCACCATCGTGATCTCCGAGACGTTCAGACCCAGTCCGCGTGACCGGATCTCATCGCCGGCCCGCATGAGCACCAGACCGGGTGTAGTCAGCGTCTTGTCGGAGACCACCCTGGCCCGCCGTACGCGGCCGTCTCGGATCGCCGCGCGCTGCACGAGCCCGGCGTCCACCGCGGCGAACCCTTCACCATTGCCGACGACCGTGATGTCGTTGGCGTAGTCGTCGCCGTTGGCGCCGAGCGCACCGATGCCGATGACGTTCTCGTCTTGCACGAAGCGGAGGTCGTCGCGGCGACGACCGATGCGGGGGAACCCGAGCTCCACGGCGTGGCTGATCGACGTCATCGACGCGTCCGACCACGTGTGCTTCTCAGTCCACTCGATCCGCGCGGCGGACAGGACGTTCTCCATCTCCTGGCCCGCGGTCCGGTAGTCGGTCGGCAGGAAGTTGTAGGGGCCCTCGCCGTCGCCGAGGATCATGTACGTCGAGGGGAGGCCGGTGACCTGCATGCCGATGTTGCCGTCGGGGAAGAGTTGCAGGAGTGTCCACAGGTTGCGGTAGACGGTGACCGGGTCCTGCCAGTCGGTGGGTGCGTAGCCGGTGAGTAGCGGCTGCTCGGAGGGGTAGTTGAGGTATCCGGGAGCTGACACGGCCCGCTTGGTGCCCTGGTCGCCGATCGAGGACACGAGGCCGCCGGCGCGGGGCAGGTCGTCCTCGATGACGAACAGGGCCGTGGACCACTCCTCGATGATCGGGCGTCCGTCGGGGGCCTTGTCGTGGAGCAGGTCGGGGTCAACGGTCCCGAAGACACCGCCGGGGCCCATGAGTTCACGCGAGGTAGTGGGCTCCTGCAGTTCGAGGTTGAGATCTAGGGCCTCGCCGGTGAGCGCCCGGATAGCGACCATTCGCCACGACATGGTCAGACGTTCGATTCGGGCAGCTGGTAGAACTCGACGTCGAAGATCGCCATCCCTTGAGGCATGTCCATGGTGTACGTGGTGCCGTAGACGGTAGAGAGACGGACATGGAGGGTGCCGCCCTTGCCGCGGATCGACGGGGGGATCGGGATGGCGTCGCCGCCGCTCACCCCATCGGCAACGTTCACGATGAGGAAGGGGTCCATCGTCCAAACACCTTGGGGGAAGTCGAGGACGCTGCCACCAACGGTGAGCCGCATCTGAACGAAGCCGCTGGTGGACGTGGTGTAGAGCAGGGCGAGGAAGTCGTTGACGTTGACCGCGCCACGCATATGGGTCGCCCACTCTGGGATTTCGACGCTCGTGTACGCCCAGGAGGGCAGGTCATACGCATCTTCCGCGTTCAAGACCACCGGGCCGCCGACGGACGAACTCGCCGGGCGGGCGATGGCGAACTTGCGGGCCGTGCGGCCGGCTGCTAGGAACCGCAGGTCTGTGATCATCGCCTGGGTGATCGTGCCGGTTGACGGAGGAATGGCGATGCGGGCGATGGCGATCATCGAGTGCCCGAGGCCCAGTTGGGACGCCGTGCGGGTGCTGGCAGGGACGTTCTGGATGACGCGGGTGAAGATGTAAGGGCCGTCCTCGACGCTCTCAGGCGCCGCCCACGACGTACCGGGCTCGTTGGGGTCCTCCACCCGAGCGACGACCAGGTCGTAGCGGATGGTCGAGCCGAGGTTGGGGCTGATGTCGACCGGATGCAGTTGACGGTTCTGCCCGACGTACATCTCGTCGGTCGCGCCCGTCGCACGGTTCTTGATGGCGACGGTGCCGGGGTACACCTGCACCTGGGGACCGGGCACTGTGAGTTGGCGCACCTCAAGTCCCCGGGGTTGTACGACGCCTTCCTGCCCAGCGAACGCGCC
>JAVBKF010000065.1:0-4235 GCA_031554215.1 Caryophanales bacterium
CAAGACGTTGCCACATCTCGTTGGGGCGATTACGAATTTGGATGGTGCGCAAAGTATGCGTGCGCTAGTCTCGATAAAGGCGGAATTACAACGGAGACAGCGGGTGTTTTCGGAGAATGATGTGAACCATATTAACCAGTATCACAAGCTGTTTAAGAATGGTGAAGTCGATGAGCCAATGCCGCATTTGTTCCTGATTTCCGATGAGTTTGCCGAGCTGAAAGCGGAACAACCTGAATTCATGAAGGAACTGGTTTCAACTGCGCGGATTGGGCGGTCGCTGGGGATCCATCTCATCTTGGCAACGCAGAAACCGAGTGGGGTTGTCAACGAACAGATTTGGAGTAACTCGAAATTTAAGCTGGCGCTAAAGGTAGCGAACCCTGCCGATAGTAATGAGATACTGAAAACGCCGGATGCGGCAGAGATTGTCTTGCCGGGACGTGCTTACCTGCAGGTGGGGAATAATGAGATTTATGAATTGTTCCAGTCAGCTTGGAGTGGCGCGGATTATATTGAGAGCAAGGAAGATCAGCTAAAGCAAGATGATACGGTTTACCGGATCAATGAGCTTGGGCAGTATGAGATTTTGTCGGAAGACCTGAGCGGGATGAGTGAGGAAGGATCGCCTAGTAAGGTGCCGTCTGAGCTTGAGGCTGTGATTGAGCATATTGCGAAGATATTTGTCGATGAGCCGGTGCCGTCACCTTGGTTACCACCATTGCCTGAGCGGATATATGCGGAAGAGCTACGACCGCTGGTGTATATGGAGGAATGGGTGAAGGAGAAACGACCACTAGAGGCGACTGTGGGAATGATTGATCAGCCTGAACGGCAGTCGCAAGGATTACTGACACTCGATATGACAAAGGATGGGCATCTGATTGTTTACGCTAGCCCAGGATTCGGGAAGTCGACATTCCTGCAGACAGTCGTGATGGACCTCGCGAGACAACATAGTCCGGAGCACTTACATGTGTATTTACTTGATTTCGGGACAAATGGGCTACTGCCTATTCGCGATTTACCGCATGTGGCAGATACGATCATGATTGATGAAGTTGAGAAAGTTAGGAAATTAATTCGGAGACTTATAAACGAACTGGTCACACGGAAAAAAGCACTGAGTCATTATGGCGTTGCTAGTTTGGCACAATATGAACAAGCTAGTGGGGAAATTTTGCCGAATATCGTCGTTGTTTTGGACAACTACGATGCGGTGAAAGAATCAGGTTTTAGTGATTCATTAGATAAATTATTCAATCAAATTGCGCGAGAAGGTGTCGCTGTCGGCATTTATTTGGTTTTCAGTGCCAGTCGTTCTGGCTCGATTAAAACGCAATTAGCATCAAATGTGAAAAGACAAATTTCATTATTCATCATAGAAACCGGGGATGTACGCACAATCGTAGGAAAAACACAACTGACAATTGATGAAATTCAGGGCAGAGGCTTAGTCAATTATGAAGGTGTATTTTCATTCCAAACATCACTTCCAGCTGTCGGTGAGGATACCTTAGACCAGATTAATGCGCTAAAAGAAGAGGCTTCAGAAATGAATGAAAATTGGAAAGGCGCAAGACCAAATCCAATACCAATGGTACCAGAGATATTGGCATATGAGGATATGCTCAACATGCCAGAGGCGCGAGACGCTTTAAGCGAAGGGGAAATTCCATTTGGAGTCGATTTTGAAACAGTAACGCCAATCGTATACGATTACAAAAAAATCGGACATTTAATACTGGGCGGAATCAATGTCGATAACATCATAAGATTAAATAAGGTGTTTCTACAGGGCTTATCGCATATAGAGGATGTTGAAACATATATCATCGACACAGAGGAGGAACATTATCATGGGTATGGTAGTGGCGCTACAAAGTACAGCTTCAAAAGAGATGATACAGATGAAATACTGGAGGAGTTGTTTGAGGAATTTGAAAAGAGAGAGGAGGATTTTAAAGAACAAAAACGAGAAAATGGTGCAACGATGACACTTAAAGATGTGAAACCGAAAATGATCTTTATTGCAGATATAACGTTATTTGATAAAGGACTAGCTGCAACAGAAAAAGAAAAAATGGCAGCCATATTGAACAATGGCCGAAAGCTGGGTATGTACATGGTTTGTAGTGCAACAATACCATTGTTGAAAACTGCAAGTGGGGCACTTATGGTAGAAATAAGGAAAATAGCCAATGCGTTCCTCATGATGAAAATGACAGAACAAACGATGTTCTCCAGTAAATTTAGTAGTGTAAATGAGCCGCCGGCATTACTATTCGAAGGGTATCATTGTCACAATAGAGAATATGAAAAAATGAAATTTGCCGAAGTATAGTGAAAGATTCAAAGGAGATGATTTGAATTGGAAAAAGAATACGAAGAACTACTACGAAATTGTTACGAACAAGAGGCGTGTCTTACAGAGCTCACACCAAGCTTACTACGTTTAGCAGACCAATTTGCCGAAAACTGTACATTTCTATACGACATTCACCGTGCACTAGCGGAAGGTGTGGATTTCTTGGAAGATTTTCAGGTAGAGGTGTCATTTCACAAACTAGAAGACAGATTCGAATTGAAGTTTCAAAATCGAGTTCAGGTGTTCAATGAAGAGCAGTTACAGTGCTTTATAGCAACAACCATATGTGTACTAGAACCGATGTTACCACTTGGGTCGGTGGTCGAGCTGAAAAAAGAGTATTTCCCTCAGCTGATAGACCCAGATATCAAGCGCGTTAAGATAGTGATTACACACCGTTTTCTTTGCCTAAAGGATCGCAAATACTATTTTCCATATGCAGGTGTAGTCTATCCAGTCGGGACACTGTTTGAGGAGAAGTATGTTCAATTTACACCGCCCCTGATAAAGCGACTAACACATCAGGGGTACACCAACCGATACGAACGGTCTTTAGTGTATCAAATGAAAAAAGAATTAGTACAGAAAAAACGTATGAGACATTTTGGATTTGCATCGGAAGAGGATTCAGCTGACTACCAGAAGAAGTTAAGTGAGGTGAATTAAATGACAGGGAAAATAGTCATCAGTGATGAAAATTTTCAAACAGCGATAGAGGAAATGGGTCGTGCCATTGAAGCATTTAAACCATATTCGAGCAAGTTTATGGAACAAACACAAACAAATCTATCGGATATGCAATCTGATTTTATTGAAGAGATGATCGAAGTACTGGACAATATGTGTGATACGAAGGCACCAGAGTTATTGGAATCAATGAATCAATACCAGAAGAATATCAAATTTGTCTACACATCGTATGTAGAAAAAGATGAGCGGACGGCCAATGAACTAAGTGGGGGGAAATCATGAGCGAGTATAGTAAAGAAAACTGTCGCAAAATGATCAGTCGAAGTGAAGATGCAGTAACAGATGCGAAGGAAGAAATTGAGAAGCATTTTGGTGAAATGGATTTTGAAAATGCAACATCCTACGCAAAGGCAGAAGAAATGGTGAATGTGCTGAAAAAAAAGTGTAAAGAAATCAATGAATTACTAGCGGATGCGCAATTTCGATAGCCCTAAGGGAAAAGAGGAGAAAAAGAAAAAAAGGAGGGTGAAAAATTGACGGTAGATATCAGTATCAATTATGGTAAACTAGAAGAAATCACACAAGAGATATTAACCTTTAAAACAGCATTAGAAGAAATGCAAACGGCAATGCAAGTAGTAAAAAGCCATTTAGAGGAAAGTGCAGGAGAGGCAGTAGATCAACTTAAAGAGGAACATGAGAAACTAGAAAAATCCGTTAAAATACAGCAGGAAGAAATAAGTGATTTGTATGATATTTTTTCGGGATACAATGCGGAAATGAGTGCAATCATCGGCCCGTTATATCCGCAAATAAATACGCTTGTTGACCGTCTAGATATTAAGGCAAATATCAAATCGATTGGCAACTCTGTAGATGATTTAGAGAAAGAAGTAAGGAGACGGCTGACACCAAATGTTGATTTAGGAATTGATGTTGGTCTAAACGATGAAGAGAAAGCGGATGAGAGACATAATGAGGGCGTTATAGAAGCGTTGAAAGTAAATATTGCTAGTAAGATTAGAGCTATGCAAGAACTGGTCCTATGTCAAGAAAAAGGACAAGTTAAAGTGAGAAAGTAACCAGATGAAAGAGTAAATCCTTTCAAAGTTTTTAAAAACATAACGCTCTTACTGCGTAAGGCTCAGCCTACCGGCGGTAGAGCATTTGTCAGATA
>JAVBKF010000012.1:0-2958 GCA_031554215.1 Caryophanales bacterium
TGACGCGGGTGGAGCGCAGGAGGCGGGCGGCCCAGAAGCGGTCGTCGGCCCACTCGAGGCGGTCGGTCACTGGGCGGCCGCTGACGTCTGGCGAGCTCGTGACTCGGCCTGCCTTGCGTACCACTCTGCGTAGGTGTAACAGACGTGGCCCCGGACTCCGGGCGACGCCAGGTCGTGGTCGCACGACGGGCACCCCGGCAACGGCTCGATTACCTCGGCGACGTGCGCCTGCACATGGATGACGTCGTACCGGTCGCCTGCGTAGGCGGCGAGCGGCAGCAGCCACGAGAGGTTCGGGATCGCGCGGTGCTCGTGGTGGTCCACAGCTGTCTCGTGGTCCCACGCGAACGCGTCGAGGACATCAGCGACCTGGTGGACCTCGATCGGCTCGTCGGTTGTGGTGCGCAGCCCGTCGAGCACGCCGGGGCTCAGGTTGCGCACCCGGTAGAAGTAGATCCGGGCGTCGGGGAGGCCCATGACCACGAACAAGTCCCAACCGGTGAGGTTACTGCCGGTCTCCTCGTGAAACTCGCGCTCCATGGTGGCGGTCGGGATCTCGGAGGGTTCGACGTGGCCGCCGATGCCGTTGAGGCGTCCCGCCTGCCACGCGGGCCGGTTCTTGCGGATCAGGGCGACCCGGCCGTCGGTGTCGAAGGCGAGGCCTACGACGTAGTCGGTGGGGGGTGGTGTGGTCACTGGGTCTGCTCCTCGATGTAGGGCTCGAGCACGGCGCGGGCGGCCTTGGTGGGCTTGCCTGCGGCGGTGAGGCCGGATGGGACCCCACGCTGGGTGTGGACGGCGTGCTGGACGAAGAACGACGCGAGTAGGTCGCTGCGCGGGATCGCGCCGAACGACTCGGGGAAGGTGGCGCTGGTCTTGCAGACGGTGCAGTCGGCGGTGCCTTTGTCCTCGTTGATGGTGAGGTGCTCGGGGGCGTTCATCCCATGGCTCCGATCTCGTTGTAGCCGTCGAACTCGTCGTCGCCGCGCGGCCGGCGAGCGCGCTCCTGGGCGTCGTAGTCCTGGTAGGGCGGGACTGGTGGGCGCGTGAGCGGGGCGGGCTTCGCGGGGCTCGTGAGCAGCCACCTGAGCAGCGCGCGGATCACTGGGTCTCCTGGGGGGTGAGGGGGACGTAGCGGCCAGGTAGGCCGCACGCGGAGAGTCGGGTGGCGTCGGTGTCCCCGTAGGCGGCGAGCACGGACGGGGCGCCTGCGTTGTAGCCGCCGCGGCGGCCGTCCACGAGGTGGAAGGTGAGGCGGCCGCGGAGGAACAGCAGCCCGGTGGCGTGGGGCCAGACGTGGTCGTGCCAGGCTGCGGTCTCGGTGCGTGCGAAGATCAGGGCGGTGCCGGTGCCGTGGGCGGCGAGGCGGGCCAGCCAGCGGCTGGCGGCGGAGTACGGCGGGTTCAGCCATACCCGTCCCTCCCAGGGGGCGGTGAGTCCGTCGTCTTCGATGGCGAGGTGCCGGCGGGCGGTGTCCCAAGGGCGGCGTGCGCCGGGTGAGCAGGGGTCGAGGTCGAATGTGCCGAGGCTGTCGGTGATCTCGCGGGGGGTGATCCACTCGTCGGTGATGTTGCTGGTCGCCTGGTGGGAGCCCATCCCGGCGCGGCGGGGCTGCGACCAGGCGGCCGACCCACCGAATAGGTCGAGTTCGTCCTCCGCTAGTTGGGCGCTCACGTGGGCTCGCCGGGCGAATAGGCCAGAGCATCGCGGAGCGCGTGAGCGTCAACCCGTACGCCGAACGAGCCTCCATCGAACGTGCGGGATAGGGACACCGCGTCGGCGGCGATGGCTGCGTCGATCAGCGTCAGGGCGGGCGTCTGTCGTGCGGCGATGATGCGCTCGACCGCAGCGAACGTGTCTTCCAGCCCCTCGCACCACTCGCCGTCGGCCGACCAGTCATCGCCTGCGCAGTCGCACAGTTCCGGGTGGTGATCTCCGGCCTGCCAGAGCGCGAATCGCTCATTGTTGGTCAGGGCGACGGTCACGTCACACTCGGCCTTGTCGCCCCAGCCGATCGTGCGGCAGTAGTCACACGCGCGGTCGCGGCCGACTCCGTGCGTCATGCACGTCTCATCACCCGCGTTCGGCAGCAGAGTGCACCGGTCTTGTTCGCCGGAAGGCGTCGAGCTCGTGCCGATCACCGGGCGTGCTCCAGCTTCTTCTGCAGCGTGAGGATGAGGTGGTCGGAGCCACGCACCTCGCGCCTGGTGACGTTGACGGGACCCCAGCCGGCCGACCAGCAGAGGACCATGGGCTTGGAGCCCTCGTGGAACGGGGCGTCGATGGTGGCTGCCCACTGGTCGGGCTCCATGTTGGCGTCGCCGCCCCAGATCCAGAGGCGCTGCTTGGTGCGCAGTGACCGGACGTACCCGATGAGGCGTTTGGCGCGCTCCTTGGCTTGTCCCATGCGGCCGGTGGACGGCAGCGGGTTGTGGCCGGCGATGACGTCCACGACGATGCCGTGGTCCACGATGACGGTGCGGCGTTGGAACCGGGCTTGGACGTTGTGGCCCTTGTCGGAGAGGTCGCGGAGCTTGGTGCGGCGGACCTTGATGCCGACGCGTACGGCGGTGACGGTGCCGGCGCGGGCGGCCGACGAGAGGTCCTGCTGGACCTGCCAGTCGGGTCCGAGGGCAGCGGCGACGTCGATCGGTTCGTTGTGCTTGTCGCGGCACTCGACCAGCATGAGGACGTCTGCGTGGGCGGCGATCGTTTGGAGAAGGCGGACGTCGCCGCCGAGCTGCCACGCAAGGTTCGCGGTGACGTAGCGGAGGCGGGCCGCGATGCGGTGTGGCTTGGGCAGGGGGCGGCGGGTCACGGGCGGATCCCTTCGAGAGGTGTGGCGAGAAGCGCGGCGACCGAGATCTCGGCTCCCTCGTCCCATTCGAGGTCGCGCGCCGCGTTGCGGTGGCGGGAGGTGTGCCCGTCGAGCCGGGCGCACTTCATCCGCGCGTCTTG
>JAVBKF010000197.1:0-3414 GCA_031554215.1 Caryophanales bacterium
TGGCTGGCCAGGGCATGCCTTTTCTTGGCGCCATCAGGTGCCCGCCCTTGTCGACGCAGGCTACCATGTCATCGTCCCAAACCAACGGGGTTATGGCAACTCATCCCGTCCGAGCGAAGTAACCGAATATGACATTGAACACTTGTCGGGTGATCTCATTGCACTTCTCGATCACTACGGATACGAAAATGCCACCTTTGTTGGTCATGATTGGGGTGCAATGGTCGTTTGGTGGCTGACCTTATTGCATCCAAATCGTGTAAATAAAGTGATAAATCTAAGCATGCCTTATCAAGAACGCGGAGAAAGACCTTGGATTGAGTTCATGGAAGAAATATTGGGCGACGACTACTATTTTGTCCACTTCAATCGACTCCCGGGTGTCGCAGACGCTGTATTAGAAGAAAATACATTCCAGTTCCTGCGCAACTTGTACCGAAAGAATGAGCCATTCAGAGAGCCTCAGCCGGGTATGGCGATGATTAATCTTGCCAGAGCAGAAACACCACTTGGTGAACCCATAATGAGCGACAGCGAGCTGGCTGTTTTTGTCTCTGCCTTCGAATCATCAGGGTTCACGGGGAGCATAAATTGGTACAGGAATCTTGATCGTAACTGGCAGTTGTTGGCGGACGTGAACCCAATCATAGAGCAGCCTGCTCTTATGATCTATGGCGATCAGGATGTGATTCCGAAATCTGAAAATCTAACGGAGTTCGTTCCCAATGTGGAAGTGGTCAATTTGGATTGCGGTCACTGGATCCAGGAAGAAAAGCCAAAAGAAACAAATCAGGCAATTTTAAAATGGCTAGAACAATGGGAGAAGTAAATTTTTTTAACAACGAAGAAGAGTTTAACGATTGGTTAGAAGAACATCATGCTGAAGCTAGTGAAATTTGGGTGGGCTATTTCAGGGTAAGTACAGGGCGTCCAAGCCTTACTTGGTCTGCATCAGTAGATGCTGCTCTTTGTTTTGGGTGGATTGACGGTATACGAAAAACGATTGATAAACAAAAATATAAGATTCGCTTTACTCCGCGCAAAGTAAATAGTGTTTGGAGTGCTGTGAACGTAAAGAAGGTAAAAGCACTAATACAGCTTGGAAAGATGAGACCAGAAGGAATACATGTCTTTAACAACAGAACCGATGCACAAGGCTATCATTCTGAACAAAGAAACGTGGAACTTGCCAAAGAATATGAAGAACAAATTAAGGAAAATCAAACAGCCTGGCTATTCTTCACTAATTTAGCTCCATCCTATAAAAGAGATTCTATCTGGTGGGTAATGAGTGCCAAGAAAGAAGAAACAAGGTTAAGAAGGCTTGGAATTTTGATCGCTTCATCTAAAGAAGGTATAAAAATTCCAATATTACAAAAAAAGATATAAATTATTTGGTATCTTGGAGTAAGAAAAATATGGACAATTTAAATGAAAACATATATATTTAAGATAACGTATATAACATAATTAAGGTTATATACCCTTTTAATCGGAATTGAAATTGATTAGAAAGGGGTAATGAGTTATGGCTACAACTAGTTTTACTAAAGATTTTAAAATCAAAAAAAATGCTTCAAGAGAATTTGAAAAAGTTTCAATGAGGAAACCACCTGCGCTAACAGAAATTAAATCCAAATTTACTCACGTTTCTGAACTAAGCAAATTAAAATCGGCGTTAACAGACTAATGATAGAATACCAAATCATTTCATTAGGTGAACTAATCAATTCCGATGGTATATCTGTTGATAAATTAATAGATTCTTTTAAAAGGTTCTCTTGTAGTCGCGAAAAAGACTTAGAGACCTTTTTGGTTCACAAAGCAATTGAATATGAAAACATAGAATACGGGAAAACCTATTTAGTTATTGATACTAATAAATTAGATACATACACGTTTGAAATAATCGCCTTTTTTACTGTTGGACTTACTTCTGTTGATATATCTAAAATGTCTCAAAAAAAGAAGAAGAAAGTACTCGGCACTCTCCCAGGAAGGGATAGCAAGGATTCGGTGCCCGCTTTCTTAATTGGACAATTCGGGAGAAACGAAAATTACACTAAAGATGATATAACTGGAGAGGTGCTTTTGGCTGAGTGCTTTGAGCAACTAAAACGTGTGCAGGGGATTGTCGGCGGAAAAATGATTGTAGTAGAATGTAGAGAATCGCTTTTAAAATTTTATAAAAAACATGCATTTAAGCAAATAGAAGAAAACGCCTCTAAAGAAGGGCTTTTTTCATTGTATCGAAGACTTAATTAATAATAAGGTTCTATTTTGTATATACTGCTTATATTGTACTATAAGGAGTTGAAAACCATGAAAATGAATGCGCTTGGTGGTCCATACATTTTAGAGAAAGATGATGATCTTGAGACATTTTTCACTTCTTTTTTTTCAGAGGAAAAACCTATTACTTGTGTATCAAAATTAGTTGATACGGATTCTCCGGTCTATGAGAAAATAAAAGTGTGTTTGTCTAGTTAAGATGAAAAAACCACTCCTAATTGAGTGGTTTTTTCATGCGTAATATTCAACATGTCGCTTTACGAAATACGCACATACTTATCAAATTGTATGATAACGTTGTTATCATATGAAAATTTGCAAAGTAAAAATTCATTAGACTGTTGTTTTTGCGTGTGAAGGCTGTGAATTTCACCAAATACTAATCGAAATGGGAGGAAGTATAGAATTGTTTATACAGTACTATATTGAATTTGGTACCCTCTCAACATTAAATTATCCCAATATCATCAATAACAAAGGTTTTATAATCCTGTCGGGTGCGCTAAAATACTGGTTTAATGGGGTTTGTGGGCGATTTTAAACGAGATTGCCCACAAATTGCCACCAAGTGGGTAAAAAATTTATTGCTCTTTATCCGGCCTACTCTGAATCTTTGATTCAGTAAGTAGGGCGCATATCAGAGATGTCTGCCAAACGTTAGCTACAGCTCACGATTCCAGCGATCCATCATGTGATTTACTTTTTCATTATTAAGTTGCTCAGGGTATCTTGACTTATGCCTTTAAGTGCTGAGCAAGATGCTCTTATCTTTGTCTCCGAGATGATCTCCGATGTAATTAATATCTGATATTCCGTTTTCCCACATGATTGTTTCATGCGTGTGCCTGCACATGTGTGGCGTTGTATGGCGTAAACCATTTCGCAGACAAATCTTTTTGAGATTACTTCCGTAATTGTCTGTTTTCACAAATTCACCTAGCCCAGTGATAAAGAGAAAATAATTCTTGCATTTTGTTTGTAAGGCTACTTGTCTGCGTAATTTCAGCCATTCTTGCATTTTTGAAAATGTTAAATCGTCTAAGCCAATGACTTGTTCACCACTTTCGCCAGTTTTGGTAGTCGGTTTTACCCTCCATGTTCTACCTTCGTCTTTGATGAAAG
>JAVBKF010000212.1:0-4654 GCA_031554215.1 Caryophanales bacterium
CAACGCATCAATACCTGCGATACGTGGTTATAGATTAGATTCTTCAGGTGACGGTCGTATTGTTTCTCACCGAAGTATTCCCTCTCGTATCGCGCATTACGATTGAACCATTGCTTGAGCAACTTAGGGAAAGTAGCAAACGCCGCGTTGACTCCTTTCTCCCATGCAATGTCTTCAATCTCTTTTCGTTTAGGTCGGGCCTCTAGTTCTTTAGCTACAGTAGCTATGTCTTGGGCAACCTTGCTCAGTTGCTCACGGACCGCTACCAATTCATCTTCCAGTCTAGAAGCCTGGTCGCGTGTCTGCATCGCCATTTGAGTCGTCTGGCTCAGTCCTTGCCCGACTGAGAGCGCATGGTTGATCGCGCCCTGTGCTTGTTCAGACGCCCGCGTAGCTAGCTCCTTGATTGCTTGTAGTTGTTGGTCAGTCGGTGCCATTGGCTTGCTCCGCTTTGTCACGAAGTTCCCGAATCTCTGTCAAGATAACGCCTAGCTCGTTGATGGCTTCTTCAGTTCGTTCCATATCCTTCTGCAACGCATCGAGCTGTTCCTTCGGTGTGCCAAGTTTCTTAGCTACACGATACCTAACGCTCAGTAAGTGCGAGGTAGCGGCGTGGTTAGCTAGTTCATTCTCCACGAGACTGATTTGGGTCGTGAATGCAGGGACGGCTAGTTCTTCGATGGTTCGTTCCTTACGTGGCATACCGCTCATGTTATTCTCCTTGTTGGCGTGAGTCATGATATAGTACAAAGCATTTCGTACTCAGTTGTAGTCACTGCTTCTATGACTACAATGGCTTGTAAGATGATGCGAGAAACCTGTGCATCCGCAGGTGGTGTGGGTATAATCGCCTGGGCAATAACTCTGCTGACTTCAACCTGAGCGTCTTGCGTAGCGGCGACTTCAACCACGATCTGTGCATTACGTGCTTGTGTTGCCATACACTGTTAGCTCACTAACTTGAGGCCAGCCTCAACTGCATTTATATCCGTTGGTGTCCATTGTTGATTATCACTAGGGCGACTATCGTATAGTTGTCTGTAATATGAGTACGACGCGGCTGCTAATGCCGCCGAGGCACCCACATAGTTCACACCTCCTAATCTAAATACCGATTGAATTGTACGCGCCGTTACCGCTTCACTGGCTGCTGTCCACGCATAGAAAGCTACTCCCATAACTTCGTAGCTAGTATCTATATCGCCAAGTGCATACGTTTCAATCGCACCGACTGTCTCAGAGTACGTATAGTCAGTAGTGCTTGGACCTGGTAGTTCATCAACGTTCTGCCATCCAGATGCACTACCAACGTTGAGCCAAGCATCTTCTGCACCTACACCAGTCGGTACGATTGCTGATACCAATAACGGACCCAAGAAATCGTTATTCGGCATAGCTCCGGCTGCCGCTTGCCCATTCACTATATAAATATCATCCCACGTACATGCACCACCGAACTGTACGGCTGCTGTATATGCGTTAGTTGTCACAGTGTTACCTGTGTACGTCCAGCGCACTTGTCCATTTACGCGGACTTCAATCGTACCCGTTGTTGCATGGCAGTACACTTTCACTTCGATATAAGCATACTTGTCCATCGGCAAGGCTCGACCTAGCCCACCATTTTGGCTAGTACCACTAGCGTTCAGCAGTGTGGTGCCTTTCGATACTGTAATATCACCGAAGCGCTCTACGCTCACATTGATGTTAGTCGTACCGCCGGTGTTCGGTTGGAATATGATCACGCCTGTGAACTGGTCGTTATTCGATGCGCGATATATGGCTGCTCCTACTATCACAGTAGCGTTCTGGACTATAGCGCCAATATGTTTTCGTATGTATTGTACAGCATTCATACGATACGCACGCGATCCAGTTCGCACAGGACTTGTCACGGTCGCTATAGCGCCAGAAATAGCATCCCACTTAGGACCGGCCGCCATCGTTGCTATATGCTCGAAGCTCTCAAGATGTAGCAGCATGGTATCTCCTATTCCTTACTAACCATACCGAACTCAGCGTTATTTACAGATGTAGGTGTCCACGCTACACCTGTAGCCGGGTTCAAGCCCAAGTAAGCTGCTACGTATTGGCTTGTCTCACTAAGAAATGTACCAGGCTGTGTCTTCGCTGCCTGGTCGTATTCGGTCCCTCCTGCATATACGAGCGGAGCTACACCTCTAGGTCCGCTATTAGATTTACGTGCCTGTACAATTACACCTACGCCATGTACTGTCACGGTTCCTACTGGTAAATCTTCCATCGTATACGTATCTACTAACCCAGACGAGCCAGCCGCCGCCGAATTGTAATTAGCGAAGTCTCCGCCTATAGCTGTATCGTCTACGTTCTGATAGTTACTACCAGTACTGGGAGTCCATTCAGTTACAGCGCCAGCACCATTGACCAACAACGTAGCGATGCTAACTACACCTAGGCGGTCGTTAGGGGCTGTGCTATCGCCCGATAACACATATACATCATCAATGTAGTTTGTGCTCGCTCCGTTCGCAGTGGTGTGGCAGAACTCAAGACCGTCGATAACGGTCTTGGTGCCTGCATTCTTTGTGTCAGTAGTCGCTAGGTTTATAACCTCTACGCCATTGACCCACACTACAGCTATACCATTGGGCGAGTCGCCAAGCTTGATTTTGCACTCTATGTAGTTCCACGTAGCGGCTACTATGGGCGTACCTGCATACGCATCTATTCTGGTACTACCACGCAATACTTGTACCTGCCCACTAACGATACGCAACACAGTATGGATAGTATTGCCATTGTCGCCATAGAAGCGTAGATCGGTCTTAGCGGCTGCATCACCGGGATAGTAGCCAAAACCAACAAAAATCGTAGCATGTTCGTCTGAGCCAAGCGAGATACCTGCATACGAGTTATTGCCGGTTATACGTAACGCTTGCGTGCCACTACGCGCTTGTGTTGTACTCAACGTGGGTACTGTACCGGCTAGCAGAGGCCACATATCCGATAGCGCCGCATAGTAATCGAAGCTATCCGCTCTGATTAGTGTCATTATCTAGTCTCCGCTTCCAATTGTACAGTAAGTGCAGCACCCGCCTGAGTCGTACCTATGCCAATAATATCGAATCGCAACCAATCTCCAGCTGTAAGTTGTCCTGTCCCTGAGAAGCCAGTAGTAGCCACAGCTGACTTTGCACTAGCAGCTATGGAGGGCTTGGTTGAAAACAAACTTGTCCAGCTCGATAGGTCCGTAGAACGCAGAATATCAACCTGTAGGATTGCTCCTGTTGGGGCTGTTTTAGCATTCAACGCTACGCTCTTGATGGTCATATTCACATCTACGTGAAATATGGGGCCGAATGCTGTTTTCAGCGAGGCCGTGGCATCGTGATACCAACCGAACGTACGTGGTATCTTAGCCGTACCGCCACTAAATGTCATCTTGGCTGAGAAGTCTTTGGCTACGTTGCCATAGACTACTTCATCATTCAACCAGCCATCCGCCAATTTATTACTACCATTTGCGCGTGGTATATAATTGGCAGTAGGTGTTGTCGAAATGTTCGCAGCGAACACGCCGAACGCATTGTCAAAGCCAGCCTTCACAGCATCGGTGCTGTCGATTATCTGAAATACATTGCCAGTCCACGCGCTATGAGCATCAATGATGATAGCCGGTGTACTCGCTGATGTAGGTGAGAATGTCTGTGTCACCGTATAGCTCTGAGCGCGAGCGATTGTAGATGATAACCACGCCACATCAATGACACCACTACCATTTGCTTTTGGTATCCCGTTGGCTACGGGTGAGGTCACGATGTTTGACGCTTGCACACCCCCTGCCGAAGAAATCGCCGCCAGGACGGTTGTATCGTCGCTCGATCTAACCTCAAAGAAGTTTGCAGTCTGCGAGCCGCTAGCCAACAATACTAAGGGTATAACATCGTTCGCGCCACTAACTAATTTAGATTGTCCTCCCGCACTATATAGCTGATACATAGCGCCCGATCCGCCTGTTTGTCTAGCCATGTACAGAGCGGTTGCAGCTACAACGCCTGAGCGTGCTTGATTGTCGATATACGCGCCGTAGGCGTAACTGATTGGGCCTGTGCCTGTGGGCGCTGCGACTTGTACGCCCGACCAACTGGCGATTGTCCCCGCACCGACATGCGACAAGCGTGTATACAAGCCTTGTGTAGAAGTAGTAGCGCCTGTATTCGCTGCCGTAGTTGTAATCTGTGCTTCAACTCCCGTAGCAGTAGCGAGCGTGCCGCCTGACTTATGTAAGAGCGTAAGTTCGTTACGGATACCGTACCATCGCGTACTATTGTATCCGCTACTACCATCTACAGGAGCCCCGACAGTTGATGCCAAATACAGCGAGGCTCTTGTAGCAGTATTGTTCGCGCTATCCGTGAACGTACCTGCATACTTGATACCTGCTGAGTTCGTTGCAATATCTTCGGCGCTGTGAGCTATGTTCAGTTTTGCTAAAGTGACATTAGTCGTTCCGAACCCCATGTTGCCATTGGTTATTCGGAAGATTTCTGTAGGCGTGATTGCTCCATTATAGTTCATACGGAGCGAGAACCTTGCACCATTAGCTGTACTATTCCAAGCCTCTCCACTGTACATTTCTAGTGTACCGGCAAGTACATAGTCAAGCTCACCA
>JAVBKF010000241.1:0-32004 GCA_031554215.1 Caryophanales bacterium
ATCAGAAGAATTAAAAATTTGTCCATTTGCTTTGATTGCGCCAATCACATACAAATTACGATAAATAAATTGATTCTCCGCACCATCTTCGATTAAGGCATCTATTTTGCTTTGGTTGTTTCGTCCTTTGCCACGGATATCTGTGAACAATCCGAAAATTTGCTTCTTCGAGCGACCAGATTTCGCCATCTCAAGCTCACGCAACAGGGCAAATCGACCAACCTCAGCAGCTACACCGGGATCAATGTCTGTTCCATCAATCACAGCGAAAAGCACTTCTGATGCATCCAAGTAAGTGTTATCACCATTATAAATCGTTGCGCTATCAGCATAGCCAGACTTATCATTTAAAGCTAGATTTTCTTGCGGCACATATAGACCAATTTTCGGCATTCTAGAACGAATGCTGAGAGCTAGGTATTCATTAAATAATTGCTCAGACTCTGAAAACAATGGGCTAGCTAAATAAGCTTTCATAGATAATCTCCCTACTTTCATTTTCCATTATAAAGGAATAGTAGACAAAACGAAATCCTATTTCAAAAATATTCATCTTTGGATTAATTTTCGTTTTTCTGATCGCGCCGATTTCTCCCATAATCAATAGGAGCACTTCATACAATTAGTAGTACCACTTACCCTGTCACTAAGGCAATAGCTACCTGACAATATCATCACAAACAGGTAGAGAATGATTGCTATCTAACAATTATGCTCTACCTGTTTGCTAATTGACGCGTGCATCAGTGTGAGCGCGTATCCCAAACTTTCTTACCAGGAACGAGATCACTTTGGATTAATCACTGACTCCGCGCACATAATATGCCAAATTACACCAAACTTATCCTGAACACACCCAAACATTTCCGTGTAAAATTGTGGTCCTAATGGCATTAAGATAGTCCCCCCTTCGCCGAGCTTCTGAAAAGTATCTTCTACTTCCTGCACAGTTGCTAGCGGTATCGCTAGTGTAATCATATCTCCTTGAGTAATCCCGCCCGGTGAATCACCAAACCAAACACTTGTCCCATTTAGATATAGCCTTGCATGCATCACATGATTCTCTATCCCGCTAGGTACTGGCTTCTCCGCGTTTGGTGCATCTTTGTAGTACATCACAAATTTATCGGTTACTTCAAATATTGTTTCATAGAAATGGATTGCATCATGACATTGTCCATCAAAATTGATAAAAGGTGTAATCATTTTCTTGCTCCTCTCGTACCAGTATTTTTCTTCACTCTATTGTATCGTATTTGCTGAATTGATCCAAAAAGAATTTGCGGAGATATCCGCCATCGAGCACCACGCATACCGGTGACGATATTTTAGTGGATTGACAAGTACCGGCTCTGGTTGAACATCACATAGTGATCGCGTGATTCCGATTAATTCTGCCACTTTTGCTATAAAACCCGCTATAAAATACCGATTCATCCTTGAGAATCAGGTTAAATAGCAGTAAGATTAAAGGTATATTTACTATAATGGAGTTGCTATTCATATGAAATACCGTATTGGTTATCGTACTTTCAAAACAGCTTTGGCTGTTCCGATTGCTGTCTATTTGGCGATGCTAATCAATTTGGAGAGTTACACAACGGCCGGTGTCATCGCCATACTTTGTGTTCAACCAACGAAACGACGGTCACTGAGATTTGCCTTAGATATTTTCTTTTGTGCGCTAGCAGGGACAATTCTAGCACTTGTCATCCTGAGTTTATTTGGCTATACCATTCTTGGTCTAGGCTTGTTATTCCTCTTCTACATTCCGATTCCTGTCACTTTTAATATTAGAAACGGGATTGTCATCGGGGCCGTGGTCATTCTTGCCCTGTTTGTCTCTGGCGATATTACGCTAGATGTCATTAAGAATTCCTTTTGGCTAGTAGCGATTGGGGGCGGAACAGCACTTTCCATGAATCTGTTTATGCCGAATATCACCGAAACATTAGCGAAACGAAAAATAGCGATTGAAGATGATTACCGGAAGGTATTCAAGCAAATTGCTTCACACCTTAACGGGTATGGGCACGAGGAAAATACCGAAGTACTAAACGGACTACATAAAGAAATAGACCGAGCAAAGTCACTTGCTTTTGTCGACATCGAAAACCATTTCCTAAGACATGAGGATCGGCTCTATCAATATTTCCATATGCGTCAAGACCAACTCGGCATCTTAAAAAGGATTGATGAATTGGCAAAATCAGTGAAAACGCACTCAGAGGAAAGTGTTAAAATTGCTCAGTTTATTTTAGGGCTAACCGATAGTTTACACCATTTCAAAAGTACAAAAACCAACCGAGAAATGTTGACTGTTATGACCAATGACTTTGAAAATTTACCACTGCCAACATCGAAAGAAACGTTCATTCATCGAGCGACGCTCCTGCAGCTATTGAAGGAACTGAACGCCTACTTACTTGTGAAAGAGTCCATGCAAGAAGTCAATGACGCGGTGATGAAGAAGGAATCTGGTACAAAATCAGTTCGTTCTAGATGACAAACTAATTGTGTCAATCAAACGCTATCAATAATGAAGCGATTACTTGCGGTTGTGATGAATATCAACTACTAATTGTGTCAATCAAACTAGTGGTCCCCCTCAAGTTTCCAATTCTCCCATTCAGCCAATCAAATTGCTTGAAGCGTTCCTTCATTTCATTCCGGCAGTGGCCATTATTCTGGTCGCTTTTCTTCGCTGTTCCTGCCTTTTACAGAATCTTCATCACCCTTTTGCCCAATTGTTCATAAATTAGTGACACAAACTAAAGTAGGTGGCACCGATGCCCGCACTTGTTGGGGTTATTCAGATTGTATCGATTGCTAATGCTGGTGTTTTTAATGTCGGTGATGTCTATAAAATGACACCGATTTCGACGTCTAAAGCCTTTGCAGGCGCGGGGTCTTTTAACACTGGTGAAAAGGTCACAATTGATAACAATTACAGCACAACAAACACGTATGACCAAGATGGATTTGATCAACCGATTGCTTTCACGTTCTAACCTAAGCAAGAGAGGAATGAATGACAATGAACTTCTACATTACACAATCAATTCAGATTAACATGATCAAAATTAGCGCCATTGTCAACTCCAGTGTTTTTCAAATCGGCAGCGCTGGGATTATTAAACCAGTGTCAAAGCTTGCCAACACTGGAGGATACGCTACTCCGGCGACTGAGGCAGAAAAGAATATGTTAATCCCCTTCAAATACAAAAGGGATTAAACCAAGCAATGCCCTGCATAGAATCATCATAATGCGTATTTTGTTTGGAAGGTGGCGGGTTCAATGCAGTTTGATTGGAACGCATATCTTTTTCAGATACAAGAAATGATGAAAATGCAAGATCAAAAAATTGCTCGGCTTGAAGAAGAAGTCACTCGGTTACGGATCAAAGTTGCTGAACTGGGCGACCGACCCGCTATTCATGTGGACAAAATAGAATATAAATTCGATCAGCTAAAGGTGGAAACACTTGAAGGCACCCTTAATATCGGACTCAATCCGGCAGATGCAGAAAATTTAGAAGCATTAGCTGTCAATCACGAGAACCCATTAACACCGTTCCTATTTCAGGACCGAGAACTATTAGTGCAACAACTTGTTGGCGACGTCTCACAGTATCTCGAAAAAGAACGCGCAAGACTTCTAAAGGAGTCGGCCATTACAAAAGACAGTCCAATCAATGAGCAAGTAGCTGAATTTATTATTCAAGATATTCTTAGACAGTTACCACACCGCGCGAGCCTTTACCTAGATCAAACCCCTATTTATGACCGAACCGTTGAGCGTTTACCGCTCATTACCGAACGCGTTCGCGAGAAATTGATTCGCGATATTGATTTTGCTATTCTCAAATTTATTAATGATAATCCAAGAGGCCCATCGGTATCTGAATAACCCATCCACGGCTTTGAAAGCCCGTAAAACAAGTAGGGCACTACTGATTCTATTTTTTCATTTTTTTATAAGGGGGATTCACGATGATGGTTTTTCAAGTAACAAATGAAGAGATGACAATCGGAACGATTCAATTATTAGCAGTTGCAAGTTCTTCTCTTTTTAAAATTGGTGACACACAGTCAATTCAGCTATTCTCTGCTTTTGATACACCGCCCGAATCTCTGATTATTGGACCTTTCGCTGCGATTACGCCAGGCGCGAAATAATGTGGCAACGGATGTCGAAAGTGGACTACATTGATATCAATATCCTCTCTTACTCAAGCGTAGTAACGCTTGGCGACATACAATACTTGGATAGTGTCCGCTATACTTACGCAATGCACCGTGAAAAGGAACTGTTTTTTGGACGAGAAGGCAGTGTTTCAAATCCAAAAGTATTTCGTGAAGTACCAGAGTTTGAACCTTTGTATGAAGATATTCAAATGGATTTCATTCATATCAATCCTTGTCTACATGTGCCTTCTGTTAAAATATTAGCTGTTTCCAATAACGGATTCTTTCAGGTTGGCAACGGTGACAGCGTTTATATGGAGAATCGCACAATGAACGTTCGCCATTTGGAACGAGATAGACGAACGAACCCGACGACAAAATCACAAATAGATGGTAATTGCGAAGTCGGCGGCGCTATTTAAGTGAGGAAACTAATTGGAAGGAGGGGTATCATGCCAGCAATCGTTGGGCCTGTGCAGGTATTTAATGTGGGAGGCGGAGCCTTGCAGTTCGGCGACACATTCATTATGTCTCCGAAATCAGCTTCCAAAAGTATTGCCGGATCAGGCGCTGGAAACACCGGCGCTTTCATTCTGACAAATAATGCGATTAGTATCAATAACACACTTGATGTCAATGCCGTGGATCAGCCAATTTTGGCAAATAATTGACAATTTGATCAGCATGTTTCATCAATCGTCCGCGCCAAATCCCTTTTTGTATAAAAGAGACTTGGCGCGGACTTCTTTTGCAAGTGCGTTCTCCTTCGCTCTTGGCAGGCTCAGAAGTATCCGTCTTTCATCACCCAACACTTGGACGGTATTTGCATTACCTGATCGTATTTGTGTGCATCCCCACAGGAGATCAGTGGTTTCGTAGTGTAATCGGTACGCATTTGCAGTACTGGTTTGTCAGTAGTGCCTGTTACAGCAATAATTCATTACCACCATCATCAAAAAAGTACAAGCAGCGTACTGAAACTTTTTTTCTGGTAATTTGCTCAATCGCTTTTGTATATAATTCAATTTGCTTTTGGTAACGGTCTTGTAACACTGGTTTCATTTCGGTGAAACTGCTCGCAATCCGGTCCGTTTTATAATCAACGAGTACAATTTCGTCATGCGGACCGAGAAACATACAGTCAATAACGCCCTGTACAAGAATATTTTCACTGCCGCCTTGCCAGTTTGGATAGACTTCGGATGCTGGAACCATTAATGAGAATGGCATTTCTCGCCATACATGCTCAGCTGTAATCACCTGTTGCCCAATCCCTGATTGATAGAACTGAAGCACTTGTTCGCAGTTAATCACTTCTCTTTGTGCTGGGGTGATCAGTTCCCTTTGAACAAGTGCGTCAACTGAGGATGTGATCGCTTCCAGTGAAATTTCACCCGCTAAATCAATATGCTCCATCACCAAATGCATTAAAGTCCCACGTTCAGCTGGTGTAATGGCTTGTTCTTGCATAAACCGCGGCCGCGGTAGGCTACTCGATAGCCTGTCTGTATGACCCGTTACTGACGCTGATTGCTCGGTTTGACTATTTGTAATTTCAGCTAACTGCAGCGCCTCTACGCCTCCGTCTACTACAAGCCTATCTTGATTCGTTTGTTTGGGATCAAGTAACACGTCAAAGCTTAACTGGATCGTATCCTCGTCTAACCCGTCCGGCGGGGTTTGCTCGGAACCATGAAGCGCTTCCATTACAGGGTTAGGTGCAGTTGCCGGATTGAATGCCATCACGGGTTCTGAACTAGAATTTACCTCACCTTGATCGCGAAAACGTTCTTCGCTGACATCCGGCAGTAAGTCGTCTGCCGCCAGCTCGTCCGCCTCTTGGCTCATTCGCTTAATCTCAGTCACAGACTGCTTGGCTTTAAATTTTGTTGCGGCAACTGACGGATACTGCCAATCCATTTGAAAAACGACTTGCTCAAGATGCTCCGATTGCAAGTCTACTTTTTCATAATGATGAACCGCTTCCGGCAAATCTGTATGATCCTGACTCACCTCTTCTGATATAGTCCAATCTAGCTCCCCAACTTTCCGGTAAATTAATCGCCATTTTGAAGGATGATCTCTAGTTGTAGTTGCCAAATTTCCATCGTAATAATTCTCTGAAAATCCTGTTTCTAATAATGACTGAGCAGCAGAGTGTCCTACCAATGCAGGACCAATCCAATCAAGATAGCATGATGCATTCGCTCTTGTACTCCCAGACAACAACCACTCTGGATTTTGCTGATGAATCGCCCAACGTTGCACATTTTTCTCTGCATTTTTGACAGTGGCAAACAGCAGTAGCCGTTCTTTCGCTCTTGTCATTGCTACATAGAGCACGCGCATTTCCTCCGATGCTGACTCTAGCTGCTTTTTATGGAGCAATGCACGCCGAAATAAGGAGTCACGCATGATCCGCTTCTCTGTATCAACATATTTCATGGCGACACCTAAATCCTTGTCAATTAAGTACTGACTCCGCAAATCTATCTTGTTAAACTGGCGTGCTAGTCCGCCTATTAATACGACGGGAAACTCAAGTCCCTTACTCGCATGGACCGACATCACGCGCACCACATTTTCTTGTTCACCAATGCTGGATACTTCACCCAGATCATCACCTCGCTCACGTAAACGATCAATAAACCGAAGAAAACGGAAAATCCCTCTGAATGAACTATTCTCAAATTCTTTTGCGCGGGTATACAATCCCAGTAAATTAGTCTGCCTTTGTTTTCCCCGAGGTAATCCCGCTACAAAATCGACAAAATTGGTCTCACGATAGACTGTCCAAATCAATTGCGCCACTGACTCATGTTTAGCATCTCTGGTCCATTTTTCCAGTCGTGACAAGAATCGAATGAGCTTCACCTTCAAGCCGCGATCTCCGCTACTATTTAAGGCGCAACTTTTTACCGCTTCATAGAATGGTTCTCTCGGCATTGCCAATCTAATTTCCGCAAGTTGGTTCGATGTACAGCCAACGAGCGGTGAACGCAAGACTGCCGCAAGTGGAATATCCTGATACGGATTATCAATCACTTTCAATAAACTGAGCATGGTACTAACTTCCGTTGTCTCAAAATAACCTTGGTTCATTTCAGCATAAATCGGTATCCCTAGCTCTGTAAATGATTCTAGACAATCGGCATACCAGGTTCTCGAACGATAGAGAATGACGATATCGCGGTACTCAAGTGGTCGGTACGTTTTCTTCCGCAAATCATATACCTCAGTCCCATCTGCCATTAACCTCAAAACTGCCTGCGCCATTTCTTGCGTTTCAAGACGGGCCGCAGTTAGTTCCGCTTCTTCATCATCTGTCTGATCGAGTACTGCACCGAGTTCATCATGCGTTGATGCAGCGACCTTCGCTGTAGCTGTTTGCGCCTGGTCAAGCAGATGTAACTCGGTTGGGAAACTGGCACCATCATCGGGAAAACGCGCCCCTTTTTTCAAACTGGCATCTTGATCATAATTCACCTCACCGATTTGCCGGCTCATGATTCGTTTGAAGATATAATTAACGCCATCAACAACTTCACTGCGACTACGAAAATTTTGATTCAAATCAATCACAAGTCCTGTATCGCTCGGTATAAAGGTAAACTGCTGATACTTTGCAGTAAATATAGCCGGGTCCGCAAGCCTGAAACGATAAATCGACTGCTTCACATCGCCCACCATAAATAAATTTCCAGCCTCCTCAGTAGGCTTTTTAATACATTGCAATATCATTTCCTGTACATTGTTGGTGTCCTGATACTCATCGACTAGCACCTCAACAAAATGCTCCTGATATTCGCGTGCGATCTCGGATGGCTTAACGACCCCGTTCTCCTTTGTTGTGAGAATCTCCAAAGCCAAATGTTCTAAGTCACTGAAATCAACGAGATTCTTCTCTTTTTTTAACATTGCAAATAGGAGATGAAGTTGATCCACTAGTGTAGCGAGCTTTGCGGCAACAGGCGACATTTGTGCGATATCCTGTAAATAATGTTCAAGCGGGCGGGCAAAATAGTGTCCAGTCAACTCTTTCACTTGCCTCCGTGCAGTCGCACGTAAATCAGAGACGCGTGTTTTCAAAACAGGATCACAGGAGCCCGCTTTAATAGACGGCGCACGACGAAACAAGCCTTGTTCCAGTTGTAAGCGTGCCGCTTCCCAGTCCGTTCGTAATAACGCCCTCATTTCACTAATCGCAGTGATATCTTCTCCAAGTGTACCCGCAAGCGGAGACGGACCATTTGGCTCCATCGCTAATTGCTTCCCATAAGTAAGCCCCTCGATCGCACCGGCAAGGACAAAATCAATCTCCGCGAGTAGGATTGGATAAACGGCCAAATCTGACACTCGCCCACTTGCCGCTTCCTGGTAAGAAGCAGCTATTTGCGCAAGCCAGATCGCTGGATTAGGATGTGATAACGCCCCCTCGAGCAAATTTGTCAGTACACGTGTCAATTCAAAATCACTACGGTCATTTGAAAACGAATTGACGACTTGCAAGAAGACGGCATTATCCGCCTCGCCATATTCTCGCTCAAGGAGCGTTTCAATCGCCTCATCAAGTAGTAATGATCGCTCTGTATCACTCGCAATCCGAAATCCAGGATCAATATCGATTCGATAGAAATGACTCCGAATCACCTCAATACAAAAAGAATGAATTGTAGAAATGTGGGCCTTATTGAGCAAACTAAATTGACGGCGCAAGTGCGTTGATGTCGGATTTCTCTCAAGCTCTGCTTCCAGTGCCATGCCAATTCGTTCTCGCATTTCTGCAGCAGCCGCATTGGTAAAGGTCATCACAAGTAGGCGGTCAATGTCAATGAATCCTGCTTGATTTGCATGAAACGCCTTTGTTTGATAGTCAGAACCACCCGTGATCAAGGAGGCGGCCCTTGACACTGCCTCCTGTGCCTGCCCTATCTCTGGCTCTGGCACGATGTCAGCTTCTGATTGTCTACCCACTGTTTCATCTGAAAGCAATACATCAAAGTCAAATGCAGTTTGTCCATCCAGCGCGTTTGCTTCATTAGATAGACTAGCAATGGATCGTTGGTCATTGCCGGTTATCCCCTGTAGGTCGTCATGGTCACTCGCCGGAAGGCGGACTTCGCTTTCGTTTGTCATTGTTTCAGCAGACGCCTCGCTATCGGACCGAACCATAGCAACAGTAGATAGCTGTTGCCCATTTCGATTCAATACTTTCTCAATAATTCGCTGCACAAGCACAGCCGTTTTCCCACTACCCGCAGCTGCGGCTACTAACATATCAGAACCTGACGCATGGATTGCTTGCCACTGGGCATCGGTCCACTGCTCTTTTTCGCTTTTAACGGGAATTTCATTTAAATTATTCATAAGGAACCCTCTTTACTTGTTGATCTGAACTGTACCCCCACCGCAAAGTAACCAATCACTTGCGGTCAAACAGCCTGCCATTTAAACATTGCGACAGACGATTTCTTCTTCGTAGCCAATGTACTACAGCCCTACACCATGGCCAAGTGCTATTTCACAATAGAACAACCTCAACTTCCCCCTACATTAATCGCACAAATAACACGAACCGAACACCACTTCCAATCAGTGTTCCTTAGTCTTGGTACTGTTGATAGATTCCGCCGCAATCTTCTCTGTCGTTTTTTCCAATGTTAATGGTTCAAGTTCACGGAACTGATTTTCAGGCAAGGCACGGTCAAACTGACAGATCGTTTTATAATCGCAGAACGTACAATTGTTTCGATTCTTCATCTGGTAAGGATTTATCTCGGTATGCCCAGCAAGAATCTGATTACCACTCCGCTGGTAGATGTGCTCAGTATGCTTCATCAGTAGCGATATTTGCTCACTTGTGGCCACTTTCGAGTGGCTACTATGCCCACCATCTTTCTTGAATGCAACCGGCAATATATCAGAATGTGATTGCCCACTCAGACCAGTATCCATTTTCTGCAGCACCTCAAGGTCACTCAATAATAAACCACTCATTTTGAAATCCTTCATCCAAGTTCGCTCTAATGCAGATGGATCAAGTGGTGTGCTTTGCTCGGCAATCATCGGATTATGCATATGGAAATACAGTGCACCAGCAGGTGCCATACCCGGCATAACTAATTTGTCCGAATGCTTGACAACAACCCCCAAATAGGTCAGTAACTGCATTGAAATACCAGCATAAATCTCAGCATAATTCAGTGCCATTCCCCTTGACTTATAATCAATCACACTTAAAAACCCCTGCCCTGTTTGCTGATCCGCTAAATAGTCAACCCGATCAATCCGCCCATTAAGCGCCATTTGTTTACCATTGTCCAGCGGAATGATCATTGGCGGGATCAACGCATCTGTTGTACCAAATGGAATTTCAAATCCAACAGGTGTAAACTCGCTCTCTTTTGACTGCTGACTAATTGCCACCGTCGTTTTCTTGATCACTTCAGTAAATTTATATTTCAAAAAACGCATTCGTTCTGAGGAAAATAACAATTTATTTTGAAGAAAAGGGGCAATCTTTTCTGCTGCTCTTTCTGCGAGGTACTCACAATAGTCATGATTAAGCTCTTTCCAAGATAAACCATTCACGGTCAACTCATCTGCCACCGTTTTGATCGACTCATGAAAGAATGTTCCTAGCTGCGGAGCATCAAACTGATAGACAGGTCGCTCTTTTAACTGGAGCCCGTATTTTGAGAAATAAGAAAATGGACAACGATTAAACATTTCAATTTGTGATACAGAACCACTGATCGTATTCGTATACATTTGCTCAACCACATCAGGTGACAATGGCTCGGACACGTTCTGATGAAAAAGGCTCGATAATACGAAAACGGCTGCATCCTTCTTACTTGGATCATGCATGTAGTGGTTATACACATCCCACCAAAGCGGGGAAATTGACTCATGGTTTTTGACCCGTTGCAACTGCTTGGTCAAATACTTCAATGTAGCGTTCGTATGTGTAACTGTTTTTAGCTGCATGGGTTCATGATCACTAGCAAAATCAGTTGATGCATACAACGCCTCTGCCTGTGGAAACATTTCCTTTATTCTTTTGATATAGCTTGAGGCGAGCAAACTCTTCCCTTCATCATCTGCGATTGGATAAGAGAAAAAGGTATGCTTTTTTGCCAAAGTAAATGTCATGTAGGCAACGAAATCTTCATCATAGAGTTGTACTTCTGCACTTGGGGCAAGCCGAACACCTGCCTGAGCAATTTTGGAGCGATCTTCCTCGGTCAATACGCCAGACTCACTCATTCGTTTCGGTAATACGCCCTCATTTAGTCCAATGATAAAGGCAAACTGCACATTTTGCGGTTTCGATGAATCAAGATTGCCAACAATCACTTGATCGAGTGATGGCGGTAAATGAGAGAACTTTAGCGCATCCAGACCACTTTCGACCATTTTCTTAAACGCCTGAAACTGATGCTTTTCATCACCACAAATGTCCACGAGTTGATCGAATAGACCGATTAACCCACTCCATGCTTGCTTGTGCTCTCTCGCACGTGCTAAATCGCCAGCCGCCTCATCACGCAAAATCGCTTGGTCTAACTGCTTGTCAATCTGACAATCCATTAATAGTTGAACCATTGCCGTAACAAAATCAGTTGTTGTTGTTCCTACCTTCAATGCAGTAACAAGCTTGTTTAGTGGTCTAAAAATGGAAGCACGCAACTGATTTAGCTCTGTTTGGACCGCAATTTCCTTGTCTGTTTGAACTGAATGCCAGGGTTCCATCATCTTTTGAACCTTAAACGTCCATTCGCTCCCCCACTGCTTCCCGCGAATCCCGCGCGATAGCACATAATTCTCCATCCGGGAAATACGCTCTCTGTAAATAGGAAGATCACTCACATCACCTGCGAATAAATCAGTCTTTAGTGCCCTAAACATCGGGTCAAAAGCATAATCAGTTTCAACAATCCCGAGAACTGCCTGAACAAACTCAATTAAAGGATGGTGATTCATCGGCCCTTTCTGATCAATAAAGTAAGGAATATCGACATCCTTAAAAACTGTTTGAATCAGCGTACTATAAGCATCACTATTACGCATTAACACAACAATGTCACGATAACGATGGCCCCCGCGTACTAGCGTAAGAATCTGCTGTGCCACCGTTTCAATTTCCACACGACGAGAATGTGCTGACAACACAGTAACCGCAGCTTTCTCTGTAAACTTCGCAGCAGGTCGTTTCGTAAAGTACCGCTCCAAATGATGTAAACTTGGATTGCCGGTGGCGCGCTGATTCTCATGAAACAGCAAGGCTGGTACCTCCTCAATTTGATGCAACCTAGCAAGTTGAGATAACTGGTAATACGTGTCCCCAGTCATCCGAAAAAACTGATGAGGCTCAGGACTTGCCTTTTTGTAAGGTTTATCGAGCGTTAATGCTACAGTAACCTTTTGACAATGCAGTAACAACTGCTCGATGATGTTCTTTTCAAGTGGCGTAAAACCATGAAACCCATCAATATAAATCGTGGCCCCACGTAAATAATGTGATTGAGGAATCTTTTCCGCGAGTAAACGAAAATGATCCTCGCCGTCCAAATAATGCCCTGACAATCGCATGACGTAGGTTTCATAGATTTCCGACATATCGGACAGTTTGGCACGCAATGTCGAGGTTGGTTCATTCAGTGATAACAACGATAACGCATCATGGGTAATATCATAGCGCTTATACTCGGTGAATAGTTGCTCAAGATTTTCGATAAAACCTGTTTTATCAGCGGCATTTTGATAAATTTGTAATTGTGCTTTCTTTTCATCTAGAATCTGCCTGAGCATCATATGCGCACCGACTTTATTGATGTGCGTGCGCGTAATCCCACCAGTTTGACCAAGAACCAGCCACGCTAACCGCGAGAAACTGTATACTTGTGCTCGCATCATACCGGGTAGCTTTGGACTTGCTATCAGCTCGCTCTCTGCTTGGAACGACATCTGATCAGGTACAATGTAAATAATCGGATCACCAAGCGGTGCCGATTGGAGTTCTAATTTCATCTCTTCAATCATCTGGAACGTCTTGCCTGTTCCGGTTCTCCCTAAGTAGAACTGCAATGTCATCGGTCTACATACCTTTCTGAAAAATCCTTTTCGTTAACAACTATTATAGCAGACTGAGAAGTGGAAAGAGGAGGCTTCCAAGCAGAATCTTTTTCCAGCTCTGCTGATGATTGTTTGTAGTTGATGTTGCCTATTAAAATCCCGAACTTGGTTCTCCTTTAGTTCAATTTGGCTACCAGTTCTCGCTTTGAAGACGGCATACACGCCCTCTGAGTTCACTGATTGTCTGGCGATTTACATAAAGTCCTTTTCATAAAACGATGTTATTTTAGATCGTTAAAGCTAGCCCGCATGATATGAAACTAACTTGTTTTCCACGGATGCTCTTCTGAAACGCTTTTATCTAGATTGCGCTTTTCTTTCATTGGTATTCAGGCACCTTTTCGTTAGCTGTAACAAATTAATGACAAATAGGCATTTTCATTGTCAATGATCGACTACCTTCTGGATAGCACAATTCAATGCCACTTGTACTAAATTTACAAAGGGGTCGCTGAAAAATAGTTTGAAAGGGTTTTGACAAGAATCTCTCGATTAGCGTGGTGAGCATCAACAGTTGCTTCACTATCGTTTCAGACTGTTTTGACTTACACGTTGCGATGCAAATTAGCGTATCGCGGAAAAAACCACAAGTACCCGTGAATATTTGCTGTTTGCGTTCTAAATCTTCGATTTAGCAAACAGAAGGGACAGCACACGTCGCCCTAGGAAGCTTAGCAACAAAGTACTGCTATGACTTTTTTAGGGCAAAGTACAGCAAAAAGATTCTTCATAAATCTTTTTCAGACACACCCTAGTCAACTATTTATCGAATAATAGACTGATCGTATTTAACATTCACGGAGATTAAAGAATAAATCTTCTATTTCAATACACATGCTACCGCTAAGACATTTATTCAATCAGTATGCAAAAAAACCTCCAACTCCCGATCAATCTTTTGAATTGGGATTTGGAGGCTTTATTTTTGTGTACAACAATGCCATTTGATTCTACAATACAAAACCAGTTGCATTTATTGGTGGTATGATCTGGAACCATCTGTTTTCGTTTCACTGATCAATTACTTGGATGAAACCGATTAAATTTGAATCATGATTGAATCTATTGTTGTTTTAAGGAATTTCAGCTGGATTTCACGTCTTTTCTTCTTAATAATACGATGAAAATCCCCGCCGTAAGTAAACTGAATAAAGCTAGAGATTGACCATTCATAGAATTTCCCGTCTTTGGACTATTGGCCTTTGGACTATTCACTTGTGGTGTAGCAATCGGCTTTGGCATTACTCCCCACTGTGCATATAAGGTAACGTCCTCAGTTGGCATATTGAATGTTTCTGTACCTGATTTTGTGTAGGAAATCCCTGTCCCATCCGCTTTTGTGTTCCATCCTGTGAATGTGTAGCCGGTTTTTTCATACGGATTTTCACTGGTGTTGCCTAGCACTGTGACTATTTCATCAACGTCATAAGCTGTTGCTTCTGCTGGTCCTACTCCAGCCGTACTTCCATTTCCATCATATTTTACTTCATACTGATTGAGTTCCCACTGCGCATACAGCGTTACATTTTTGTCAGGCATTTTAAACGTTTCCGCGCCTGTTCCTGTATAAGCTTCTCCTGTACCATCCGCTTTTGTGTTCCATCCTGTGAATGTGTAGCCAGTCTTTTCATAAAGTGTTTCACCTTTATTCCCCAATACAGCGACTGTTTCATCAAAATTATAGGTTTTTGGTAAAGTTGGTGCCACGCCCCCTGAACTGCCGTTACCATCATATTTCACTTCATGTTGATTTGGTTTCCACTGGGCATACAGCGTCACATTTTTGTCAGGCATTTTGAATGTTTCTTCGCCTGTTCCTGCGTAAGCTTCTCCTGTGCCATCTGCGTTTGTATTCCATCCTGTGAATGTATAGCCAGTCTTTTCATATGGCATTACATTGGTATTCCCTAACACTGTGACTGTTTCGTTTAGGTCGCAGATTGTTGCCTCTGCCGGTGCTACTCCGCTAGTACTACCATTACCATCATACGTCACTACGCGTTTGTCCATTTTCCACTGGGCATACAACGTCACATTTTTGTCAGGCATTTTGAATGTTTCTTCGCTTGATCCTGTATAAGCTTCTCCTGTACCATCTGCTTTTGTGTTCCATCCTGTGAATGTAAAACCGGACTTTTCATATGGAGCAGGATTACTGTTCCCAAGTACTGTAACTGTTTCATTAACGTCATAAGTCTCTGGAGCTGCTGGTGCTATCCCACCAGTATTTCCATTTCCGTCATATTTCACTTCATGTTGATTGATTTTCCATTGGGCATACAGTGTCACATCTTTGTCAGGCATTTTAAATGTTTCTGTGCCTGAACCTGTATAGGCAGCACCACTACCATCTGCCTTTGTATTCCAACCCGTGAATGTATACCCAGTTTTTTCATAAGGCTGTACATTACTATTTCCAAGTACAGAAACAGATTTATCAAAGTCATAGTTTGTCGGAACCGCCGGAGCTTCGCCTCCGGTACTGCCATTGCCATCATACATCATTTTGTGATTATTTAGCTCCCATTGGGCATAAAGCGTAATATCTTTTGCTGGCATAGTCAAAGTCCCACCAGCTGGATAGGCCGTTCCACTGCCGTTTGCCGCTGTGTTCCACCCCGTGAATGTATAGCCTTTTCTCTCTAAATTCCCTTTGCTTGAAACGTTGACCGTACTCGCTGTTTCATAGTCTGCCTTTGCAGGGACTACGCCACTTGTACTACCATTGCCATCATAACTTAAGCTAAAAGAAGGTTTAGCAAATTTAGCTTTTACATGGACATCTTCTGCTGGCATTGAAAAGCTCAATGATGGGTCTAAAGGATCTGCAATGATAATATCATCACTTTCCCAGCCGATAAACTCATATCCCGCTGCTGGCTTTGCATTCAGGACAACTATTTCATCTTCTGTATAATCTCCCGCACCTGTAACTGTTCCATTAACCGCTTCTGTCGTTACTTTGTAGATATCCTCTGGCGGAGTTGCGCTCAGTGCGCTGATGAGTATATTGGAATCAATCTCATCATCGTAGCTATCAGCGATCACTAGTTTGATATGATTTACCTGATTAGCATTTACGGGAGCACTCACCTTCATTTCTTTTGTAAATCCGTTCATAGTCGTATAATAAGGGAATGGTGTTACCATATTATTATTAAAGTATTGCGAGTTCTTGTCGCTATTTATCGACGTAACTGAAACGAGGTCATTAGTTCCTGGAACCAACGCCATGTTGACACCATTAACATACAATGCAAAAACATCGTTATATTCCCCAAAAGTAAAATTGTATTCCTCTGACGCAAAACAATAGGTGAAAGTAATGTTATTTGTTGTAGGGATAAAATCAAACTCTAGAGCAGTAGCATCAAATGTACCATCTGTAACAAGTCCATCTAAATCTTCGTCACCGGCTGCTACGTATTCTGTAGAAGTTACTAGATCAAGGTTATTAGGACCTAATACACCAACTGCCTTACCTGTACTAAGAATGATTCCGCTATCCAAACCGAAAATACTACCGCCGCCACTAAACGTACCTGCAGAAGTGGTTGTACCCTGAAATCTAATATTCGATACTGTAACTCCAGAACCTAGTAATGTGTTCGCCAACTCCTCCTTACTTTTTCCATCCTCAACGACGAATGCTTTAGTGGAACCCGGTGAAGCTGTTGCAAATGCCGTAGTTTGCGGAAGTAGTTGAGCTGTAACAAAAACAATGATCAATAACACCAGTTGAAATTTCTTTAATTTATTCATTTTTCTCCCCCAATTTTGAAGATACTAACTGACTTTACTTGCTACTATTGCTCTAGTAGATGTGGTCTACAGTGTCCCGAGGTATCACAAGTCCCTAGTAGTCTATAAACCTAATATGAGCAAATTACAACATCGTACAGCAGTACCGTATTTATGTAAGACTTCATGACGCACGGATTGATAACGTATAAATCGTTCTTCACCGCAGATTGTACGTAAATATGCAGTGTGATATCAAAAGAAATTTGTAATCTATCCCCCCCTGACAATTAAAACACGGAATCATTGAGAAATTTCCCCTAATATTCCTACACAAGTAATTATACACTTACTTTTCAGGAAACCACAACGGTAAAATGGATTAAAATTCAAAAAAAGAACCAATAAATTTAAAACGAATTATAAAATGAATAAAGCTAGTTGATTAAATGTAACGAAAGTGTTGGATGAAAATAGGCCCAACTTAGCAAAATCGCAATATCCTGCCTACTTAAAAGAACCGAATGACTAGCAATGATTCGGACTAAAGTAACCATTCTGATGAATTACACAAACCGCGAAAGATTTAACAAGCATCGTCCCTGTTGAATTATGCAAAAAAGCTAAACCCACGCCTATTGACATTCCCCTCACCACAAAGTGTACACTTGTAAGGGAAACCAACAAACGAATCACCGATAACATTCAAAGGGGACATCAATCCATGACAAAAATCGAATACAGAAAAACATACAAAAACCTATACCTTCCCAAAGCCACGCCCAGTATTGTCGACGTACCCGAAATGTCATTCTTCCAAATCACAGGTGAGGGTTCACCGGATCATGTAAACTTTGAGCAAGCAGTAGAAGCGCTCTATACACTCAGCTATAGCGTGAAAATGTCCTACAAAAAGGAACCTGTGCCAAGCGGTTACTACGAATACACAGTATTTCCGCTAGAAGGCATTTGGGATTTACTTGATTACTCAAAACCCAGCACAGATCGAGATAACTTCAAATACACACTGATGATCCGCCAGCCAGCCTTTTTAACCAATCAACTTGCGGATAAATTCATCCAAGAGACAATGGCAAAAAAGAAAAACCCAAGACTAGTAGATGTCACTTTCACCTCGCACCACGAGGGCTTATCTGTGCAAATGATGCATATTGGTCCTTATCGTGATGAACCAATCAGTTTTGCCCTAATGGAGAACTTTTGCGCGGAAAACGGCCATCAACGTGCCGAAAAAAGGCATCGAGAAATCTACTTATCGGACCCGAGAAAAGTGGCTGAAGATAAAATGAAAACGGTCTTACGTTTCCGGGTCGATAAGCTGATCGCACAATAGGCATCACAAAAACGTCCAACCATTTTTTACTCAATGAATGGACGTTTCCTTTACGCTATAGATCAAATGGTATTTGTCGCAATAATCGCATTCATAAAAATCCATTGGATAAATTCCACTTAAATTTCGGATATTAAATTCATAGAAACGGTTCAATAGGCGTTGTTGAGTGGTACCAGCATAATCTTGAACTGAGTGAAAAGGTCTTGCCCTGTAGCTCAACTTAGTAATGTACATAAAGCCTTGCCGCCCGCGTGCATTCTCTAAGACCTGATTAATCCTTGCTAGTTTTTGTTTGATGCGCGCTTCAAATAGATGCAGGTTATCCAGGGCGGAGTAGCGCCTTGCACCTGAATCATAACCCCACCATTACCAACGAGCCAAAATATGCCGTTGTCATTCCAAACACGCGCGGCAATTCCAACAATACCATTATTCTTCATACTCTGGATGATTCATAAAACGCTGGGCAAAAGAATTGCCAAAACAGCCTTCTTCCTACTCATGTACTTTCTCCCATTTCACACACAAAATAATTGTTTTATATTAATGGTGACATAAGAATCGTATAAAGACTGCCATTGCTTGTTCAAATGAATAACCCAGATCAACATTTCCATGAAAAAATTCATCTCTGTACGAAGCTCAATATCAAAAACCGAATCCCATCACTTATTGGCTCTTCAAAATTTCTACATTGCGTTTTCGACAATTGGGCAAGCAATTCGGATTTCATGTTGCATCAAGCACCAATCCCCAAGTGACAAAGTGCTGATCCTTCCTTGTCATTATTCTGATAAGTATCGTGCACATATCCGGTCACACAATTATTCAGATTGGGTACCAGCAATCTCTTTCTGCAACTTTTTTGTCAGCGATTTGAAAACAAGCTCATACGACATATCAATCATTTTCTTCATCACTTCATCTGGCACATTGCCTGAAAAATAGACAGAGTTCCAGTGCGTTTTATTCAAGTGGTAACCCGGAACGATCGCCTCATACTCTTCACGGAACCGCTCTGCAAGAAAAGGATCACACTTAAGTGAAACAATCGGATCACCGTACTTGTCGCCACCAATCATACAAAATATTTTGCCCTTCAGTAAATAATTTGTTGTACGCCATTCCACCTTTAAATCCTTCTGCACTGCTGCCTTTGCTAGTACGTAATCATCTATCCATTCATATTTCAACTACCATTACCTCCAGTTTTCTATCAGAAAAAACACTACAACTAGACGTCACTATGATTCCGTTCCCGTGCCCAAGAATAATTTCCCGGAAAATAGTCTAGTTGACCATTTTGAATCCAATAGGTTCGATTAAATAGTTTATTCAGTAAATAACGATCGTGCGAAACCACAAGCACCGTTCCCTCAAAATCCTCCAATGCTTCTTCTAGTACTTCGCGAGAATCAATATCCAAATGATTCGTAGGCTCGTCTAATATCAGAAAGTTGATATCTTGGTACATCAACTGTGCCAGGCGTAACCGCATTCGCTCACCACCACTCAAGCGGCCTACTTTCTGAAACACATTAGCACCGTAAAACAGGAATTTCGCAAGGATATTTCTCGCTTCCCCCTCAGTCACTACAACTTGGTCCCGGAGTGCTTCAAGAACTGTCATCTTAGAATCATTCGTAAATAAATGCTGTGATAGATAGCCAATCCGCACCTGACTCCCGACATGCACAATCCCACTACAAGCTGTTTCTTCACCAAGAATCATTTTCAGAATCGTTGATTTTCCCGAACCATTATCACCAACGATGGCGACATGATCACCGAACTGGATATGCATCGAGGCCTCTGCAAATAGTGTCCGCTCAGCAAACCCCTTACTTATATCGGTCAGCGTCACAACATCTTTCCCGCTACGATTCCCTGATTCTAACGCTAGTCCCATCTTTCTCGCCTCAAGAACAGGCTTCTTAATCTTGACCATTCGGTCTAGTGCCCGCTGCATATTGGTTGCCCTTCTGTGCAAGGCCTCACTTGGCGGATTCGCTTGATTCGCCCATTCACGTAACCGTTTAATCGCTTCACGTATCTTTTTCATTTTGCTCTGTTGTTCTTGAAATGCCTTGAATTGATCAATCAACCGTTTTTCTTTTTCAATCGCAAATGCCGAATAGTTGCCATGATACAACGTCAGTTCACCGTCTTCGATATCAGCTATTTTCGTCACTGTTTTATCAAGAAAATAGCGGTCATGTGAAATGATGATCACCGCACCAACATAGTCTCGTAAATAGTCTTCTAACCATTCAACAGCCCGAATATCCAAATGGTTTGTAGGCTCATCAAGCAATAAAATCGTTGGGTTTTTTAATAGGGTATAGCCTAAACAAATCTTCGTTTGCACACCACCACTGAGTGTCACAAATGGCGATTCTAGTAGATGACTAATTTGCAAGCCATTGGCGACACTCATGACTTTGCTAGCTGCCGCATAGCCGTCCAGCATTGTAAAGGATTCTTGAAGCGACCCATATTTCAATAGTAGCTTGTCAAGCTCTTTTGGCTCCGTCACGGTCCCCATCAATGCTTCACATTGTGCTAGTTTAGCCGCAAGAACCTGCACCTGTTCAAAAGCAGCATTCAGCACGTCAATGACTTTCATTTCATCAGCGTAAGTCGGAATTTGCGCTAGGTAGCCAATAGTTGCCCCTTTATTCAGACTAACAGTGCCTGCGTCAGGCTTATCAAAACCCGCAATGATCCGGGCTAGGGATGACTTACCACACCCATTACGGCCAACAATTCCTATCCGGTCCTGATCGTGTACGTCAAATGTAACATCATGAAAAATATCACTGCCAACAAAATTACAACCCACTTGCTGCGCACTTAGTACAATCATCAGTTATCAGTCCTTCATCAGCATTGTATGATCATATTCAGGTCCCTTCAAGCTCATCAACTAAAGAGTGACCTTGCATATATAGAAAAACTGGCATTTCGCCAGCATTTAATTAAAGTTTCTAGTCATTTCACCAAGTGGCCAAAAACGAAACTTTGCTTCACCCATTAATTCATCAATCGGCACTAGACCATAATGCCTACTATCATAACTATTAAGGCGATTATCCCCCAGTACAAGTACATGGCCTTCAGGAATCACATCCACATTTGCTACTTCTTCCAGTGTGAAATCGTTTGTAAATTGCTGCCCAGAAGCCATATTAGCATGTTCATCGTTCAGAAACGGTTCAGGCACATATTCTCCGTCAATATACAATCGATCATCCTTATATTCAACTGTTTCCCCAGGAAGACCAATCACCCGTTTAATATAATTTTCCTTCTCATTTGCCTTAAACACAACAATATCAAAGCGGTCAACATTATTGTCATTATAAAATAATTTCCAGATCAGTACTTTATCGTTGTTCTCAAGTGTTGCGCTCATGGAATCGCCGTCAATGCGATAAGGCGCGAAGATAAAGAATCGGATTAGTAAGAAAATGATGAAGCCAATCAAGAGAGCAACCGTCCACTCTTTTAGTTCACTTTTTAATTCGCTTCCCATAGCTAATGCTCCTGCATCTAAAGTTTAGTCTAAACCATTTTTCTTTCAAAACGCTTCCCAATATACCATAGTGCACCCATGACAAGAACGATAACGATTGTTTTTATAGGATTTGTGATTAACGAATGCAAATCCTTTCCGACATAGCCGACCGTTAGAACCATCACAAATTTCCCAAGAATCACAGCTAAAAAATAAGGAACAGGACTCACTCTTGATAAACCTGCAAAAATATTGACAATAAACGAAGGTGTAAACGGTAGACAAAGAAGTAAAAAAATTGGCCCAAACCCACTTCGATCTACCCAATTCATAATCGGATGGCTTTTTCCTGGCTTGTAAAGGTAGCGATTAATTCTCCCCTGACCAAACCGCCTAACAAGAAAGAAGACAAATAGCGTGCCACAAACATTTCCGGCCCATGAAATCAGTACACCCGTCCAAAAACCAAAAGCAGCAATATTGGCAACAATCACAACAAAAAACGGAAATATCAACAAAAAAGCATCCAGAAACGGTAATAAAAATGCCACGCCAAGACCAAAAGCTTGGTATTGATTAATTAAGCTCAGTAACCGGTCATATGTAAACCACTCTTTGATTGTGTCAAAAAACTCCATCGCAACTCCTCACCGTAAACCACATCATCTTCTATGTGTTGATAAAGTGTTTCGGAGGTGATTTGAAGATTTTGATGCAATTCCAGTGCGGCAGTAAATATACTGTACACGCTAATGTTAATAAGAAAGAATTGTGCAAAATTTTCTACGGTTGCTTCACTTCAAATTGACTTTATCTCCACACTTCTAGGGTTGCAATGTGAAAATGCATATCCTATCCATGTAGTAGCTTCGACCTTTGTAACAACAATCTTCATTTATAGGCAAAAGTACTGTTCGCCTAAACAGCCATGAAATTCTTGTTTTATTAGTACCTTAAGACTAACAGGATCTACCTTAAATGTCCACAGTAAAAGCCACCTTCCATCTGATAAATCATATCAAAGTAGTGGCAAACTTATACCCTCTTCGGACCCGCAACTTAAGAAATAATTACACACCAGAAAACGCTGATGATCTTATCAAAAAAGCGGATGATACCCTCACTTATAGAGGTGCGGATCAAACACATTTCCCGATTTATGCTAAAAGCACAAAACGGCATTTGCTAGCCCACTTCTCATCTGCCCACGAACCGTTCGTTCCATTAACGGGACGAATACGCACTGAACAGGTTTTTTTAATTTCCTAGGCTTGTCCCATACTATTCTGAATTCTGTGCTCATATAATGCAAGAAAGCAACGGAGGGATAACATGGAACAAGAGAAAATGAATCCACACAATCATCGGGATCAATCCACTCAACATGTTGCCGGTGTCGACGACATCCTTTTGGAAATGTTACAACATGAGGCACTATTAAATATGAAGGTAAAAGAGCTCCAAAAAGCCATTGAAGATGCCCTTGACTCAGGTGATAAGGACTGCTTCATCAAAGCCACCACCGAGCTTAGGATTTACGAACACATTTTAGGAAAATAGGATGCAGGGCTACATACCCACATTTCCTAGTAGCAGTATTATTCGTAAGCATCCCTCATGCACTCAGGTGGCTATTTCATGCAAGTACGCGTTCAGTCTTATCCAAAATAGCGATTTATCTCGTGAACCAACGTTGTACATTTAAAAGCAAGAGTCACAGGACTCTTGCTTTTTAAATTTTGTATAGTCAGGTGCTGACGCTGGGGATTGGCAAACCAAGCTTTTATTTGCTCATTTAAGATCAATCACTTTATATTTATGCCCAAAACAGCTTCAACCTTCTGAGTAGCATTACCTCCTGATATAGTTCAAAAATCAACTACACCAGAAACGGCATGAAACGAGATTCATTGCCTACCGCATTCGGATACTCAGATGATTCACTTAATGGACATCCCCTAATGCCAAATGTCTGTTCACACATGGCATCGGGGGATCATTTCAAAGACGATTATTTCGAGTCAGCGGCATCCATCTTAATGAGTCTTTCGAGCATTGTTGGATGGCCATAGCGAAATAATTTGACTAAAAACGGTGGGTTGACCTGTGTAAGCCCGAAGGATGACAGCTTTTGAAACGAGCTAACACCTGATTCAGGATCGTGTGTCATTTCTAATGCATACCGATCTGCTCGCGATTCTTGCATTCTGGAAAAGCTATTGTCAATTGGACTGTAGATAAATGACAAGATAGAGATGAGTAACAGGATAAATGGTAAAACACTCATATCACGATGAGACGTGAGCCCCATTTGATTATTTTTTTTCGCAAGCACTGCCGAGAGTACTACACTTACAAGCCATAAACCAACAAAACTTGCTGCTAGATAGATGCCCATTCCTTGGTAAATATCTTTTTTCACATAGTGTCCCATTTCATGTGCCATCACAAACAGAATTTCATCATCAGATAGTTTTTCGAGTGTCGTATCCCAAAGTACAATCCGTGAATTTGCCCCAATACCTGTGACATAGGCGTTGAGTGTGTTTGTCTTCTCCGACATATTCACTTCAAACACGTGTTCTGCAGGAATGTTTGCACGGTGAGCAATTGACAGAATTTTTTGTTCGAGCGCCTTATCTTTAAGCTGATAAAAATCATTGTAGAGTGGATCAATCACTACTGGTTGAATAAACATCATGAAAATGGTAAACGGAACTGTCAAAATCCACGCATAAAACCACCATTTGCGCCCGAAGCGACGAATCAGCCAAAATAACACCAGCGCAGTCACTGTTAAATAGGCTAAATCCACGACAAAGTCTATCACACTATCCTGTAACCATGATGCGATTGATTGTGTGGATAAATTGTAGAGAACACCTAAACGATAGCTATAAAATTTAATCGGAAGAAAAAATAAAAAGGTAATGAAAGATAGCGCGACGACATAGCTAATTGTCCGCAGCCCTCTTCCCTTCTTCATACTCCAATTTTCTAAGGAGCGTGATACCCCAAATACCAACACACTCACATAAAAGAGCCATTCCAATGGTGTTAATACAAAAAACAAGAGATTTTTCACATTGGAGTAATGATTACTTTGTGCCAGTTGCTCTTTACTCATAAATGTTTGTGGATCAACTGCTGAACCTTGCAAGGAACTCGGAATGCTCGTATCGCTCCAATGAAAAATATAATAATAAACAGCAATGCAATACGCAATAAAAACTAGCCCCCAGAAAACAAGCCACTTCTTCTTCATAAGTCTCCTTCCCACCTGCCAAGAATTCGCCAAGCCAAACAGCTTGTCCGCTCTCATCAAATACATACCTCTTCTAATGTAGAAATCACAAGTCACTTTTAGAACTTTTTTGAGGATTTTATGATAAGATTCCTGAAACATGTGAAAGGGGAAAAGGATAACCATGCGAAAACGACTGATTCTACTAACTACTAGTTTCATCGTAGCTGCCGCCTTATTTTTCTATTGGATGAATGTGCATCAAACGCAGGCGGCATTTCCGAAAGACAGCACCTTCACAGCTACGAGCGGCGATCAAATCAAGCTAGATCGGCTAGCACCAAAAGTCCGTTTCCTCTCTTTTATCTACCTACAGTGTCCTGATGTTTGTCCACAAACTACAGCTGACATGGAATGGATTCGTGACAAACTTGTAGAAGATGGTCTATTTAACCAACAAGTTGAATTCCTGACAATAACCTTCGATCCGGCAAACGACTCCCTAGCAGATTTAAAGCAATATGGAGATCATTTTCGCATCAATGAAACAGACGGCTGGTTGATGCTACATGGCTCTGTTGCAGATACGAAAAAGTTGACAGATGAGTTTGGATTTTATTATAAGGATGCCGGTGATTCAAAGGTACATACGAACGCAACATTTCTACTGGACGAGAACAACCGTGTGATTAAACAGTTCGGTATGGGGGATATCGGTTTTGACCGTGAGGATGTTTACCGGGAGATTAAAAAAACGGTGGAGTAATCCCTAGAGTAGTCAGGTGTGACAACTGGAAACAAGGAAACCCAGTACCTCCTTTCTAGCGAATGATTTGACTACTAAACAAAAAAACTCCTAGGAACCTTTTCAGGCACGCTAGAAGTTTTATTTTCTGCATGGGCATTCTTCAATCTATTGATTAGTTGTTGACTTTTCGTTTTGCAGCGATTGCGGTTCCACCCATCAGTACGAGTGCGAAACCAAGACTGATTAGACCCATGTTCCCTTGATCTCCAGTCATTGGTGCTGTACTTGTACTTCTTGGTGTTGCTACAGGCGTAGGCGCAGATGGCGATGCTGCTGGTGTTTCCGTTGCTGCTGGTGTAGGTGCAACTGTTGCATCTTTGCTATAAATAAATGTTAAATTTTGATCCTCAGCTGTGAACGTTGGTGCATACCCAAGTATTGGATCAAAGAATACATCTGAATCATCGTAACCAATAGCAGTATAGCCAGTGATTTGTATTGAAGACGCTTCATAACTTTCACCTACACGACCAGTAATAACCTGATCCTCAGCAATCTTGTTTCCATCTTCATCAGCATGGTGAATGATTACATTACCCACCGCGTAAGTTGTCTCTACTGGTGTTACGTATTCTATGTTCATTGTTCCTGAAAAAGTAATGTCACCAGAAACATCACTCCATTCGTAACTAACATCGCCAGCTCCAGTAAGACCTTGCCAAGAAACAAGATTCGATGAAGCATCATATTGTCCGCCATTTGAAGCAGAAACAGTATAATCTGACGTTGTTGTAATACCCTTAATGTTAAATGCCATTTGTAAAGTTCCATCATCGTTAAGTGATTGTGGTGATGCCTTATCCGTTTGTCCAGAAGCATCTATTGTTGCTTCACTACCACTTAACATAGATAAATCTGAGATATGATTACCTGATAGTTCAATTGTTTCAAGTTCAGGTAGATTAGCTAAAGCTGATACATCGTAAATGTCGTTACCCGACAAATCAATGCTCGTTAAGTTTTTAGCTAGGTTTAGACCTGTTAAATCTTTAATATCTTTGTTTGTTGCAGTTAGCGTTGTCAGGCTTTCAAGATCCTCAATCGTCAGTTTATGACTCGCTTCGTTTCCTAATGTTGCATTAATTGCTGCCGCTAAATTAGCATCAGGAACTAAGACAACCGCTTCGGCATCCTGCTGATCCGTTGATGCTGCGTCTACTAAATTGCTCGGTAAAACTACTTGAACTAAAAAAAGGATTGCTACAAATAATGACAATAATTTCTTGCTTTTCATGGCTATTTCTCCCCTTATTTCGTACTCTCTAAACCTATCTACCCATGCAAAATACATAGCTCTTGAGGCTCTGTTACAAATTCTAACTATTCAGAAAATGTTACAGACAGATGATTTTAACAAAAGAATGCTATTTATCAATAGTAACACTCTTTCCATGCCATTATAGCATAATATTCCTGTGATTGTAGAAAAAAATATAAATTAATTCCCAATTTTTTTGTTTTTTTTCATTTTTACCCCGAAAACTAGCCACGAGATTATGCTATTTGCAAATTAAAAACAGATAACCTAATCAATACACCTGTATATGCAAACATTTGTCTTGCTCTATCAAAACCTTAGTAAGCTAGCTATCCACATTCCACTATAAGATCTTGCCTTACCAAAATAAAAAATCCCTCGACACAATGAACGTAGACAGATTGTGTTGAGGGCTTTTTAAGTTTTCTCCAAACACTCTTCATGGTTCTATGACCATGATACTGACCTTAAACAAGGTTTCCATCTCAGTTGATCACAAAATTGACAGTCTGTTCAGCACAATTTATGACGACTCTGCTTGATTCAGCGCAGCTACCTTTAACACACGCTTCATAATCTTCCCGGTCGTATTTTTCGGCAGTTCAGTCACGAAGTGATATTGTGAAGGCACTTTATATTTTGCCAGTCGCTCACTACAATAGCTATGTAATGTTGCTTCTGTCAAATCTGGATTCTGCGTCACAAGATAGCAAACGATTTCTTCTCCCAGTTTATCGTGCGGCAGACCAATGACGGCCGCTTCGACGACATCCTCATGGGTATAAATTACTTCCTCCACTTCTCGTGGATAGACATTAAATCCATTGAGAATAATCAATTCCTTTTTACGATCAACAATAAAGAAATAACCTTCCTCATCCACTTTGGCAAGATCACCAGTGTACAACCAGCCATCCTTCAAGACTTCCTCACTTGCTTCTAGTTGCTTGTAATACCCTTTCATCACATTTGGCCCTTTGACAATCAGCTCACCAATTTCTCCTGCCGAAACTGGTTGCCCCAGTTCATCGACAATTCGGTTCTCAACATGTGGAATCGAAACGCCGATTGACCCTGGTTTTCTGAGTCCACTGATTGGGTTAAATGTTGTCACTGGTGATGCTTCTGATAGCCCATAGCCTTCTGCAATAGGCACTATAAATTTCTCCTCAAAAGCGTGAAGAAGTGCAAGTGGTAGTGCTGCACCGCCTGAAATACAGGCGCGAAGCGACTGAACTACCTCCGGGCCTACCCCGGGGACCTGTAATAAATAATTAAACATACTCGGTACACCAGCAAATAGCGTCGCCTGCTTCCCAGCAATGGTTTGTAGCACGTCAGCAGGATGAAATTTTGAAAGCAAAATCACTGTAGCACCCTGGGAAAGAGGTGCATTCAAACAGGCAGTCAAACAGAATACATGGAAAATGGGGAGTACAGCAATCACACGATCATTCTTGCTCATTTCAAGACAAGCAGAGCTATCAATGGCATTACTGTACAAATTCTTATGTGTCAACATAGCACCTTTGGGCTTCCCTGTTGTACCTGAGGTATAGAGGATGACACCGACATCGTCGTCCGCAAGCGGTAATGATGTGTAGGCAGCATCTTTTTGACAAACAAAGTGAAAATGGATGAGATCAAGGAATTCATTTTGAAAATCAGGTATTGTTTCGATATCTGTGATGATCACTGTTTCAAGCTTTGATAAAAGCGGTGACAAATATTTAATGAGCGGTGCAAGGGCAGAAACAGTGACAATTGTTTTAACATCCCCATCTTGCAAAATATAGGCAAGTTCATCCTTAGAGAACGTCGGATTAATTGGGATCACCGTTGCACCAGCGCGAAATGCACCGTACAGACTAATGACGAACTCTGGACAATTCCCAAGTAACAGGGCAACATGGTCACCAGCACCAACACCTAAATCGGCGAGACCAGCAGCAAATGCGGATATCTGCTCGTCAAGTGCTAGGTAGCTGATTTCTTGGTGAATAGTACTCAGTGCGACCACTTCAGGCTGCTTTTGGGCTAGGTGATGAAAATGCTCGTGTAGATTCACGCAATAATCCCCCTCCATCTCAAATGCGTTTACTTAATCCATATTCCCCGGGGAAGATGAATAGACTGAAAGCACTTTCAATATTGTGATGATTACATTGGTGCTATTTAGCTAGCAAAGATGACACTTGTTTTCCTCATCCAGATATTGAATTTAAACTAGGCGTGGGTTGATCCATGGGACAAGGGGTCAGTATTTGTGCCTTAGAATAGCGTGGGCTCGTCCCGCGGACTTAATTGACTCGTGCGCAAGGGCAGCAGCACTGTCCATTCATAGACAGTTCATCTCCACCGATTCACAATAAACGCTTGTTTGAGCACGCACGCGCTAAATACGCCATAGTGAATCTGAGAAAACCTTGAACTTAGCATGACCATCCAGTAAACTATAATCAGTTGTCAACGCTGATTTTCCGCTATTTTCTGGAGAATCTTCCCTGAACAAACTAAAGAGAAAAGAAGATGAGGAACAGCTTTGAACTATCGTACAAACCCATTCACCTGTACATGGATGATAGACAATATTGATGAAAATAAAATCCTACGAAACTTTCTATATGAACAACAGTACTCCCGCGCCGCTTTAAAAGAAATTAAATTCCATGGAGGAACGATTCTTGTAAATAATACGGTGGCAAATGTCCGCACAAAGCTTCATGAAGGCGATTGTGTTACAGTTATATTCCCTCAAGAGACGGTGAGTCCGAGGCTAGGTAGTGAGGCATCCCATCTGGACATCGTTTTTGAAGATGACTTTCTGATTGTCGTCAACAAACCTGCTGGCATGAGCACGATTCCATCACATGATCATCCAACAGGTTCTCTAGCAAATGCCCTAATCGCCCACTACGAGCAGCAAAACGAACAGGCAACAATCCATACAGTAACACGTCTTGACAGAGATACTTCCGGACTCGTGCTAATCGCAAAATATCGGCACATTCATCATTTGTTGGCGCTCGGTCAAAAAAGAAAGCAGATCACTAGGCGGTATCAAGCACTGGTACAAGGTCACCTCGATCAAGACGGCAAGATAGACCTACCGATCGGCCGAAAAGCAGGTAGTATTATTGAGCGTGAAGTCCATCCTGATGGAAAACCCGCTCAGACAAATATCAAGCGGGTCTCAGCTTACCAGCAGTTCTCCCATATCGAATTACAACTTGAAACGGGCCGGACACATCAGATTCGCGTACACCTATCGTATATAGGACACCCGCTTCTAGGCGATCAGCTTTACGGCGGAGATATCACGCAAATCAGGCGGCAAGCACTGCATTGCTCGGCGCTCTCGTTTGACCATCCATTGACAAAAGAACCAATACATCTTTCAGCACAATTACCAAATGACTTTAGCCAGCTACTGACACCTGAGAATAGCTAGTAACGAAACACTTTACCTGTTACATGAGAACAGAAAAAGGGAGCGATAACGATGATATTTTTAGATAACAAAGGCATCACAGATCCACAAATGAACCTTGCGATTGAGGAATATGCTTTGAAAAACTTGTCGATTGATGATACATACTTACTGTTCTATATCAATGAACCTTCTATCATTATCGGTAAGAATCAGAACACAACCGAAGAAGTTAATCAAGATTATGTTGATGAACATGATATCAAAGTAGTCCGGAGGCTGTCTGGTGGTGGTGCAGTCTATCACGATCTAGGCAATCTCAATTTTAGTTTCATTACAAAAGATGATGGTGATCGTTTTCATAACTTCCGCAAGTTTACCGAACCTGTGACAGAAGCGCTTGCCAAACTTGGTGTGAATGCTGAACTGAGCGGACGAAATGATATTCTTGTCGATGGTAGAAAGATTTCTGGCAATGCACAATTCTCTACGAGAGGGCGCATGTTTAATCATGGTACGCTGTTGTTTAATTCGGAAATTGACCATATTGTCTCGGCCTTACAGGTGGGCAAGGACAAGATTGTCTCTAAAGGGATTCAGTCGATTAGAAGCCGAGTTGCCAACATCTCTGAATTCTTAGAAACGGGGATGACAATCGAGGCATTTCGCAGTGCGATTTTACACTCTATTTTCGCAGGGGTAGAAAAGATTCCTACTTATCAGTGGACGGATGAGGACTGGCAAGCAATTAAAGCCATTTCGGTGGAACGCTACCAAAATTGGGATTGGAACTACGGAAACTCACCACAATTTCAAATACAAAAGTCTGAACGTCTTCCTATTGGAAGGATTGATGTTCGCCTAAATGTTACAAGCGGCAGGATTACTGACTGCAAAATTTTTGGTGATTTCTTCGGTGTTGGCGATGTCGCTACGATTGAAAATCAATTGATTGGCATTCGCTATGATAAGGAAACGATTGGTGCTGCACTAACGGATATCGATATTTCGCATTATTTTGGCGCAATCACAACAGAGGATTTTCTCGAAGTTATTTGCTGATGTGTAGATAATTAGCAGTTCCACTTTCATCACGATCAACAGCGCTACATGTGAAAGCCTAAAATCATATAGCTTAATTACATCAGTTATGATGATCCCTTTTTCAATTAGTTGCAGGTCACTTTGTAAATTGGTTCCTAGTCAGAAGGATCTCCCGAAATTGAAATACGGCGTAGCTTCACTGAGTTCAAGTAGGTCACTTTCAGTAATTGCTTTCTACGCTGCTTTCCACTTTAACAAGGTATGCTATAGCCCTGTATT
>JAVBKF010000208.1:0-3418 GCA_031554215.1 Caryophanales bacterium
GGGTGACATTCTGCACTGGCAATTACAAGAAAACCTGCCGGGTATATTCCCATATACTTCGGGTGTATTTGAATTAAAGCGTACTAATGAAGACCCAACACGTATGTTTGCAGGAGAAGGAGGACCGGAAAGAACAAACAAACGCTTTCACTATTTATCATCGGGCATGCCTGCTGTGCGTTTATCAACAGCATTCGACAGCGTTACACTATACGGCGAAGACCCTGCAGAACGTCCGGATATTTATGGAAAAATTGGTAACTCGGGAGTTAATATCGCAACAGTTGAAGATATGAAAAAGCTGTATAGCGGATTTGATCTGTATAGTGCGAACACATCCGTAAGTATGACTATCAATGGACCTGCTCCAATCATACTCGCTTTCTTTTTTAATGCTGCGATAGACCAACAATTTGAAAAATGGAAAAAAGAAAACAATAGCAATAATATTCCGCATGAAATAGCTAATCAAATTAAAGCAGCTACATTATCGCAAGTAAGAGGCACTGTACAAGCAGATATACTGAAAGAAGATCAGGCACAAAACACTTGTATCTTTTCAATTGAATTTGCCCTTAAGTTAATGGGAGACGTGCAACAGTACTTTATAAATAATAAAATTCGCAACTTCTATAGCGTAAGTATCAGTGGGTACCACATTGCAGAAGCAGGAGCAAATCCAATTACTCAACTTGCGTTCACTTTGGCAAACGGATTCACGTATGTAGAATACTACCTAAGTCTGGGTATGCACATTGATGATTTTGCGCCTAATTTATCTTTCTTTTTCAGCAATGGGATGGACGCAGAATATAGTGTTATGGGGCGAGTAGCAAGGCGTATATGGGCAAAGGCAATGAAATATAAATATAATGGTAATGAAAGATCACAAAAACTCAAGTATCACATCCAAACATCCGGACGCAGTCTGCATTCACAGGAAATTGAGTTCAATGACATTCGCACAACATTGCAAGCATTAAACGCCGTATATGACAACTGCAATAGTCTGCACACTAACGCATATGATGAAGCTATAACAACTCCTACAGAAGAAAGTGTGAGACGAGCCCTAGCTATTCAACATATAATCAATCGTGAATGGGGCTCTTCAAAAACAGAAAATCTTATACAAGGAAGCTTTCTAATTGAAGAATTAACTAATCTGGTGGAAGAAGCCGTCTTAAAAGAATTTGACAACCTCACAATGAGAGGCAGTGTTCTTGGTGCTATGGAAAGAATGTATCAACGAAATAAGATACAGGAAGAGAGTATGTTGTATGAAACACAAAAACATTCCGGAGAACTGCCCATAATTGGCGTAAACACATTTATAAGTAAACAGTCCGAAACTACATCAACACCAAATGAAGTAATCAGAAGCAATGACGAAGAAAAAAACAGACAAATCCAAAATCTTCATAAGTTCAAGCGAACTCATAATGACAAATGCGAAGAAATGCTCAATAGACTAAAACAAGTGGCTATGAATAATCAAAATATTTTTGAAGAACTAATGGAAACAGTTAAACACTGCTCACTTGGACAAATTACACATGCTCTTTATGAAGTAGGTGGCCAATATAGAAGAAATATGTGATGTGGATAAAGTTAACCTCCATTTTCACACTTTCACATTTCCACATTTACTCATTTTTCATTGCATCTGTCAAAAAACTTTTTTAGTTTACCAACTGAATAAACCACACACTTCAGTTGCTTACAAAAACAGAATATTTCAAACCTGTAATATACCGGTCAACCATACAGTTGCTTCGGTTTCCGTTTTCATTAATGCTCATGCCAGTATTTCTGTTTTCTGTCAGCTGTACCGAAACTATTAATTGGTCTAAAACAATACTGCTCTTTTTCATTCTACATTTATTAGTGTACCCATCCAGCAATGGATATAATTGTTATATGGATCAGGACACCTCATCAATTGGAGGCGTAAAACATCCTCTTCGCCCAACTAAACAATTATGGTGGACCACAATTCTAATGGACATTTTAGCAATAATGCTATCTCCAATAATATCATTGTACGCAACAATAAGTATAGTCATATATATAGCATGTTCAAGAATGTACAGCTATAAAGGCATACGCTTAAAAAAATATCCTATTATAGGCTACCTAACGGTAATTCTGAATCAGGGCACATTAATATCTATATTAGTATTCAATACTAATTCCACACATTTCATATTTCCACTATTACCTATTGTATTTAGTACACTACTGATTGGAGGATTTTATCCATTAACGCAAGTGTACCAACATTATGATGACAAAACAGCGGGAGTGAAAACAATAAGCATGCTACTCAAAGTTCGTGGTACATTTTTGTTCTCTGCATGCATATACACCATAGCCATGGCAGCACTTGTGTGGTATTATATGACTAACAATCAGTTTATAGCATTGCAATTGTTTACGTGCTTTTTTGCACCTATAATTATATACTTCACATATTGGGCATTACTAACATGGAAACATAACAGTAACGCTGATTTTACACACACTATGCAAATGAATACTATTGCATCATGCTGTGCCAATACTGTTTTCACGATTATAATAATCCTTAATCACCTTGACTAACATTACTTCAATAGCTACCGCCACTCCGGCTTACTGTCATAAACAAGATGATATATTGTCTGTAATGCAGGAGATTTATAGTCTGGGGAAGGACGATGCAAGAATACTTTCATTCCTGTATAATCACAGCTCTATAGATACGCGCTATTCTGTTATCAACGATTTCAGCATACCACGGAGCGAATGGAAATTCCTACCAACAGATCCTTTCAAGCCTTTCCCTCTCATTGAAGAACGTATGCGATTATTTCAACAAGAGGCATTGCCATTATGCATCAAAGCTGCCACAGAATGCACTGATCAAAATATACGATTAAGAGACATAACGCACCTGATCACTGTAAGCTGTACAGGCATGAGTGCTCCGGGGCTTGATATACAACTAATAGAATCTCTCCGGCTATCTAATAATATCAACAGGATTTCTGTAAACTTCATGGGATGCTATGCCGCCATACATGCATTAAAACTTGCACATCTTATCTGCACGGCAAATCACAGATCTAATGTGCTAATTGTAGATATAGAATTGTGCACCATACACTTTCAAAAGGAATATACTCAGGATAATGCAGCAAGCAGTTTATTATTTGCTGACGGATGTGCCGCAGTGCTGGTATCAGGGAAATCAACAAAATACTCTCATATTGCCTTAAATGATTTTTTCTCGCAGGTATCTCTAATGGGCAAGAAGCATATGACCTGGGATATAAATAGCAAAGGGTTTATGATGACACTTAGCGGATACATACCTGGACTAATCAAAGAAGATATTTCAGAATTGGTAAATAGTGCATTATTGCAAAGCAACTGG
>JAVBKF010000084.1:0-52042 GCA_031554215.1 Caryophanales bacterium
CCCCAATTGAATTGGCAATCTTTTCGTGAGCGACCATCATTTTGAAATCGCCATGCACTGGTACCAAATATTTTGGACGAAGCAGGTTGATCATCATCTTTAGTTCTTCTTGGCTACCATGCCCTGAGACATGAATCTTATTTGTGCCAAAGACAACTTCAGCACCAAGTCTAGACAAAATATCGACTGTTTTCGTCAGCATTAACTCGCGCCCATTGACTGGTGTTGCTGCTATCAGAATTGTATCATCTTTATGAATATTAATTAGTTTATGACGTTGAAGCGCCATTTTCTGCAAGAATTTAAACGGTTCACCCTTATCACCTGTCGCCAAAATGACCACTTGGTTATCGGGGTATTTCTGTACCTGATTGACTGGAATAATAATATCATCGGCTACATCAAGGAATCCGAGCTCCATGGCAATATGATACACTGTTTCAATTGTTTTCCCAAGCACGGCTACCTTCTTGTTATTCTGCTTGGCAGCATCAAAGACATGTTGCAAGCCACTAATATTAGAAGCAAAACAAGCAACGAAAATCCGCCCCTGTGCACGGAAGAAACACTCAGAAAGATTAGAGACGATGCCTGATTCTGAGGGTGTAAATCCTGGCCTTTCTGCGCCATTACTTTCAGAAAGAAGGCAAAGAACACCCCGTTCTCCAATCAATGCAATCTTGCCAATTTCAGCTTGATATAAGCTATGCGCTGATTGATCAAACTTAAAATCACCTGTATAAACAATCGCACCATTCTTCGTATTAATACAAATACCGAGTGACCCAGGGATACTGTGGTTTGTATTGAAGAATGTGATCGTAATATCATCAAAACGCATTCTTGAATGGCTATCAATTTCGATATAACGTGGCTTCAAATTCTTGTTCAGTTGATTAACGCTCACTTTTGCTAGTTCGAGCGTCAACTTACTACCGTAAACTGGCACTTTAAGCTCGCTTAGTAAATAAGGCAAGGCACCGATATGATCTTCATGACCATGTGTTAAGAAAATCCCTTGGACACGCGACTTATTTTCGATTAAGTAGCTGATGTCTGGAATAACAAAGTCGATTCCGAGCATTTCAGTTTCAGGATACATAATTCCGGCATCTAGAATGTAAATCTTCTTATCAATCTCAACTGTATAAAGGTTCTTACCAATTTCCCCAACGCCACCAAGAGCGATAATTTTGATTTGGTGATCTAATTTATTATCCAATATTTCTTCCTCCACAACAATATGCTAAAAATAATTCAGCATCTTCCATTTATTTTTTTAGATTTTGCCTTTTATATGTACTTAAATTTTGTCAAACTAAGTCATCGCCGCATATGATTAACTGCAACCATCCATGTATGCGTACGATTTTTGACACAAGTTTAGATCTTGGCTCGCTACTATAAAAGCAACAAGTTCAGTATTATCAAGCATTTAATTCCGGCATCGTTCCGTTTGTTACAATCATTATACTATAAAAGTTGGAAACCGCAAAAAAAACAGAGACAAATATTTTGTCCCTGCCGGTTAATCATTTTCAGATTCTCACAATGAATGTGCCTGAGACGATTTTCTACTACCAATTAGAGTAGCTGTTTGAGCGTGTTCATTTCGGATTCAGACAGTGCAACAAGTGGTAACCGCACCCCACCAACGGCTACTCCGCGAAGATTTAAAGCGGCCTTTACTGGTGACGGGCTTGGTGCCATAAATAAGCCTTTCATCACTGGAAGCAGTTGCTGATGAAGCGATGCCGCTGTTTCTAATTCATGGTCATAAAATGCTGCAACCATTTCGTGCATCTTCGGACCGATCACATGAGAGGCAACAGATACGACACCAACAGCTCCGATTGCAAGAGCTGGAAGTGCGAGCCCATCATCGCCGCAGTACAGTTCAAAAGCTGGAACTCTGGCGGCAATAATTTCCGTCATCACTGCCAGGTCACCACTTGCTTCTTTAACAGCAACAATATGTTCCACATCAGTTGCTAGGCGAATAACCGTACTGGGTAATAAATTGGTGACAGTACGCCCCGGTACGTTATACACCATAATCGGTAGCTGTACACTGTCTGCAATGGTTTTGAAATGTTGATAGAGCCCTTCTTGGCTTGGCTTGTTATAATACGGTGTCACTAGCATCAGCGCATCAACGCCCGCCACTTCTGCGAGTTTCGACAATTCAATGGAATCAGCGGTGCTATTGCTTCCTGTTCCTGCAATGACTGGAACACGTTTATTAACCACTTGAACGACATGCGTAAACAAAGCTACTTTCTCATCCTTTGTAAGTGTTGGTGACTCACCCGTTGTTCCTGATACAACTAAGGAATCGCTGCCGTTTGCGATCAAATACTCCACGAGTTCTGTTGTTTTCTCGAAATCAACCTGACCATTGTGATCAAATGGTGTCACCATTGCTGTCGAAATCCTACCAAACTTAGCCACTAGTCACCACTCCTCTTTTACATAGTTTTCTTCGCTACTCATGTTGACCGCTTCATTCCCTAAGTAAAGTTCAAATACTTCATGCAACGCATTAACCGCTTCAATTAAGTTGTCTTCTTTGACAAGCACCCAAATTGTCGTATGACTGTCTGCTGACTGCAATATTTGAATGCCGCGTGATGCGAGTGGTGTCACTATTTTAGCCGTCACACCTGGCACTCCGGCAATACCCGCTCCGACAACAGAAATTTTGGCACATTTCCTTTCAATCTGCGGCGGATAGCCTAAGTCACTCAGAAGCACTGCAGCACGGTCAGTATCCAAATCCGAAACAGTAAACTGGAGCCCGTTAGGATATATATTAATGAAATCGACATTGATGCGTGCATTGGCCATTGCGTTGAAAACCTCAGCTTGCAAAATAAACTGATTTTCTTTGGCTGTGATCTTGATTTGCGAAATATTCGAGAGGTGCGCAATTCCGGTGACAAGTCGGTCATTTACCTCAAGTCCTCTCGACCTTTCCATTGATGTAATCAGCGTGCCAATTTCTTCGCTGTATGTCGACCTGATTCTAATCGGAATATTCGCCTGCATCGCTAATTCAACAGCGCGCGGGTGAATCACTTTCGCCCCTTGATAAGCCATATTACAGACTTCTGTATAGGTTAGTACGGTAATTGGTCTTGCTAGATCCGTTAATCTGGGGTCAGCCGTCATGATCCCACTGACATCGGTAAAAATATCAACGAAATCTGCCTGAACAGCAACGCCAATTGCTGTGGCAGATGTATCACTACCACCACGACCAATCGTTGTCACATCACCAAGCTCATTAGTACCTTGAAACCCAGTGACCACGACGACATCGACTAGCTCTAACTCATGCATTAACCGTTCCGTATTCATTTCAATGATTTTCGCATTTTTAAACTCGGAAGTTGTCCGAAAGCCTGCTTGTCCACCAGTCAGTGCCGATGCCTTGAGACCATTTTTGATGAGCATATTGGTAAATACAACGGCTGAAATGGTCTCACCACATGCCATTAGCAAATCCTGATCGCGGTTAGATACATGCGTATGATCGCCATCAATCAGCGACAACAGTGTATCTGTTGCATATTGATCACCAAACCGACCCATTGCTGATACAACGACAATGACCTTATAATCTTCTTCTCTAGCCTTCTGAATATGTTTCAGCGCATGGGTACGTCCTTCGTCATCGCGAACCGATGTCCCGCCAAACTTTTGCACAATTAGTTTCATACTGCACCTCATTCTTAGCACAAATCAGCCACTATTTCAGTCGATTCATATCAAGTTTTAGTTTCACAATGCTATCTATATTCGTTACAGCGACTGGTTAGAAGGGGTTACCCCCATTATACGATGCCTAAGCGAACGAGGCTTTCTGCAATTTGCACTGCATTCCATGCTGCACCTTTTAATAAATTATCGGAGACGATCCACATATGGAAGCCTGTCTCTTCATCTAGGTCTTTGCGGATTCGTCCAACAAATACGTCCTGATGTCCAACCGCCTGATGCGGCATTGGGTAAATTTGTTCGGCAATATTGTCCTTGAGCGTAACACCCTTTGCCGTACAAAGAAGACTCTGCACCGCGCGTGTTGTAATTCCTGTCTGTTCAAGCTCAACATACACCGATTCAGAATGACCTGTTTCTATTGGTAAACGAACGCAAGTTGCAGCGACCTTGAGTGCTGGCAAATGCATGATTTTCTTTGTTTCATTGACCATCTTGAGTTCTTCCAAGGTGAACCCGTTATCATGAAATGCGTCGATTTGCGGAATACAGTTGAATGCAATTTGATGATGATTGGGTGCTGATTTAACCGGTAATATCGCAGGATCAACTGGTTCATTATTTAAGATTTGCTGCGTTTGCGTGCGGAGTTCGTCAATCGCTGCTACTCCCGCGCCTGAAACCGCTTGGTACGTGGAAACAACGACTTTCTTAATTCCATAATGCTTGCGCAGCGGTTCTAGGGCAACAACCATTTGAATCGTTGAACAATTGGGATTGGCAATGATCCCCTGATGACTAAAGAGATCGATTTCATTAACTTCTGGTACCACGAGTGGCACGTTTTCATCCATTCTATAAGCACTGGTATTGTCGATACAAATTGCACCACGTTTGACTGCTTCAGGAATGAGCGCTTTTGATACGCCTCCCCCTGCACTGAAAAGGGCAATTTCAACATGTTCAAAACTGTCTGGTGTCGCTTCTTCTACCGTATATTGTTGATCTCTAAAGGAAATTTGTTTACCTGCTGATCGTGATGAGGATAGGAATTTAATCTTGTCGATGACAATTTCTGATGCTGCAAGTGTTGAAACCATCTGTTCCCCAACAGCACCAGTTGCACCAACGATTGCTACAGAATAAGCTTTCATTGATTTTCTCCTCCTTTACCATCTTTTTAGTAAAGCATTTAAAAACGCCTTCAATGACATTTATCTTCGGTGGTGTACATTCACCGCTGCCATAGCTAGAACACTAAAAGTCTACTACTATATAACGCGTCCATTGCTACAGCAGGCGAGTGTCAGAGCACCATTTTGATAAAGCACTTACCTCTATCCTATTTGACATTGCTTTTTTTTTCAACCTTTAACGCTACTTCGTGTCTAAATATTTTTCAACAAGTACCGGTTGTAATTGTTTACCATTAATTGCACTCTCCACAGTATCAACGAGACTTGCCATTCTTGACACCAATGAATTCGGTTTTTTATAGGGATCGTCTTGACCGAAAGGAATGAAATAAATATTCTTTGTTGAGATGAGACGCATCAGATTAATCCCATTTAGTCCAAGTCCATCATTGGTTGATACCCCGAGCACGACAGGACGGAGGTTACGGAGTGTCGCCTTCGCAGCCATGAGGACTGGTGAATCAGATTGTGCATTGGCAAACTTACTCATCGTCGCTCCAGTCAAGGGCGAAATCACCATACAATCGAGTGGCATTTTCGGACCGAGCGGTTCCGCATTCACAATCGAGTCAATCACTTTATGCCCAGTAATTTCTTCAACCTTGGCAATCCAGTCAACACCCGCGCCAAACCTTGTCGTCGTGCTCTTTACAGTGAAAGTAACAACAGGAACGACTTCTGCCCCTTCTTGAACCAACTTCTCGATTTCTGGAACGACTTCTTCATAGGTACAATGTGAACCAGTGATACCGAAGCCAATTCTTTTGCCTTGTAATCTCATTGTAGCCGTCCTCTCCTAGGTTTTTTGTTGCTTCACTAACAATTGTGTCAGGACATTAGCAAGAATTTTTCCTGCTGTTTTTGGTGCAACAATCCCTGGAAGACCTGGTGCTAAGATGGCGTTAATCCCCCGTTTTTCAGCAAAACGAAAATCAGTGCCTCCAGGTTTTGTTGCAATGTCAATCACAAAGGTATGTAGTGGCATTTTGGCAATGACACTAGAGGTAACGACGAGTGCAGGAATTGTATTCACGCAAATATCAACATCTGAAACTTCTTTTTCCAGTTGATTTAAATGAAACGGCGTAAGTCCCATTTCGTAAACACGCGCTAGATGTTCTGACTTGCGCACACCTACTTTTACCTGTGCACCCATCCCGTGAAAAAGACGTGCTAAACTAATGCCACAACGGCCAAGGCCAAGGACTGCAATTGTCGAACCGTGAATCGTATTGTCGGTGTTTTGCATTGCCAGCATCACAACACCCTCAGCAGTTGGCACTGAATTATAAATTGCTACATCATCTCGGTCCATGAGCGCTACTAACCGGCGGTTCGTTTTCCGCGCGAGACCAATTAAATAATCAGTACCAATGCCTGAGTAAATGACGGTGCTTTCTTTTGTTTGGCTGAGAAATGTCTCATCAATAAAGACATCATTGCTTGAAAAAATCGCTTCTACTTTCCCGTCCTGCTGTACGCCTGACACAGGCAAAACGATTGCATCAATATCACTTGCTACAATATCACAAGTGTCTTCCTTCATGGCGCCTGGAAATGAGGCGCCCAACTGATCAAAACCAACTAATAGAATTTTCGCATCAAGTTCAGATAATTTCTTAATCACTTCAATTTGCCTGGCATCGCCACCAATAACCGCAACTTGCATGCCTGTTAACAAGAAGACTCGCACCCCTTCCATGAACAGTATATCTTATGGTAGTACACGGTTTGATGCTACTTGGGCACTAAAAAAAGGAGGGCATAATGCCTCCTTTTATGTATGGTTGGTCAAACGAGCCATGAATGCCCAAACAGATGATCTTAAACGTTATTTTTCTTTTGGCGGCTGCTCATATTGGATAACCGGGGACTCGACCATGATCATATCAGTGCCAATTTTGCGAATCGAGTTCCAAGGGATTCTGACTTCATTCCCTTTCTTTTTCATGCCAAACCACTGGGAAGCTGAAATGAGTATTGCGATGATTTGACCAGTGTTTTCATCCACTTCTAAATCTGCATTCCCGAGAAGCCCTAATTTTTCCCCTTTGCTAAGGTCAATGATTTCCTTCCCACTCAGTTCACTTAACAGCATGACCGCACACCCTTTTACGTTAATGTATGTGCAAGGGGGCATGCTTATTCAGCTTTCAGATGTTTGATGATGACTAGCTGTTCGGAGAGCGCTCTAAAGGGCATGACAATAACCAGACAACTAACCGAATGGATATCGCTTTTTCCTCTTTCCAATCGCTCATTCAGCCACTAATCGTACATCAAAGCGAGTGCTACTCTGCTACCAACACACGCTTAAAATGCAGGCTCCTGCATGCCAAATTGTGCCCATTCTTCTTTGGACGGTCCGCAAAGACCAGGAACTTTAAGACCAGCTTGTCTCATCAACACTGTCATCTGCCCACGATGATGGGTTTGATGCGTAAGGAGTATCCCTAGTGTTTGGCCATTTGGCCATTGCTGCCCATACATGTCGCTGGTTTTGAGTAATGTTTCACTCGTCCAATGTTCCTCGAGTGCTTTCACCATCGAATCTGATGTTGATTTATAAGCTGCCACAATCCTACTCGCATGCACCGGAACCGGCATCGTTTCTGTCGCAGCCTCGAATGTTAATCCAGTACGCGATACCATTTCCTCCATCGTAGTCGTGATGTGCCAAGCAATTTGTCCTAAACTCCTACCCTCTGGTGTCACTTGCTTTGCAAGCGAGGCATCCGTTAAAACGGATAACAATTTGATTGTGCCATTACTTTCATCTTTCCAGTTCTGAATAAATAGCGCTAAATCTGTATACATTCTTTCGACCTCTTTTCCTAGATAATTTTTATTGAACACCTAACCTTTTATTTCCTCAATCACTTCTGCTAACCACTGTCTTTCCTTATCACTCATCTCATAATGCTCGAGTAAATCAGGCCTACGCATATAGGTTCGTCTGAGTGATTCTTTCATCCGCCATTCTTCGATGTTTTTATGATGACCTGATAGTAAAATATCAGGTACTGCCAGCCCATTGAACTCAGCTGGTCTTGTATAGTGTGGATGTTCAAGTAAACCTGAGCTATGCGAATCCTGAACAGGCGAATCAGCATTACCAAGCACTTCTGGTAGCAGCCTAACAACTGCATCAATGACAACCATCGCAGCTAGTTCTCCACCAGTTAAAACATAGTCACCAATTGAAATTTCTTCATCAATTAAACACTCGCGGATGCGCTCATCATAACCTTCATAATGACCACAAACAAAGACAAGATGCTTTTTCGTAGCAAGCGATTCTGCTTTTCGCTGTGTAAAAGGAGCGCCTTGCGGACAGAGCAACACCACATGCGGCTTAGTCGTACTTGCCTCCTTAACCGCCGCAACCGCATCAAAGATTGGTTGTGGCATGAGTACCATGCCAGCACCACCACCATAAGGGTAATCATCGACTTGCTTCACTTTTTGCGTTGAAAAATCACGAAAATTAATTACTTGATAGCTAGCAGCATCCATTTCTGCAGCTTTTTTCAGCATAGAAGAACCGAGAACCCCGTGGAACATCTCTGGAAAAAGAGTCAGTACATCAATCTTCATCATGCGTCTAGTAATCCTTCCATTGGATGAATCGTTACTTTTTTTGCGGCAATTTGCACATCAATCACGACATCTGCAATATAAGGGATCAGGATTTCTTTGCCGCTCGCTTGTTTAATGGCCCAGATATCATTCGCACCCGGAGAATAAATATCGGTGATGGTGCCGATTTCTTCCCCTGTGTCCGTTACCACGAGGCAGCCAATGATCTCATGATAGTAGAACTCATCACTCGGTAGTTCCAGCAACTGCTCTTTAGGCACTTTAAGCACCATGCCTTTATATTTCTCGACCAGATTGATATCATCATGATCCGACAGCATCAACAGGTAGAAGTTTTTGTGTTTCCGTACTGACCGAATCACGAACTCAAGCGGTTGATCGCTATTTTCTGCAAATGCAAAAATCTTATTGCCTTTTACAAACCGTTGATCAGGAAAATCCGTGGTAGAAAGCACACGTATTTCTCCTTTAATGCCATGCGTATTGACGATTTTGCCAATGTTAAACCAGTTTATCATCTGTTGTCATCCTTTTTTCTCTGTAAAAAAACAGCTAGTTTGTTGCGTGCATGTTGACTTTCAATTGATTCTATATGGCGACATGCGACTTATTTACAACTAATGCCGCCCACCTGGAAATTGCCAAGTGGGCGGCATAACTGTTTACGTACCTTGTTCCACAATCATGCACTTTCAGACTCTATAACGACCTGAACTAACAATCTCATTTCACTCAGCTTTCGCTTATTTCAAGAATTACTCTCTTTGGTGTACTTGAACTTGCAGCATAAACAATTGTTCTAATTGCCTTTGCCACACGTCCCTGCTTGCCAATCACTTTGCCCATATCACTTTCATGAACATGCAAAGTATAGACTGCCTTTGCTTCAAAATCCTCTAAAGAAACAGTAACATGATCTGGATAGTCCACAAGTGGCTTCACAACTGAAATAATCAAATCTTCCATATCGATACCTAAATTAGTTGCCTAGTTTAGATTCGTGGAACTTTTTCATGATTCCTTGGTGTGAAAGAATGCTACGTGCTGTGTCAGATGGTTTCGCACCATTGTGCATCCACTTGAGTGTTGCTTCCTCATTCAGTACAACTGTTGCAGGATCAGTTAGTGGGTTGTATGTTCCTAGTGTTTCGATATCGCGTCCATCACGTGGTGAACGTGAATCTGCGACAACAATACGATATACAGGTGATTTCTTTGAACCTAAACGTTTTAAACGAATTTTAACTGCCATTTCTAGTTTCCTCCAGATAATTAAAGTACTTTCTTTTACAAGAACTAATATTAACGAATTTTTCAAGGCTTGTCAAGTGTTTTCTCTTAACAGTGAAATTCGATTCAGCATTATTAAAATCGGCTCTATACGAACTAGGATTAATTGAAATTTGATCCTAGTTCGTATAGAGCCTCAACTTGATGCATTGATCGAACTCTTGTATCACTTTCAATCTAACGTGACAAAGCCCTTCTTAATTCCTCATGTAACCATTTACTGCTACCTATTTACAGCAAGCTACATGAATGGCAGTTTCATACCGCCTTTTCTTTTGCCTTTGCCTTTTCCACCGCCCATAGCACCCATTTGCTTCATCATTTTCTTCATATCTTCAAATTGTTTTAATAAACGATTGACATCAGGAACAGATGTACCACTACCACGAGCAATCCGAATCTTACGTTTACCATTAATGAGGTTTGGATTTTCCTTTTCCGCTGTCGTCATTGAGAGAATGATTGCCTCAACTTGGGTCAGTTTACTTTCATCGACCTGCGCGTTAGCCATTCCTTTCATTTTCCCAGCACCGGGCATCATTTTTAGAATATCGCCAATGCCGCCCATTTTCTTAATCTGTCCTAGTTGATCTAGAAAATCAACCAGTGTGAACGAATTATTGCGCATTCTCTTTTCTAATTCACGTGCTTTTTCTTCGTCTATTTCAGACTCTGCTTTTTCAATTAATGAAAGCACGTCACCCATACCAAGAATTCGTGAAGCCATTCGTTCTGGATAGAACGGCTCAAGCGCATCCATTTTCTCGCCCATACCAACAAACTTAATTGGTTTCTCTGTTACGGAACGAATAGATAATGCGGCACCACCACGCGTATCACCATCAAGTTTCGTTAGGATAACGCCGGAAATTTCTAGTTGATCATTAAAACTTTTCGCAACATTGACCGCGTCTTGACCAGTCATTGCATCGACAACAAGGAAAATCTCTGCAGGATTCGTTGTCTGTTTAATATCAGCTAATTCCCCCATTAAGTTCTCATCAATGTGTAGTCGTCCCGCTGTATCAATGATGACATAATCGAGATGTTCTTCCTTCGCCTTCGCAATCGCTTGTTTCGCAATTTCCGTCGGGCTGACCTTGTCACCAAGGGAGAACACCGGCATCCCTAGCTGCTTTCCAAGCGTTTCAAGTTGTTTGATCGCTGCTGGTCGATAAATATCTGCAGCAACTAAGAGTGGTTTTCGGTTGAACTTCTTTCTGAGTAAAAGTGCGAGCTTTCCTGTTGTCGTTGTTTTACCGGCCCCTTGCAAACCAACCATCATCACAACAGTTGGTGGCTTATGGTTTGCGGCAATTTGCGAGTTGCTCCCACCCATGAGCTCGGTTAATTCTTCTTGAACAATCTTAACCACCTGTTGTCCTGGGGTTAGGCTCTTCATTACGTCTTGACCGACTGCTCGTTCTTCGACAGTTTTAATAAAATTCTTGACCACTTTAAAGTTGACGTCTGCTTCAAGCAAAGCTAGCTTGACTTCACGCATCATTTCTTTTACATCAGATTCGCTTAACTTTCCTTTTCCAGTGATCTTTGAAATCGTTTTTTGTAAGCGTTCTGCTAATCCTTCAAATGCCATTATGTTCCACTACCTTCGTCGATTTTTTCTAATCTGCTTATGAGTTCCTTCATTTCCTGCTGTAATGGCACCGGAGTACTATCGGCGATAGCCACTAACTGAACGTACAACTGTCCTCGTGCATGAAATTTCTCACATAATCTCAGTTTCGTTTCATAAGACTCTAACAGCATCGCAGTTCGATGGATATTGTCATAGACCGCTTGCCTAGACACGCCAGAAGCCTCTGCAATTTCACCAAGTGAAAAATCCTCAATGTAATAATCTTGCATATACTTCCGCTGTTTTTCAGTCAACAATGTTTGGTAAAAATCTAATAAAAAATTAATTCGTACTGTTTTTTCAATCATATAAATCCCTGCTATTCAGTGACTTTGCATACAAAAATAAGTATAGACGTTTTAGCTTTGACCGTCAATGAAAGCTAGCATAAGTTTCTTACGCACAGGTGATGATTCAAACCACTTTCATAGCCATTACGAGGCGAATCAGAACTGCCCGAACGATTCAATCCATCAAAAATGCCTCCTAATCAAAGGAGGCATTTATTCATTACATGTATATTGAATTACTCAGGCTTGCTCCCGCCATTCTTGTCGTACCAGACCTGAGGATAAAGTGGATCAGGATTCTTTTTCACTTCGTCAGTGTTGACGTCAACTTTCTCACCTGGCCTTACTTTTCTACCGACTACTACCAGTCGTGACTGATCAAAGTCGTACTCACATGTACTAAGCGTCACAATCTCGTCACCTTGCTGAATGTCTACCGGAATATCATAGAAAGATCGTTTCTTTAGTTCTTCAGTGAATGCAATGAATTCTTCCTGCGTTGCAAAATCTGATTGCATGTAATTGAAGACATTCCCATTATCATCTTCTGGTATCGAATTTGTCAGAAAAACTGAAAAAATTTCATAGGTTCCTTTTTCATAAAGTGTATCCATTGTAAATGTTGGATTCTCTTTATAGAAATCAAGTGTACGATATTTTTTTAGTTCGCCAAACATTTGACCATCTTTCATATGGTGACCATGAATCGTTAAGTTTTGGCTTGTATAGTCCGGCTCAATTTTGTTATCAAGTCCGAAGAACAAGGCACCATATTTACTACGATCGCCATTAAAATCAGTTGACAGATAATAGTAATCAGTATTTTTCTTGATTTCCTCTTGGTAACGATAAACAACTGGATAATCAATCTTTGTATTTGGTACTGTTAGCCACGCTTTTGTATCAGGATTAATGGCTAAGAGTGGCTCAAAGTTTTTGTAAATACCATCAGCATTAATTTCCGACTCTTTTGTGACTGGCTTATAAACATCAGCAACTTCACTAGTAGCAGAGGCATTCACGATTTTGCTCAGTTGTGTACGCCCTAGAAAATTACCAGAGATCATAAACAAAAGTACTGCAATGATACTAATAATCCGAATAATTATCAGCTTCTTTTTACTTTCTTCCTTTTTTTCAAGCTCCATTATAACACCTACTATATCTATTGAATCCAGATTTCCATTTTTATTATACCCTAGTTCAGCGATTTATGTCATTATCTTTTTAAAAATATTGTCACATATTGTGAATCATTCTATACTTGAAGCAAGATTGATGGAGGAATATCTGCCAGCATTGATCAACGGTTTCTCGGTAATAGCCTTGTTTTATGATCAATCGTCATCACTACTTTGACAGTACAGTTAGCTAGCATGGTTACTGATGCTCATCAGTTCCAAACAAATAGCCCCTATTTATACTTCACAATTCAATCATCATGTTGTTTACAGCGATAGTTGATAGGGTACCCCCCCGCTGACAATCCATTTGTACGAAAAAGAACCTAATCCTCAAGGTTCTTGATTCTATTTATTGCCCTTCTGCTTCCTTATCAATTAAATCAGAGAATAGACCATAAACAAATTGCTCTGTCTCAAATTTCTGCAAATCATCAATCTTTTCGCCAAGTCCAACATACTTCACAGGAATACCCATTTCTTTACGTATCGCAATCACGATACCGCCCTTGGCTGTTCCGTCTAGTTTCGATAGAACAATCCCTGACAAACTCGTGACCTCACCGAACATTTTTGTCTGAATCAGTGCATTTTGTCCAGTAGTAGCATCGAGAACGAGTAAGACCTCATGCGGTGCACCAGGAATCTCACGCCCAATCACTTTATTAATTTTTTCAAGTTCCTGCATCAAATTACCTTTGTTTTGCAAGCGCCCAGCTGTATCACAAATCAAGACGTCAACATTTCGTGATTTCGCTGCCTGGACTGCATCAAAGATCACTGCTGCTGGGTCAGAACCCTCTGATTGCTTGACAACTTCGACACCAACACGGCTACCCCACACTTCAAGTTGCTCAATCGCACCAGCACGGAAGGTGTCACCTGCAGCGAGTAGAACTGTTTTTCCTTCTGATTTAAAGCGATGTGCAAGCTTGCCGATTGTTGTTGTTTTCCCAACACCATTAACACCAACGAACAGAATAACAGTGGGTCCCTCAGCTTGAAACTGAATTTCATTTGTCTGCTCGCCATCATCACTTGATTCATAGATTTCAACCAATTTTTCTAAAATAATCGCTTGCACGTCTCTAGTATCTGTGACATTTCTTCTTTTTACTTCTGTTTTCAGCTGGTCAATCAAGACCATGACCGTCTCCATCCCAATATCCGCTTGAATAAATAATTCTTCTAGTTCTTCAAAGAAATCTTCATCCACAGTCCGGTACTGTGCAACGAGATTGTTCAGTTTCTCGGAAAATTGGTTACGCGTTCGAGATAATCCCTCTCGAAATTTATTTGTTGTCTCTGTCGTTGTTGTCGTAATTTTATCCTTAATCTTCTTAAAAATATTCATCTATACACCTCCAGGTTAGATTGTCTTATGTAGCATAGGTTAAATCTTCTGCTTCTGCCAGTCTAACGGATACGAGTCTCGAAACGCCAGATTCCTGCATGATAACACCATAGAGGACATCTGCTTCTTCCATTGTCCCCTTCCGGTGAGTAATCACAATAAACTGTGTGTGCTTGCTAAAGTTCTTCAAATAGGAAGCAAAACGATGCACATTGACTTCATCGAGTGCCGCCTCAACTTCATCCAGTACACAGAATGGTACAGGACGCACGCGTAGAATCGCAAACAATAAGGCAATTGCCGTTAGCGCACGTTCTCCGCCCGACAACAAACTCAGTTGCTGCAATTTTTTGCCCGGTGGCTGCGCAACTATCTCGACACCTGTATGAAGCATGTCTCCGCTATCCGTCAACTTCAGTTCAGCATGCCCACCGCCAAAGAGAATTGGGAAGACTTCCCGGAATTCGTGCTGGATTTTTGAAAATGATTCAGAAAAACGTTTAATCATCTCCGTATCCATTTCACGGATAATTTCCTTGAGTGTGCTCTTTGCCTCTAGGAGATCAGTTAGTTGTTCCTGTAAAAAATCATAGCGTTCAGAAATCCGCGCAAACTCTTCAATCGCACCAGTGTTTACTTCCCCTAATGCCTCAAGACTAGTGTTCAGTTTTCTAATTTGGCCCCTAGCCTCCTCAGGAGAAACTTCTAACGGATAGTCAAGTTTCGCTGCCTCATAAGTGATTTGATAGAGTTCACTGAGTTTTGCGATACGATGATCAAGATCTGCATCAATCCGCGCCTTTTTAATTTCCTCATCACGAAGCTTATTTGTCAATAGTTTGTACGTTCGCTTGACTTCCTTTAATTCGTTTTCTGCATCCCCTTCACGGATATGTAGCTCAGTACGCTCACCACGCTTTGCTGAAAGTTCTGTTTGAAGCGCATCCCTATCATCACGTTTGGCGCTCACCTGACTAGATAAATCTACTTCACTTTGCTCTGATGCCAAAAGTTGATTTAACGTATCCAATTCTGCGACCATTTTAGCTTGCCTAGCAACCTGAATGTCCCGCTCCCCACTCAGCCGGGTCACCTCTTGCTGTTGAAAACCAAGTTGTTCTTTTTTACGGGCATGATCAATATTCAGTTGATTGACGGTCTCGTTCATTGATTCTTTGTTTAAAGCCGCTTGTTGCTTCTGCTGCGTTAGCTGTTCAATCTCTGCCTCAAGACCAGTAATCTCCGCCTCAAGACCAGTCATTTCTGCTGTTAAAGCTGTCTGCCGGTTCGTCCGGTCCTTAGTTTCTGAGATAAATTGCTGATGATCCATTTCAAAAATCAGCAAGCGGTCGAGGATGTTTTTCTCTGATACTTTAATTGAAGCGAGCTTCCCGCCTATATCAGATTCCTGAATCCGCAGTTTTTCGCCATCGGTTCTAAGCTCTGCTAGCCGTTGCTCTGTTATAGAAATCTCAGAACGGAGTGCACCAAGTGTTTGATTACCAGCCGCAATCACCAATTCCAGATCAGTAATTTGCAAAGCAATTGTTTCCAGTTCACTCTTTCTCGTCAGTAGAGAAGAGGTTTGCCTGCTCGCACCACCAGTCATTGCACCACCAGGATTGACAATTTCTCCTTCTAGCGTCACAATTCGCTGACGATAGTTCGTTAGCCTCGCCAGTTCATTTGCACCCTTTAAATCTGTCGCAAATAGAACATTGCCCAATAAACTAGTGATAATCTCCCGATAATCTGGTGCATATGTAATCAGTTCTGCGCCTACACCAATCAATGCAGGGTGTGAACGAACCGCCTCGAGCACGGAAGTTGGAATTTGTTTGCCGCGAATCACTGACATCGGTAAGAAAGTTGCTCGTCCCAGACGTTGCTGTTTCAAGTAGCTGATTGCCTCTCTTGCCACTTTCTCGTCACGAACCACGATACTCTGTAGTGATGCACCGAGTGCTGTTTCAATCGCTATCGTATAGGGCCTCGGTACCTGAATCAGTTCAGCGACTGCTCCCTCAACTCCAGCCGATTTCCGCTTTAAGACTTCTCGAACACCTTGGAAGAATCCTTGGTAATCGTCTTCCATTTCTTCAAGTGCTTCTTTTCTAGAGGTTAGCTTCTGGCACTGACTTGTCATCGACGATTGCTCTACTTCTTGCTTGTGACAGTTTTCTTTTGCCAGACGAAGTTGGTCAGTCCCTGTTTGAAACTTCGTTATCTGTTTGGCAATTTGCTTTTGTACCTCAGTCCGTTCTGCCTCAAAGGTGCTCAGTTGAGCTGTAATGGCTCCCTTTTCAGCTTCTAGTTGTGCCGATTCGCTTGACCATTTGTCCACTTTTGCAGCTTGCGACAGTCCTTGGCTGGCAATCATGTCTAATTCATGCTTGATTCTTGCTTTTGCATTGAGGTACTCGATTAAGTCACCTTGTAATCGGGTAATTTTCGCTTCAATGGCAGAACCATCAACCGTAGTTGATTGCGCTTCCTTGATTGATTGCACCATTTGATCAAGCGCTGCTTTCATGGCAGCGAGTAGCCCTTTGGCACTCCCGAGTCGTGCATCTAAATCGACGATTGACGACTCACAGGAAACCAATTCCTCACCAAGTTTTTCAGCATTTAGGGCTGCATGTCGTTTCTTCTCATCACTTAGTAACTTCTGCCCTTCAAGTCTTTCCACATCTTCACTCAAAACAACAAATTCATCTTGTAGCTTTGAAATCACTTCATCAAGTGTTAGCTTCTCCGAGCGAATCTGTTCAATCGCCGCTTCCTTTGTAGAAATCGAGGTGGAAATCGTTGTTTCTTCTTGGGCATCTACCTTCACTAAGGTATCAAGTTGTTGCCAATGTGTATACAGCGACTCAATTTCATAAGCTAGGAAAGCAATCTCAAGCTTCTCAAGTGCGGACTTCTTTTCAATAAAATCCTTTGCTATTTCTGCTTGCTCACGTAGCGGGTCAATCTGCTTCTCAAGCTCATGAATAATATCATCAACACGGTTAAGGTTAGACTGTGTTTCATCGAGCTTCGCTTCCGCCTTCTTCTTGCGGACCTTATACTTGAGCACACCAGCAGCTTCTTCAAAAATAGTCCGACGTTCTTCCGCCTTGCTGCTCAGAATCTCTTCAATTCGTCCCTGACCAATAATGGAAAACGCTTCTTTACCAAGACCCGAGTCCATAAACATATCGACAATATCTTTCAACCGGCATGATTTATTGTTAATCTGATACTCACTCTCACCAGAACGATACACCCTCCGCATCACTGTCACCTCTTGATACTCAACAGGTAGATAATGATCAGTGTTATCAAGTGTCAAGGCAACTTCCGCATAATTTAATGCTTTCCGCGAATCACTACCAGAGAAAATAATATCCTCCATTTTGGCACCACGCAAAGATTTCGCTGATTGCTCACCGAGCACCCAACGAATCGCATCTGTTACATTACTTTTCCCACTACCATTTGGACCTACAACTGCCGTTACACCAGAAACAAAATCAATTGATATGCGCTCCGCAAACGACTTGAATCCAACAATATCTATTCGTTTTAAAAACATTCTTTGAATCTTCCCTCTTCCTTACGCTAATAGCAGGGGCCATGCGCTGCATTCTATCTATTATTTCTAAGTCGTATCTAGATTGACTGCAGATACCTAGACGATCTTAAAATGAACGACCGCTGTGTCAGACTAAAATGAAAAGACATTATATCAGTTCAAAACACGAATGAAAAGCCGGTCCATTTAATTTTTTTGTAATTGCTCCAGTGCTTTAGCAGCAGCCATTTGCTCCGCCTCTTTTTTTGTTTTCCCCCGGCCATTACCAACTTCCTCACCATTTAAAAACACACTTGATTCAAAAATACGATCATGTGGAGGTCCGTCTTCCATGATGATCTTATAAGCCAACTGTCCTTGTGAATCACGCTGGATTTCCTCTTGTAATAAACTTTTGTAGTCAGTTACTTTCGAGAATACACCTTTATTAATTTCAGGAAACACCACTTTCTCAAGAAATGAGACAACAGCTGCTAGCCCTTGATCCATATAAAGGGCACCAATGAATGCTTCAAAAACATCTGCAAGCAGCGCAGGTCTTGTACGTCCGCTCATTCGCTCCTCACCACGTCCAAGTAAAATATATTCACCAAATGACACGTTAATAGCAAATTTCACGAGAGACGGCTCACAAACAATGGCTGCCCTAATTTTCGTTAGTTGTCCCTCTAACATTTCAGGGTAATGCTCATAAAGGTATTTTGAGATTGTTAACTCAAGCACTGCATCCCCAAGAAACTCTAATCGTTCGTTACTTAAACTGGGGTCTCCCTGGTGCTCATTCACATAGGATGAATGTGTAAATGCCTGAATCAATTTATTTTCGTCACTGAACTGTATTGCGACACTTTTCTGCAATTCACGAAATTTCATCATTTCTTTATTCGATAATTTAAACAAGTGAACACCCTCCTTCAGTGAATAGATTAATCGTACAACAAAAAATTTATTAGAATGCCATCAAATCTTACTATATTGAATAAAATAAGCTGTTACATTTTTGCGTATGGAAAGTGCGCATGATACTTAAGGGTAGGCACTCAGTATCATTATATATAAAAAATCTCTATAGTAAAAGAAAAATAATCAAGCGTTGTATGTATAATTTGTAAATCTGCTACAATTATTCGGAAAGTTGTGATTTATTTAAGTCGTTTTGATCTCCGGGGAGTTGTAGAAAACAAAAACTGGCGGGTGACATCAGGTCTCACCGGTTTCATTGCCGAGAAATTTTATTTTGCATTTCACGAAATGCCAACAAATCCCGTTTTCAGGCGTTGAGTACTGTACCATTTCCCCTATACAATTTCCCTAACTCTACCGACAGTTCCATCTCTCAGCATCACCTTGATACCTCTTGGATGATTCTGTGAATTTGTCAATATTCGCTCGACAAATCCTTCGGTTAGTTGTCCAGACCGCTGATGTTGTTTCTGTACAACCCTTACTGCTGCGCCAATTCTTATATCATTTCTGATTGTTCCATCCATTTATGAATGCCACCTTTCTACTTCGCACTTTACTATTTTTATACAATCTTATTCGTTTTCTCGGAAAATAGTTTGATTCATCCTGACTGATTGTATAAGATTTTTCACCTATCTCAAAATCGCTCATATGAATGGTAAGTCTCCACCATCTACCGAACCAACCTAAGCATTGTGACACGTTTCAAATTCTATTTTAACAGTATATTTTTCTCTAACTAAATTTCTCACAAAGCTTCGGTACCAAGCATTCTATCCCTTCATCATTCCATTCGGCGTCGATATCTACCGCATAAACAATTCCATCTTGCATGTCTTTTTTCATTTCTTCAGTTAAAGAGTAGCCAGCACATGCGTCCCAAAAGTCACCATAATCGCCCTTCCGATCTCCTTTTTCAGAATAAGCATCCCAAGCAATACTCAAAATCCTTTCAAATTCGATATTCTCTTCGCATGAATCAATACCCGCTAAGGAATCAGGATCATTTAAAGCCTGTTCAAATACTGCTCTACCTTGCGCAGTTAACCAGCCCCGGAAATAATCAAAGCCATCATCACTGCACCCTCCATTAATGACATAAGCCGCAGCCCAGAGTTTGCTCTTATAAGAAAGTTGTTGGTACTCCCATAAGATATTGTGCCATAAAAAAATATCTGTATCCTCGAAGGTTGCTAGACGTCTAGCTAATGGGGTTGCCATCGCTTCCCATCCATTTTCATTTCTTGCTTCGTCTATGATTCTCCAAAATATTGCAATATTCATCGTACACACCCCTTTTCCTGTTCTCATTTTTTACTGATCATATGCAATTTCTAAAGTACCTAATCAATTTCAACTCATAAACTACTTGATTGGATTGCTCGCTTAGTGATCGTTCATCTTTTAATTCTATAAAAACATCAAAAAATTCATTCCTTTAACCATTTCTCAGAAATATTATACCCTTCAAAACAGCATTATGATAGCTAAAAACCGATATAGTAAAAGGCTACCAAGATATTTCAAGGTAGCCTTACCCACAATCAGTGAGAATTTTTTTATTTCATTTTATTTTCAATAAAAGTGATTGCGTCACCAACTGTTACGATGCTTTCAGCTTCAGCATCTGAAATTTCACCAAACTCATCTTCAAGTTCCATTATAAGCTCAACAACTTCAAGAGAATCAGCACCTAAATCTTCTTTAAAAGTAGCCTCAGGGACAACTTTTGCCTCATCAACGCTCAAGTGCTCAACAATCATCTTTTTCACTTTATCTGCTACGTTTGACATGGAATTCACCTCCCTTCAAATTAACCTATTGCTCATCATAAAACCCATTTTAACCAAATATGTCATGATCAGCATAGTAAAGCCCTCGCTTAAAACACGCTAAAAACGAACCTTACTACCTACATCACCATACCACCATCCACATGAATCGTTTGACCTGTCATATAGGCAGCATCCTCAGATGCTAGAAAGCTGACCGCTTTTGCAATGTCCTCAGGTTGTCCAAAACGCAGTAAAGGAATATGTGCAAGCATTTGATTCTTTAATTCTTCGGGTAGTTTATCCGTCATATCTGTTTCAATAAAGCCGGGTGCTACAGCATTTACTGTAATCCCTCTAGGTGCGAGTTCCAAAGCAGTTGTTTTGGTCAGCCCAATCACACCAGCTTTTGCAGCAACGTAGTTCGCTTGTCCGGCATTACCGGCCACACCGACAATCGAAGAAATATTGATAATGCGTCCAGACCGCTGCTTCATCATCTGACGCATCACCGCTTTGGTGCAAAGGAAAACGCCCTTGAGGTTCGTAGCGAGAACATCATCCCAATCTTCCTCTTTCATTCGCATGATCAATGTATCTCTAGTGATGCCGGCGTTATTGACAAGAATATCAACAGAACCAAACGCTTCCATTACCAGATCAAATAATGTCGTCACGTCAAGTGAACTCGAGACATCTGCTCGTACAGCGATTGATTTTCTTCCAAGTGCCTTAATTTGGTCTACCACTTCATTTGCGCTGGCTTCATTCCCGGCATAATTGACGACAACATCCGCCCCACAGCCTGCGAGTTCTAGTGCAACTGCACGACCTATTCCACGTGATGCCCCTGTTACAACAGCTACTTTACCTTCAAGTTTCATTCTGATGTCACTCCTTTAAGGGTCTTAGCGACCAGTATACATGATGCATCATCATACACTGAGTATACAGCGACTTCCTTATTTATTTTTTTGACCAACCCAGCTAGTACTTTGCCAGGACCAATCTCAATAAAACAATCGACGCCATCACGAATCATGTTTTCTATCGTTGCTTGCCACCTGACAGATGAATACAACTGTTCGGTTAAGCTTGAAATGATATCGCTAGTAGGCTCTGCCGTGACGTTTGTGTACACCGGTATATTGGCTGGCTTTATCTCAGTAGCGCTCAGTGCTGAATTAAACTGTTCTGCCGCTCGGATCATCATTTCTGAGTGAAAAGGACCACTAACATCGAGAGGAATCACTCGTTTCGCCCCTTGCGCCATAGCAAGCTCAGATGCACGGGTTACACCGTCTGAACTACCAGACAGGACAATTTGCCCTGGGCAGTTGATGTTGGCTATCGAAACAATATGATCCTGACCGACGCGATCACAGATAGTAGCCAATTTCTCCTGCTCCATACCAAGTACTGCAGCCATCGCACCACCTGATGGTACCGCTGCTTCCATCAAAAGACCTCGTTTCTTAACCAACTGAACTGCATCAGGAAATGTCAGTACTCCTGCTGCAACATAAGCAGTGAATTCTCCTAAACTATGACCTGCGGTACAGTCCGCTTTGACATCAGTCATCTCTTGAAAGGCACGCAGTAAAGCAACAGAAGTTGTTAGAATCGCCGGTTGTGCCTGATTTGTCTGCGTCAATTCACGCTGATCGCCTTCAAATATCAGCGCCGATAATGGCTGCTTAAGGACTTGATCTGCTTCAACAAAAACTGATTTAGCGGACTCGTTTTTCTCAAAAATATCGCGTCCCATACCGACCTTTTGCGATCCCTGTCCCGGAAAAACAAATGCAATTTTACTCATTGTGACTCGCCCTCACATTCTGATCCATCTTGTTTCTATTGCCCCTAGAAAAAGCTTTCGTGCTGAAAAAGGTTACATTTCTTCCTCTGTAATCGCACGCTCAATCTCTGTGGCAAACTGACTCTCTACCATCAATCTCGCTTGTCTGATCGCATTGTAAAATGCATGGGCTTTACTCGATCCATGTGCCTTTATTACTGGCGCTTTCACACCAAACAGTGCCGCACCGCCTTGCTCATTGTAGTCCATTGCATCTTTTATCTTTTTAAGCTCTGAACGCATCAATAGCGCTGCAAACTTGGTCATAGTGCTCGACATAAAGCCGGTTTTCAGCATCCCAAGTATCGTCCCTGCTGCGCCTTCTGTCGCCTTGAGCACCATATTTCCACTGAAGCCATCAGCCACAACCACATCCGCAACACCAGAGAGTAAATCACGAGCCTCTACGTTACCGACAAAGTTCAAATGAGAATCCCTAAGCAATGCAAAAGCTGCCTTTGTTAATTCATTGCCTTTATTCTCTTCGGTGCCAATGTTGAGGAGTCCTACTGTTGGGTTGCGAATCCCGCGCACTTTCTCCGCGTAAATGGCCCCCATAACGCCAAACTGCAATAAATATTCAGGCTTTGCTTCAGCATTTGCACCAGCATCAAGTAAAACAAAACCTTTGCCATTCGCAGTTGGAAATGTTGGTGCTAGTGCTGGGCGAGTGATTCCCTTGATCCGGCCAACCACGAAAAGTCCGGCGGTTAAATAAGCACCAGTACTCCCAGCAGAAATGCACGCATCAGCTTCACCGTTTTTCACAGCCGCTAAAGCCAGCACCATTGAAGCATTTTTCTTTTGACGATACGCCTTTATTGGGTCTTCATCACTATGTATCACTTCATCTGTATGGACTATGGTAATACGCTCATGTGCTGTTGGTAATATTTTGCGAATCTCTGTTTCATCACCATATAAAATAAATTCTGTATCCGGAAAAGCAGTCACAGCTTGCTCTACGCCCTTACAAACCTCTACGGGCGCGTGGTCGCCTCCCATTGCATCTATTGCTAACTTCATTTCTATCCCCACTTTGCTATCAAGAACAATCTCTTTATTCATATAAAATAATCTATACACCATCGCTAAATGATGAAATAATCGTATTAAACACGCGCTTTATCATCAATTTTTTTGTGAAACATCTCAAATTCGCCACTAAAAACAGCGTTCTGCTCAACAAAGCTTTCTACCTCGACAACGACACGATCTGGCTGACCAGTATTCCGTTTAACTGTTGCTTTTGCGACAACACGATCTCCTTCGTGAACAGACCTTGTAAAACGAATATTCGCTTTCGCCGTTAGTGCCAGCTCATCATCAACAATCGCTACAGCCAAAGAGTTTGCCTGTGCGAACAAATGATGTCCGCGCGCAATTTGATTCCTTTTGAATACATGCTCCGGCTTCATTTCAAAAATTGAAATGGCACGTTCACCGACAACAATATCAATAATTTCACCAATAATTTCGTCAACAGGCAGTGAGCGAATCGAATCTGTCAGGTTATTTTCTGCAACCAATTTAATCCGTTCTCGAACTTCTGGAATTGATAATTCTAAACGATCTAAGCGAATTGTCTGGATGCTCACACCCAGTAAATGCGATAAATCCTCATCAGTCACGAATGGACTTTCAGCAATTTTCACCTGCAGTAGCTCATGCCGCTCTAGTTTGCTTCGCTTCAAAACATTTCCCCCTAGTTAAATTATCACCAGGTACTAGTACCAGTATATAGAGATTGAAAAAGAATTGCAATTATTATTTACTTCAACAAATCGCCAAGAACTAATGGTCACCTGATGTGATATAAATGCGATAATTGGCTCTTTTTTTCTTAAAGGAACTAGCCCCTGCAAATCAATGCATAGCGCTACCCAATGGTACTCTATTATCAATACGACAACTGATCTAACTGTGATTGCCTAACCTTAGCAATTCACCTATGTAATCACGCTATTTGAACATTGTCATCCTACGCATTTGACTATGAATGATTGTCTACTCCTCAACTTAGCTTAAATTATAACCATCAAGCACACCACTGTCTATAAGGATTTGGCGCAGACAATCATATTCAGGTGCTGTCCAGAAAGCGTCTAGCGCAATCAGTGCTGCCGCATCATCTCGTGCCACTTCTAGAATATGAAATTCATTAACCATATCTGCCAGTTTAAATTCAGGAATACCGCTCTGCTTTCTTCCAAAGAAATCACCCGGACCACGAAGTTGTAAATCTCTTTCGCTTAAGAAAAACCCATCATTTGTCTCCGTCATAATGGTTAATCGTTCAATGGCGATTTCGTTTTTTGGATCGGCAATCAACATGCAATACGACTGGTCGCTACCACGGCCAACCCTGCCTCTCAGCTGATGGAGCTGCGAAAGGCCAAAACGCTCTGCATCATAAATCATCATACAGGTAGCATTCGGTACATTAACACCCACTTCAACGACCGTCGTTGACACGAGTACCTGAATTTGATTACTAGCAAAAGCACGCATCACTTCATCTTTCTCTTCACTCGTGAGCCGGCCATGCATTAAACCAACCTTGACTCTACTCGGAAAATGCTGAACGAGACCAGCGTGGACATCCACCGCATTCTGGTAATCCATTTTCTCAGACTCTTCAATCAGTGGGCAAATGACGTAGGCTTGTCTCCCTTGGTCAATCTCTTTCAAAACAAATGCCAGCACCTTATTTAAGGTATCCTTTTTCACCCATTTTGTAATGATCTCTTTTCTCCCAGCTGGCAGTTCCTTAATAATCGAAACGTCCATCTCACCAAAAACAGTAATCGCAAGCGTTCGCGGAATCGGTGTTGCAGTCATAAATAGCACATCTGGGTTATTGCCCTTTTCGCGCAATACTTTTCGCTGTTCAACACCAAAACGATGCTGTTCATCCGTAATGACCAGTCCCAGATTGTGAAAGATAACATCATTTTGAATGAGTGCATGCGTACCAACAAGTAGATCAAGTTCCCCTTGCTCAAGCTGTGCCAATAATGCGCGCCTTACTTTTGCTTTGACCCCCGAGGACAGAAGTCCAACTCGAATGCCTTCATCCGCAAATAGTTTCTGGAGCGATTGATAATGTTGTTCTGCGAGAATTTCTGTCGGTGCCATAAACGCTGCTTGACGACCTGCAGAAATGGATGCTAGAATCGCGAGTGCAGCAACAATTGTTTTCCCAGCACCTACATCTCCTTGCAGAAGCCGGTTCATCGCCTGGGGCGATTTCATATCTACCAAAATCTCTGTGAGTGCTGATTGTTGATCACCTGTGAGCGTAAACGGAAGTTGTTGCTTCATCCTCTCGATACGCTCGCCATCAAACACCTGCGACACACCAGGCCCTGCTTCCTTGGTCCGCTTGCGAAGTGCTTGCATTTTCAGTTGAAATTGTAGAAATTCTTCGTAGACAAACCGGCGTCTTGCTTGTTTGACATCGCGCTCCTGCTGAGGGAAATGAAGAAAATGGAGCGCCTGTTCCCTTGGTGCCAATTTGTACTTTGTCAGTAGACTGTCTGGCATTGTTTCAGTAATGTTGCCTGCGCTCATCTTCAGTGCCCCATGAATCCATTTACGCAAGGAACGCATGGTTAGTTCAGCTCTTAAATGATACACAGGCTCAAAGGCATTTGTTTCAACTTGTGCCACTGAAAACTTAACAGATGATGCCGTAATCGTCAGACGCTGGCGATCCCATTTTCCGGTGACAGATATTTCTTGATTGATCTCAAGTTTCGACTTTAAATAAGGTTGATTGAACACGTTAATCGTAATCAAATGCTGTCCAGACTGTAATTTAAACGACAACCTTGATTTCTTTTTTCCATAGAAGTTAGCTACTGGCATTGTTTGGACAAAACCAGTTGTCGTTACCCGCTCGTCATGAACCGCTTGGTTGATGTCAATTGCCCTACAATCATCATAGCGATATGGGAAGTAATTGATGAGGTCTTCTACTGTGAAGACACCGATATCCTCCAATTTATGGGCTGATTCTGCCCCAATGCCCTTCACTGCCGAGACAGATGCTTGTAACAAATTATTCATTCGTCTCCACTTTACTTCCGAAAATTCGTTCAGCTATTTCAATGCCTGTTTTCGTGCGAGCGAGACCACCCAAAGCCGTTTCCTTGAGTGCTACCGGCATTGTCTCACCAATTTGATACATCGCATCGATTACTTCATCACATGGAATCCGGCTCACAACGCCTGCCAGTGCCAAATCGGCTGCCACCATTGCGTTCGCTGCGCCCATTGCATTTCGTTTCACACAAGGTACCTCGACAAGTCCCGCCACGGGGTCACAAACAAGACCTAACATATTTTTAAGTGTAATCGCAAAAGCCTCGGCACATTGCGCAGGTGTCCCGCCGGCCATTTCAACAATCGCAGCCGCAGCCATTGCCGCAGCTGATCCAACCTCTGCTTGGCAACCACCTGCAGCACCAGATATCGAGGCATTATTGGCGACTACAAATCCAAAAGCCCCTGATGTAAATAGAAATTCAACCATCTGTTCGCGCGTTGGTTTCAGTGTATCTTTGACAGAGAATAAAGTGCCTGGTACAACGCCAGCAGACCCTGCAGTTGGTGTTGCACAAATCGTTCCCATTGCAGCATTGACTTCATTTGTTGCAACGGCTTTGCTCACTGCATCTAGGATCAAGTGACCAGACAACGTCTTGCCTTTTTGGATATAGCTTTGAATGAGCACTGCATCTCCGCCGGTAAGTCCCGAATGCGACTTCACACCTGCGAGTCCTTGTTCTACTGCTTTCTCCATCACCGTTAAACTCTGCTCCATTTGGGCAAAAACTGATTCTCTGCTCCTAGAACGCTCTGCCATTTCTTGTCTGATCATCACTTCAGCAATTTTGATCTTTTCGTTGGTAGCAATTTTGACTAACTCAGCAACACTTGTAAACACGGATGTTCCCTCCTGATTGTTATTGGGTTCTTTATCAATAGATTCCCATTTTTCGACTGGGGTATGAATAGATGATTCTATTCAAGAATTTTTGTAACGCCTAAGACATGCGTGATTTTCCGAATTTGGTCCATGACGCCAGCGGTAACATCTTGATCAACTTCGATCGTCATTAGCGACACTTTCCCTTTTTCTTTTCGAGACACATCCATTTGACCGATATTAATTTGGTTTTCTGCTAATACATTGGAAACACGGGCAATCAGTCCAAAACGATCATGATGCAAGACTAAGAGTACAATACTATCACCTGTGATTTTTAGTGAAAATCCGTCAACCTCAATGATTTCAACTTTTCCACCACCAATCGAGATTCCAACGATCTCTACTTGTCCGTTTTCATCTCCGAGTGTCACTCTCGCAGTATTCGGATGGCGCACAAATGTCTCCTCTTCAATTATCTCAATGGCAATGTTTTTCTGCTCTGCAATTGCTAGCGACTCAATAATACTCGGATTATCCGTATCAAAATCAAGAATCCCCCCTACCAGCGCTTCATCTGTACCATGTCCCTTATGTGTCTGCGCAAAAGAACCATATAGCTGAATCTTCGCCCATTTCGGTTCTCTTTCAAATAACTTGCGCGCAATACGTCCAATCCGCGCTGCCCCGGCCGTATGGGAACTTGACGGTCCAATCATAATTGGTCCAATAATATCAAAGACACTGTTAAACTTCATGGCTCCATTTCTCCTTTGTCTTCATCTATAAATTTCAACTTTTCAATTGGTTCAGGTCTCATTCTTTCTTCAAAATACAACACGCATCGTCCCTGCATGACTTTCATTCATTTTATTTCCATTATAACAGATTCATATGACTTTTTTCACAATTATCCCGTCCATATATTATCCAAATACATCCAATATGATGCTTATTTCAATCAGCAATCACGCTATCAATCGCCACCTTTTCGCACGTCATCTAAAAAGAAGAAGGAGAAAACTCCCTCTTCCCGTATCACTATGATTTAAAGCAAGTTTCTAGTATAACGAACTACTCAACTCCAAAGATATATGGATACAACGGTTGTCCACCTTCATGTACTTCTACCTCAACTTCAGGGTAATGTTCAGCACAATACGCTTCAATTGCCTCAACTTCAGCTGTTGGCACGCCCTCACCATAAAGCAAAGTGAGCACCTCCGCTCCGCCTAATAGTTCATTCAGCAATTCCTCAGCAAGTGCCAAACGACTCACGTTTGTTACTTTGATTTTGCTTTCAATTAGTCCCATGAAATGATCTTTCTTAATGTCAATGCCATCGATATTTGTATCCCTAACAGCAAAAGTCACTTGTCCCGTTTTCACTGCCGAAATCGCAGCAAGCATTCGCTCTTCGTTGTCATTCGCATCCCCACTAGGATTAAAAGCAAACAACGATGTAATCCCTTGTGGAATTGTTTTCGTTGGAATCACAACTAAATGACGATCCGATACATCACGTGCTTGCTCTGCTGCAAGGATAATATTTTTGTTGTTCGGGAAAATGAATACCGTTTCTGCATTAATTTCAGCAACAGCCTTCAAGATATCTTCTGTCGAAGGGTTCATCGTTTGACCACCCTCAACAGTCACATCAACACCTAGGCTTTTAAAAATACTTGAGATGCCTTCGCCCATTGAGATAGAGACAATACCAAATGGTGCTTTTTCCTTTGATTGCCCCTTCTTGTTCTGTTCAGAACGCGCTTGTTCTTTCAACAGTTCACGGTGTTGCTCGCGCATATTCTCCACCTTCAGCTTGATTAAACTACCGTACTGTTGTCCGTAGTTAAAGCAAGTTCCTGGTGACTCTGAGTGAATATGAACCTTAACCACTTCATCATCAGAAATAACAAGTAATGAATCACCATGTGCACTGATCTCATTACGGAAATTGGTTTCATTGAATTGACGCTTACCTGTCTCTAAACGAACCATAAATTCTGTGCAATAACCATAAACAATATCTTCAGTGCTCATAAAGTTTAGTAGATGTTCATGATCGTCATTAAATGTTGCATCTTGAACAACAAACTTCGTCTCACCAGTAAAAGCCTCGCCCCTAAGCTCAGCAAGAAAACCTTCATAAACAAATACAAGCCCCTGGCCACCACTATCAACAACGCCGACTTCTTTTAGTACAGGCAGTAAATCAGGCGTGCGTTTCAGTGATGCATTCGCTTCTTCAACAATTGCCGCCATCAGTTTAATCACATCAGTTTCTGACTTGGCAACTTCAAGACCAGCACGTGCTGCATCTTTCGCAACCGTTAAAATTGTGCCCTCTACTGGCTTCATCACAGCTTTATATGCCATATTGACACCCGCTGCAAATGCGTTCGCTAAATGGGCAGCATTGATCTCTTCATTATTTTCAATCTTCTTAGTAAAGCCTCTGAATAACTGTGACAGAATCACACCTGAGTTTCCGCGCGCCCCCATTAAGAGCCCCTTGGCAAGAGCAGTTCCTACTTTACCGATGTGCTTTTGATTGACCGCACTAACGTCTTTCGCACCCGAATTCATTGACAGACTCATGTTTGTCCCCGTATCGCCGTCTGGCACAGGAAAAACATTTAATGAATCAACGTAGGCCGCATGATGTGATAGATTATTCGCTCTATGCAATATCATTTCCGCAAACTTAATTACATTAATCGTTTTCATTAAAATTGTCCCCTTCTACATTACAGACTAGCAACACGAACACTTTGCACATAAATATTCACTGAATCCACGGCAAGACCAACGGATTGGTCAAGCACATATTTCACCTTTTGCTGAATGTTCTCAGCAATGACAGAAATCTTCGTTCCGTAACTAACAACAATATACATATCAATATGGAGTTCGTTATTTTTTTGACGAACAACTATCCCGCGCGTGAAATTATCTTTACGTAAGATTTCACTGAAACCATCTTTAATCTGATGTTTTGATGCCATACCAACAATGCCGTAGCATTCCATCGCAGCACCACCAGCAATTAAGGCAATGACATCTGTTGTAATATCTATTGCACCATACTGATTGCTCATTTCAATTGACATATGACTTCCTCCTTTGGAATCATAAATTTGATCGTTTTTCTTAAAAATGTCTTTTCATAACGAAAGAAACACATGATTATCTTTTCACTACGTATTTTACTATAATTTAATTCAATCATCCAAATGAAAACGGTTGCAGTGATTTTTTGTAACTACTATTAGGAATAGGTACTAAAAACCTCCCATGCTTAACGTATTACAAAAGCGGAGAAATTGCAATATTTTTTTCACGTTTCATCCGATTATTTCATTTTTTTTTACTTTTCAGCCAGCTCGTTGATCGGAGATGATTTGATTGGTCTCCCGCTTAGATGAACCACTTTTGCATTAATGATGTAAAAAAAGGGTATTGTAAGCCAAAAGAAAATTAATTTACTACACCAATCGAATTAAAACGTCCGGCCTTTGATTGACAGTCACTACCCGAAAAAATCATCGTTCTACCGCCCTCTGGAAAGAGATACCCTAGGAAAAATGTATCCAAATCGTCACAGGGGAAAGCAAAAAAAAAATCATCAGGCAGTTGGGCATTGATTTTCATACTAAACTGTGTTAAATTGTTTAGGTGTATTTTTTAAATAACATAATAGAAGTCTTAGCGAGCATTTGACAACTTTTGTTTGTCCTCGCAAGAATTTGATTGGGGGGTTATAGAATGTCTCGTAGATGTGTAATTACAGGTAAATCTACTTCAAGTGGTAATCACCGTTCACATGCAATGAATGCAAGTAAACGTACATGGAAAGCAAATGTGCAAAAGGTTCGTATTCTTGTTGATGGCAAACCGAAGCGAGTTTATGTTTCAGCTAGAGCATTGAAATCTGGTAAAGTAGAACGCGTTTAAGGTTCTGCCCACAAAGCAGGTAAGAATAATATTGGTACACACAGCTTTAGTTCGATTCATTCGATCTAAGGCTGTTTAATTTATCCCCTACTTTTGGGGCATGGATGCTGACCGGTCCCCCTACAGTCATTCATTGCAGATGTTTTCACATCATTCGAGGCAACTTTTCAGTCAGTGGTAGAAAATTTTCTTTGATAGGAGAGATCGATGACAATCTATGTAGATTGCGATGGTTGCCCTGTTGTCGAGCAGACCATACGGATTGCAAAACAGTTTCACGAGGACTGTATCCTTATTTGTGATACTTCCCATTATTTCAGCCGTGAAGGTGCGACGACCATTACTGTCTCTGAGGGGAGTGATAGCGTTGATTATGCGATTGTTAACCGCGTCGCGAGGAACGATATTGTGGTCACGCAAGATTATGGCTTAGCAGCGATGTGCATTGCACGTCTCGCGATGCCGATTAGCCAGAACGGAATGGTATATACCGACGACAATATCGGTGCCTTGCTGCTGCAACGACACACAGCAAGGAAAATTAGAATGGCCGGCGGTAGACTTAAAGGAAACAGCAAACGAACCAATGACCAAAACATAGCGTTTGAGAAAGCGCTCACGATGCTACTAGAAAACCAACAGCCACTTTAGTGGTTTGTCAGTCTTTCGGCCCTGCAAATGCCGGATTGTGTTGCCTGTAGAATCATAACGGCTCCCCGTGAGTGCTGACGATCACATTTTCCGTCTACCACTCACGGGGAGCCTGCTAACTGATTGTTGCCTTGTTTCTGGTACCCTACTTCTTGAATACCCCTAAAAAAACTCTGACGATACCACCAATAAATTTTGGCAATTTGATCGTGTAGAATCTCACGCCAACAGTCCCCCAATCCATGCTTGTATACAAAGTGAACGTGCTCTAAGCGAATTTCTCCGCATGACCAAAAATGAGTTCTAAAACATTCCTTTTGAACAAGAATCATCGCTTCTCACAACTAAACATATTCCATTTGAAAAAGAAATATGACCAACTACTTCACTTATTTCATTGCTTATCCCCACAGACTGCTCTCGTGGTAAGGATAGATGCGACCCATTATATTTAAAGCCAGACAATTGAACCTTCTCGAGGGTACGACTTAGCGGGATAAACGAGATATATTTCTTCTCATTTTTGCTAAAAGAGGCTTTTCCGGGACTAAGAACGGTTAATTCATTTTGGCGATCAACAAACCATATCACTCTTTTTTCAATAAACTGGCACAGCAACATGATGTTTGCGAACTGATGATCTAGTCGCCCACCTGTTGCGCCAAGAACGACAATTTCACTAGTCAATTCATTACACGCATAGGAAAGAGCAAGCTCTAAATCAGACGCATCCTTCACGCTAGGATGCCGGATGATCTTCGGTACCATCTTTTCAATTTGACGCCACTCTGTTTCGGTGACTGAGTCAAAATCACCAATTGCCACTGCTGGTACAATACCAGCTTCTAGTAATGTAACCGTGCCATGGTCAACGCCAATCCATAGTGCTTCTTGGTTTCCCTGCATGATATCAGTTAGAGAAGGGATCAGTTCCACTGGACCCCCGGCAACAATATACAACATGATTATTCATTCTCCTTTTCTCATTACTAAAAAAATAGGATGACTGCCTCTTTATGACAATCACCCATACCAATAGAGTATCTATTCGGCTCTGCATTCTATAATTTTACTGAACACTTGATTTTATTTGATTGATTGCCGCAGCCCGATCACTTGCGCCAAACACAGCGTTTCCAGCCACCAAAATGGTTGCACCAGCAGCGACAACAGCCTTGGCTGTTTCCCTATTGATGCCGCCATCAATCATTAGCTCTGTGGATAGCTGGCGTGATTTAATCTGACCACTTAGCTTTTCGATTTTCGGAAGTACTGATGGAATGAATGTTTGTCCACCAAAGCCAGGATTGACTGACATCAGCATGACTAGATCAAGATCATCAAGAATGACATCAAGCATTTCAACCGGTGTAGCCGGATTCAGTACAACACCTGCTTGCAAACCAAGCGATTTAATGAGCTGAATTGTCCGGTGCAAATGAACACATTCCTCGACATGAACTGAGATGATGTCAGCGCCTGCTTTTGCAAATAGTGGAATGTATTGATCTGGGTTCTTGATCATTAAATGAACATCAAGCGGTAGCTTTGTCAGTGGTCTTATTGCCTCAACGATAAGTGGACCAATCGTGATGTTAGGTACAAAATGACCATCCATCACATCAATATGTATAAGATCGGCGCCTGCCTGATCAACTTCACGAATTTCTTCCCCCAGCTTTGCGAAATCGGCTGATAGGATTGATGGTGCGATTTTTACCATGTTAACGATACCTCGGCTTTCTTTCAATGATTTCCTCTAAGAATTGACAATAATGCTGGTAGCGGTATAAGCAAATCTCACCGCTCTCTACTTTTTCTTTTACAGCGCAAAACGACTCCTTGACATGAAGACACCCTCTGAATTTACAGTCAGCACTTGCTTTACTCATTTCAGGAAAGCAGTCCGCAAGTTCATCTGATTCGATTTCACTAAAGTCAAGTGTGCTAAATCCCGGTGTATCAGCAACAAGTCCATTTCCAATTTCCATGAGTTCAACATGTCTAGTTGTGTGCTTACCACGTCCTAAATGGGTGGAAATTGATGCTGTTTCTAGCGATAGATTTGTATTTAATGCATTGAGTAGTGATGACTTCCCTACACCAGATTGACCTGCAAACACGGAAATTTTGTCTTCTAAATAGGGTCTGAACGCTTCTACGCCTCGGTTCGTTTCCGATGAGAGGAGCAAAACCTGGTAGCCAATCTGCTGATACTCAGCGGAAAACTGTTTTATTTCATCTAGTTGTTTCTCCGTTAATAAATCAATTTTGCTAATACAAATAATCGGTTCAATCCCTTTATGCTCAATAAGGACGAGAAAACGGTTGAGTAATAATGGACTGAAATCAGGCTCGATACTTGAGAACACAAGAATTACTTGATCAACGTTGGCTACTGCTGGACGAACAAGTTCATTGGCTCGTGGATCAATTTCGGTAATTGTGCCTTCATTTCTCTGGTCGATTTGGAACACGACAGAATCGCCAACAAGCGGCGATACTTTTCGGTTTCTAAAAATACCCCGCCCTCGGCATTGATAAATCTGTTCATGTTCATCTTGCACATAGTAAAAGCCACTTAATGCTTTAATAATTTTTCCTTTTGCCATGAAACCTCCCCCAAATCGTTAGTAAGGTACCGTTTCTTCCGAAACAACTTTGTTATCAACTGTGACCCGAATCTGCCCGTCTGTTTCTTCATTTAGAACAAGTTCAACACTTTTTACCGTGTTCTCTGAAATCGTAAATGTCATTGCTGGCGAATTCATATTATGCTTTACGTCACTGATGTACACTTTCACTGTCTGCGGGTCACCGTTTTGTCCCGTATAGTCAATAGAGACATCGACGGTCACGTCTTTTTCTTGTAATTCAGGTTCCGGTTCTGGCTCTGGTTCTGGCTCCGGTTCTTCTCCCTTAGAAACAACAACGGATACCGTCGATCCTGGATCGACCTTTGTTCCTGCTGCTGGTGATTGTGAAATGACTGATCCGCTTGGCACGGTGTCACTGTATTGTTCTCCGCTAATCTGAATACGTATCCCTGCTTCATTGGCATAGTCATTCAATGCTTTACTGCTGTAGTCACGTAAATCTTTCAAAGCGATTTTGTCAGACCCTTTACTGACAGTGAGTGTAAGCACAGTTTTCGAGAAGCTGACTGTTTCACCTGGTTCAGGATCTTGAGCAATAATCGTGCCACTTGCATCTTCACTGTTGACATAGTCGACCTTGACATCCTTGAATCCTGCATCATCAATCGTTTCTGAAATATCGTCATAGATGCGGCCAGTGTATTGAACAATCTCTTCCTTTTGGCTTCCCTTACTGTAGTAAAGATCGACTTTGCCGCCCTCTTCTAGCTTTTTACCTGCTGCAGGTTTCGTTTTGACAATCTTATCTTTCTCCACTTTATCACTGGCTGTTGCCGTTTTCTTACCAATTTCAAAACCTTTGCTTTTCAGAACAGTTTGCGCTTGTTGGGTACTCATATTGGACACATCTGGTACCGTGATTTCAGCGGGCTCAAATGTATCAGTGAAAAAGAAAGTAAATAAAAATACCACTGCGGCGACTGCTAGGATACCACCTAACCAAAGCAGGATTAGCTGCCCTTTTGTTTTCGGCTTCTTTGGCTTTTTTTTGTTGCCTTTTCCTTTTTTATCATTACCGTCAACAGCTTTTCCTTTTGATTGATTACCCAGGGCAAGTGCCCCAGTTGCTTCATCAAGTTGCTTTTGAGAAATTGCTGGAACCACTTTGGTAGCGTCATCGCACGCCATATCAGCTTGCGGTTCAACAAACTTCTCTTCAAACAATCGCTCAGGATCGAGGACAGTCTCTAAATCTTGCCCCATTTCCTCAACAGTTTGATAACGGTTTGCTGGACTTTTTGCGGTTGCCCGTAAGACAACATTTTCGACACTTTGAGGAATTGCGGCGTTCCATTTTTTAATAGAAGGTGTTTCCGTTTGCAAATGTTTCAAAGCGATTGATACGGCAGAATCACCTGAAAACGGTAACGTACCTGTCAACAGTTCAAACATCACAATTCCGAGCGAATAGATGTCTGACTTGTAACTCGCCGCCCCACCACGTGCCTGCTCAGGCGACAGATAATGGACTGATCCCAGTATTGCTGAATTTGTTTGTGTCAATGTTGCAGCAGAAACAGCTGTGGCAATACCAAAATCAGTCACTTTCACATTACCATCCCGGTCTATCAAAATATTTTGCGGCTTAATATCGCGGTGCACGATTTGATTGCGATGGGCATGGGCAATCGCCGAAGTCAGTTGTTTCATGACATCTAGCACTTTCTCCATTGGAATTGGTGCAAATGTTTGAATATATTCTTTGAGTGTTAGGCCGTCAATGTATTCCATCACAAGAAAGCTGTTCCCGTTCTCCTCACCGACATCAAGAATTGACACAATATTCGTGTGTGACAGGCTTGATGCTGAACGACCTTCGCGGTTAAATCGTCGCAAATAGTCAGGACTATTGTTAAAATCCGTGCGAAGCACTTTGACAGCTACTTCCCGGTGTAAGATTAAGTCGGTAGCAAGGTAAACAATTGACATCCCGCCACTACCAACAACTCTCGATATCCGGTACCGATCACCAATTATTTTTCCAATCACTGTCTGTTCCCCTCACTCTCTAAAGCACTTTGTTGCAGTAGAACAACAGAAATGTTATCTTCGCCCCCGTTTTCCTTTGCTTCCGAAATGAGGAGGCCAGCTGCAACGGAAAGGTCATCGCTACTTGTGACTAATAATCTTTCGATTTCTTGGTCGCTTACTTTTGTATATAATCCATCTGTACAAAGAAGTAGCAGCTCGCCATTTTCTAAAAATATTGTTTTGATGTCTGCTGATACGGACTCCTTTGTTCCAAGTGCTTTTGTTAAAACATTTTTTCGTGGGTGATGTTCAGCATCCTCTTTCGAGATTCCGCCTGTTTTCACTAGGTAATTAACATAAGAGTGATCCTCGGTAATTTGCTGCAAACCATTCTTCCCATATGTATAGCAGCGAGAGTCACCAATGTGCGCAACGATCGTAAATTCAGTAGCACAAAGTGCAATCACGACAGTTGTTCCCATTCCCTCGCATTCACTATTTTCCGTTGCATGAGCAAATAGTAGCTGGTTAGTCGCTTCGATCTGCCTACTAAGCCATGCTTCTGCTTCTGCTGGACCAACGGGCTCTTCTAGCAAATGCCATGCCTTTTCAAAATGATCGACTGTCATTGAGCTGGCAATCTCGCCAGCTCTGTGTCCACCCATCCCGTCAGCCACAATTGCTAGAACTTGTCCATTATGATTGAAAATATTTGCACTGTCTTCATTACAAGTGCGTACTAGACCAATATCTGATTGAAAGTAGGTTTTCATCACGTACCTCATTCCCGTTTATTCAGTCGCTTTCTTTTGCTACTTGTCAGTTTCTAACGTTTTGGCTCTTAGTTGACCACAGGCAGCGTCAATATCATGACCCTGTTCACGTCTAATCGTGACATTAATCCCATGTTTTTTCAAGACTTTTTCAAATTGAAATATTTTTTCCTTCGATGTTCGCTGCTTATCTCGCTCCATCACATAGTTAATTGGAATTAAGTTCACATGACATTTGAGATGTTTAATCAGCTTCGCTAACCGCTCCGCCTCTTCCACTGAGTCATTTTCTCCGTTAATAAGGCCAAATTCAAATGTGATTCTCCGGCCTGATTTCTCCGTATAGTACTTAACTGCTTTTAAGAGCTCGTCCAGTGGATAGGCTTTATTAATCGGCATCAGTTGTGAACGAAGCTCATCGGTTGTTGCGTGCAGTGAGATTGCAAAATTAATTTGCCACTTCTCATTAGTAAATTCATATATCTTCGGAATTATGCCACTTGTTGAAACTGTAATATGACGTGCGCCAATGTTGAGGCTTTTCTCATGATTAATAATCCGAATAAACTGAACCAGTTGATCGTAGTTATCAAACGGCTCACCAATCCCCATGACAACAACAGAGCTGACGCGCTCTTCTGATTCATCGAGCATTTTCTGAACTTTGACCACTTGCGCAACAATTTCCCCTGCTTCAAGATGACGCACAAGACCGCCAATAGAAGATGCACAGAAAGTACAACCAATCCGGCAACCCACTTGGGTCGTTACACATACAGAATAGCCATAATCATGTTTCATTAGTACAGTTTCGATAGCATGACCATCATAGAGTTCAAATAAAAATTTCACTGTTCCATCAACCGATTGCTGTTCGACAACCGTTTCAAGTGTCGTAATTGAAAACTGGCTTGCGAGTTTTGTTCGTAGTGCCTTAGATACGTTTGACATCTCATCAAAGGTTGACACACGACTTTGATAAAGCCACTCATAAATTTGGTTGGCACGAAAAGGTTTCTCTCCTTCATGTGTCAACCAATCTTTAATTTGATCAAATGTTAATGAGTATATGGATGGTAAATAGGTTTCTGTAATTTCTGTCAATGGGATGCCTTCTTTCTAAATGCAGCAATGAAAAATCCATCACTATTCATATGTTGCGGGTACACTTGAAGCATACCTTCATTTACATGGGAACGGATTTGTTCCGGTATCCGGTCTACCATTGTATGGTCGAGCTCAAATTCACTGTTTTGACTGAGGAAAGCGCTGACAACTTCCTCATTTTCTTCTCTATTCACTGTACAAGTGCTATAAACAAGTGTACCACCCATTTTCACAAGCGGCGCAACTTTTGTTAATATATCCTCTTGAATCACCGAGAGACGTCTGACATCCGAGTAACTTTTCTCATATTTCGCATCGGGTTTTCTCCGCAAGACACCGAGTCCCGTGCAAGGCGCATCCACGAGTATTCGGTCGAATGACCCTTGCTCAAATGCCTCTGCCGCTTTTCGCGCATCTAGCTCCTTGGTCACTAGGTTAGAAAATCCGAGCCTTGAAGCTGCTTTCTTAACAAGCTTAATCTTATGTTTATGAATATCAAGCGCAACAACTTTTCCGCTTCCTTGTAACCGCTCAAGCAAATGCGTTGTTTTTCCGCCCGGTGCAGCACATGCGTCAAGAATCACATCACCATCTTGCGGATTTACGACATCTGCAACGAGCATCGAGCTAGCATCCTGAATCGTCAGGTACCCATCACGATGTGCGGCGGAAAATGCAATATTCCCACGGCTATTTTCAATGCAATCAGCCAAGACTGGGTGCGGCGATACGACGAATCCTTCATCTTCGAGCGAACGCAAGACAACGTCCCTTGTTGCTGCAGCCGCGTTGACACGCGCTGTTTGAACTGGTGGCAACACATTCATCTCACAGATTTGCCTCGCAGTCTCGTAACCATACTGGTCAATCCAGAGCTGCGTAATCCAGCGCGGATGGCTCGTCGTGATTGACAATCGCTCACAATCATCTTGCACCGTTTGGATGCTAGGTAACCCTTTGCGCTGAATATTTCTGAGCACGCCATTGACCACAGAAGCAATCCCCTCATGCCCTTTCTTTTTTGCAATTTCCACCGCTTCATTCAGAATCGCGTGTTCAGGAATTTTATCCAAATAGACCATTTGATAGACTGAAAGCCGCAGTAACATTTGTACCCAGTCCTCAACCCGTTTCTGTAAAAAGGGTTTCAAATAGAAGTCCAAAGTCAGCTTATACTGTAATGTACCGTAGACAATTTCCGTCAACAACCCAGCATCTATTGGTTTCACCTGATGCTCTAGGATGGCTCCATTTAAAGCGATATTACTATAAGCCTGGTTCCGGTCAATATTGACCAGTAGTTCCAAGGCAATTTCCCGAACATTTTTATCCATGTTCTCTCCTATCATGTCAACAATATTTTCGTGTTCTTTCGTGCCCTTAGCACCTTACTCAAATCGTTCTCCAACAATAAACGAGTGATTCCCGCGCAATAGCACTTCCGCTTTCATCCTCTTTTTCCCTGCTGGCTGCAGGTCTGTTAGTTTAATGGCTGTCTGGTTACCTGTTTGAACAAGGATGCCGTCTGCCAGAACAGCGACAATCTCACCCGGCTTCGCCGCTCTGTTTGGCGTAGCGCATTTTTCACCCCACCAAATCTTAACAACTTCACCTGCATAAGTGGTATAAGCGACAGGCCATGGATGCAACCCACGAATATGGTTGTACACCTCTTCCCCCGCTTGTTGGAAGTTTACCTGCTCTGTTTCTCGTTTAATATTACGAGCAAAAGTCGCTTTGCTATCATCTTGGGCTACTGGCTCGATCTCGTCAAGCAGTATCTTTGGCAGCGTTTCCGAGAGTAATTCAACACCAATGCTACTGAGCTTATCATGAAGGCTACCGGTATGATCTGATTCTTCAATTGGCAACTTACGGCTAGCAATCATATCACCTGCATCTAGGCGTTCCACCATATACATAATCGTCACGCCGGTCTCTTTCTTTCCCTCCATGATTGCATAATGGATAGGGGCACCACCTCTCAGTTCTGGCAGAAGTGAGGCATGGACATTAATCGCACCATAAGCCGGATATTCTAGTAATTCCTTTGGCAAAATCTGTCCAAAAGCCGCTGTGACCAATAAATCTGGTTCAAATGCTATCAATTTGGCAAGCTCAGCCGGTTCCCGCACCTTCTCAGGCTGCAACACAGGTATACCATGCGCCAGCGCGGCCACTTTCACCGGTGATGGTGTCAACACTTTTTTTCGTCCAACTGGTCTGTCTGGCTGCGTGACAACTGCAACAACATCATAGCCATCTGCAATGATTCTTTCTAGAATCGGCACGGAAAACATCGGTGTCCCCATGAAAACAATTCTTGTCTCTTTTACTTGCATCTCATTCAGCTCCTCTACAGTTGTATATTCTTCTACTAATTCAGTAAACAACCGACCATGTAAATGATCAATCTCATGAAGAATCGTTCGCGCAAAATAGCCACTGGCTTTTAATTCAAAAAACGCCCCAAAACGATCTTGCGCCTTAATCGTCACGTGTTTCGGTCTTGTGACATAACCAAATACTTCTGGAATACTTAAACAGCCCTCTACGTCGTATTCCTGTCCTGAAGCCACGCACACCCTTGGATTCACCAGTTCATAGCACACATCTTTTTCATCATCGACAACAATGCACGCCGACAAACTAACGCCAATTTGTGGTGCCGCAATGCCTGCGCCGTTCGCATCATCCATTGTGTCTACCATATTATCAAGCAGTATCCCGAGTGCCTCATCGAAACGTTCAACTGACGCGCAAACTTGTTTCAACACTGGATCTGGTACTTTTACGATTGGTACAATTGCCATCTATTTTCACCTACATCATCATATTTGGATTCATATCAATCGAGAGATACACCCCTGTTTTTGCTGAGTTTACCCCAAAACGCTCATTAATTTCAGAGAGCAATGACAGTAAATTTGGTTCGTGCCGATACTTAATCAGGCACTGGAAGCGGTAACGATTGTTCACTTTCGCAATTGGTGACGGCGTAGGACCAAATAGTAATGACGTTTCACCGAGCGCTGCTCGTAGCTGCTGCGTTACAGAATGAATCGCATCCATCGCTGTCATCTGATCGGGGTGTGACACCGTAATGAGTGTCATAAAGTAATAAGGCGCGAAAGCTGTTTGCCGTCTCACCGTCATTTCCCGCTCATAGAAAAGGTCATAATTTTGTAAGGCCGCAAGTTCTATGCTGTAATGCTCCGGCGTATACGTTTGAATGACAACTTCCCCTTCAAGTTCATGACGACCAGCACGCCCAGACACCTGCGTTAATAGCTGAAACGTCTTTTCCGAGGCACGAAAATCTGCAAGGTGTAAAGAAGTATCCGCTGACAATACTCCGACGAGTGTAATATTCGGAAAATCTAGCCCTTTTGCAATCATTTGCGTTCCAAGTAGAATATCCGCCTGTCCCGACGCTACTTGCCCCAGTAACTGTTCATGCGCGCCTTTTTTCCTTGTTGTATCAACATCCATCCGCACTACTCGGGCATCAGGAAATCGTTTTGTCATTTCCTCTTCCACTTTCTGTGTCCCCGTTCCAAAGAAACGAATATGATCACTTTGGCAGGACGGACAAATTGTTGGGGGGACGGACTCAAATCCACAGTAATGACATTTCAGTTGCTGACCTGAACTATGGTAGGTCAATGATACGTCACAATGAGGACATTCAACAACTACTCCGCAATCACGGCACATCACAAAGGAAGAATAACCACGCCGATTGAGCAGAAGTACAATTTGCTCTTTCCGCGCCAGCCTTTCTGTCATTTTCTCTGATAATTCAGTTGAAAACATTGAACGATTCCCGCCTCGAAGTTCCTCACGCATATCGACAATCGATACGGACGGAAGCGCCCGCTGATTAATTCGTTCGTTTAGTGTGAGTAGCGTATAAACCGACTTCTTCGCCCGAGCAAAAGACTCGAGTGATGGTGTCGCACTACCCATGACTACAGGACATTTATGATGTTCAGCACGCTTTATTGCCACATCTCTCGTATGGTAACGCGGCGTATCTTCTTGCTTATAGGTGCCCTCATGCTCTTCATCAATGATGATAATCCCAATTTGTTTAAACGGTGCAAAGATCGCAGAGCGAGCGCCAACAACCACTGACACTTCTCCTCGGTGAATTCTACGCCACTCATCATATTTCTCTCCATTTGAAAGTCCACTATGAAGAACAGCAACCTCATCCCCAAAACGCTCCTTGAACCGTGTAACCATTTGCGGCGTGAGTGCGATTTCAGGCACGAGCATAATCGCTTGCTTTCCTTCTTTCCGCACGACATCAATTGACTGTAAATACACTTCTGTTTTCCCGCTACCAGTCACACCGTAGAGGAGGAAAGTTTCATTCCTTTCAGCAAGTGCAGCCGCCTCAATTTGCTTAAACACATTAGCTTGTAAAGGCGTGAGCTCCTTATGGACTGATTGGTTAAAGGACTTTGAACGAAACGGGTCACGATACTGTTCAACAGAGACAAGTTCGACAATTCCCTGCTCACTAAGCGCTTTCACCGTGGACAGCGTTGTCTGAACTGCGGTTCTTAGTAAGCTCATACTGATTTCAGTTGGTCCATCTCGAAAGAATTCAAGTAGCGCCCGCTGTTTCGTTGCTGATTTCTTAATTACTTGAATAATGGCTGCTAATTCAGCCTGTGATCTCAGCACGCGTATAACGGTCTCCGTTTTCACAGCGCCCTTACTGCCAACATGAAGGACAAGTTCTAAATGTCCACTCGCAATGTCGGTTTGAACTGCTTTCACCGCATCGCTTGCAAGAATCGCTTCATACTTCAACTGATTCTTGTCGCCAAATAGCGCTTGTACTGCATCTAAGCAGTCCTCAATTTGCTTGCCAGGCGCAACAACTACTGTCTTCTGGTATCTCCCTTTCAAAGCAGCTGGAAGCATCGCCTGATAGGCGGCAATTGTTAGACAAACCGTTTCAGTCGCCATCCATCGTCCGAGTCCAAGTAGCTCTTCATTTAGAACAGGGTCTAAATCGAGTACTGACTCAATCGCTTTTAACTGCTTAAATTCAGATTCTGCCTTGATCTTCGTCACAAAACCGAGCAATTTTCGCGGACCAAAGGGAACGGTAACACGCATTCCTGGGCAAACGACAGATTGCCACTTGACTGGGACTAAGTAGTCAAATGGCTTATTAATTTGCTGAACGGGAATCTCTACATACACTTCTGCTATCAACATCTGTCATCCTTTAATCAAATTCTATCGCTTCAAAAGCTATCAATTAAATCGCTCTTATCAACCAAGAACGCTTCATAACTAACGCAAACGTCGGGCAATTATTTGTAAAATTTCATTAGCAACTGCCGTTTTCGTCATTAATGGGAGTGAAAGCGGATCTGCTTCCCTTTGATAGATCGTAACAATATTCGTATCAGTACCAAAGCCAGCGCCAGCTTTTGTCACATCATTTGCAATCAGCATATCGGCGTGCTTTTTTTCTAATTTCCCAATGGCATTTTCAGCGACATTTTCAGTCTCTGCCGCAAACCCAACAAGGTATTGCTTTGTTTTGGCTTGTCCCATTGCTAGCAAGATATCCGTCGTTTTATTGAGCTGAACAAGCAACTCTTCGTCTCTCTTTTTAATCTTTTCCGCATGATAAATTGGTGTATAATCCGCTACAGCAGCAGAAGCGATTGCACAATCACAGGCATGGTAGTGCTTCATTACAGCCTGATGCATGTCCGCTGCCGACATCACTTGGATTAATTGTACACCTGCTGGTGGATCCATATTTACTGGACCCGAAACAAGTACCACTTCTGCGCCCATTTGCACAGCCTGTCCAGCTAGGGCATAACCCATTTTCCCACTTGAAAAGTTCGATAGGTAACGAACTGGGTCAAGCTTCTCAATCGTTGGTCCCGCGGTAATCAGTAATTTCTTACCGGTCAAAACAGCATCTGTTGCACCGGAAAATGCGGCCAATTTAGCAATGATTTCCTCAGGTTCCTGCATGCGTCCTTTGCCTGTATAACCACAAGCTAAATACCCGGCATCAGCATCAAGAAGATGGTAACCATCGCGCACAAGCGTTGCTAAATTCCGAAGTACAGCCTTATTCTCAATCATATTGCTGTTCATCGCAGTAGCAATAAATACTGGTGCTTTGGTTGCAAGTATCGTTGTTGTCAGCAAATTATCAGCAATCCCGTTCGCAAGCTTCCCAATCGTGTTTGCCGTCGCAGGAGCAACAAGGACTAAGTCAGCCCAGTCAGCAAGCCCAATATGGGTAATCTTCTCTGGAGCGCGCTCATCAAACGTATCTGTATACGTTTCATTTTGTGACAGTGCCTGAAAAGTGAGTGGCGTCACAAACTCAGCACCTGCTTTACTGAGGATCACTTTTACTTCTGCACCTTGTTGCACGAGTTTACTGGTCAGTGCAGCGGCTTTGAAAGCTGCAATTCCGCCCGTAACGCATAACAGTATTTTTTTATTTGTCAGCATACCCTACTGCCTCCATCTACTAGTATCGCGTGTCCATCTATCTCTACGTCTATTGGTTTATCTGCATTCACTAAGCTCGAATAACTAGATGATCAAGTCAATCCTCACTTGTTAGTAAACTAGCATCTAGGCTACTTGAATTTCACCCCGGCAATCAGGGCGCACTCATTCACATCGTACACTTGCCCTCAAATAACGAGCTCATTATTCGCAGAAAACTTCAAAGCTCCGCTACGTTTTTCCTACTGCTTGATGCGAAAAACGCTTCATTTCATACAATCATGTTTCAGTATAAAACGAATAGCCCCCGATGCTGCTACGAATTGGGGGCTTTAACAAACCACGATTTTTATTTACTCTTCTTTTTCCAATTCAAAAGTCAGTGTGTTCGCATGGATTTCTTCTAATGCCACACCTACGTTTTTGAAAGAACGCGGTTCAATCGTTGGTGGTAATCCTGTCTTTTGTAAGTTTCGCGCACGCTTTGCCGCAACTGACACAAGTGAATATTTTGAATCAATTTTCTCGAGTAGTGAATCAATCGGTGGATATAACATTTTCTTTTTCCTCCAGTATTCTTCGGTAATTTTTTTCAACACGTTCACGGCGACAATGCTCCGCCTTAATAATGGCAATCACTTTATCACATGCTATTTGAATGTCATCATTGACAACAACATAATCATAATGTTTCACGCAGTCAATTTCTTCGCGTGCTTCCTTCAGACGACAATTCATCACGTCTTCCGTTTCCGTACCACGAATCCTGATCCGATTACGCAATTCATCAAAACTTGGTGGAGCTAAGAAAATAAACAATGCCTCAGGAAACTTCTCACGAACCTGAACAGCACCATCGACAGTAATTTCTAAGAAGATATCCTGCCCTGCTGCTATCGCTTCTTTCACATAGGAAAGTGGGGTTCCGTAATAATTACCAACAAACTCAGCATGTTCTAAGAGCTCATCAGATGCAATCATCTGCTCAAATTCAGGTTTTGTTTTGAAGAAGTAATCAACACCTTCCTGCTCACCAGGGCGAGGCTTTCTTGATGTTGCTGAGATAGAATACTTAAAATGTAAATTTTCACGCGCAAAAATGGCCTGTCTGACAGTACCCTTGCCAACCCCTGAGGGACCTGAAAATACGATCAATAATCCCTTTTCATCCAATTATAACACTCCCCCATAGATATTACTCTATATTTTGCACTTGTTCTTTCATTTTTTCAAGTATTGTCTTCATTTCAACGACTTCTCTCGAGATTAACACTTCGTTTGACTTTGCACCAATCGTGTTCACCTCACGATTCATCTCTTGAATCAGAAAGTCTAATTTTCTACCAATCGGTCCATTTTCTTGTAATGTTTGTGTCAATTGTAGTAAGTGACTTTCAAGTCTGGTTGCTTCTTCATGAATGTCAGCTTTATCAGTATACAACACAATTTCAGTTAATAACCGATTTTGATCGAAATTTTCGTCACCGATCGCTGAAAGTTTCTGTTCAAGTCGGTCTTTATACTTTTGAACAACGGTCGGTGCAAGCGCAATTACGTGCCCTAAGTGTTTCGTGCAAAGCACTTGCTGGCGAATTAAATCCGCCTCCAGATGAACACCTTCCTGACCACGCATGCTGACCAACTGATGAATTGCCTCATCAGTTGCCGCAAGTAGTAATGCCTCAAGCAGATCCTTTTTAGTATCTATTTCTTCTATGGATAAAACAGCCTCATGGGTCAAGAGATCAGCAAATGAAAGCGACTCCACATCTGCATCAAATTCTTTTGCTGCTGCCCTCAGTTGCTGGGCAATATCCCAATTGACATGAACAACTTTCTGTGTCAATTGATTAGAAGTGATGGTCACGAACACTTCTACGCGCCCTCTAGATAGTTTATTCTGAATCCGGCTCTTAATCTTTGACTCAAATGATATCATTTGTTTGGGTGCACGAAAAACACATTCAAAAAAACGATGATTGACTGATTTTATTTCAACAAACACTTGTAACAGGTCGTTCACAGCCTTGCCATTACCATACCCTGTCATACTCTGTGTCACGGTCAAAACTCCTTTAACGTTCTCTTTTTTCTCTAATGAAACTACGCTAGTCGGTCGTTTACTGTTTTCCTGTTGTCATTTCAACATAATGAAAAGTGCCGAGTTCCCTATTTCATTGTATGCTATTTTGCCTCTATGACACGATTCCCCATTGCTTAGCTGTCATCGTGCCGCAGGCCGCAATACGTATAGCAACCGAAACCTTGAGCTATACGCTGCCAACTTTCTGATACAGCTATGTGAAAGGGAACTATAGCCCCATCACTAAAAAAGCAACAGCACACGCTGTTACTTCGTTATTTTAACATAGTTTGCACGCTTTTTTCCATTTCCCGCGAAAAAATCTACCGTCAATAAGAAAGTTGGGAGCGACGCCATTCCAATAATCAGCAACCAATCTCTTGGTACAATCGGCACGGTATGGAAAATGGTTTGTAGCGGTGGGTAGTACAGTACAGCAAGCGTCAGCGCAAGCGATGACACGACCGCCCAAACTAAGTACATATTGCCAAATGGGTTGCGACTGAAAATTGATTTCTCGCTACGACAATCAAAGACATGAATCAGCTGTGCCAAGATCAGCGTAGTAAAAGCGACTGATTGTGCATAGACCAGTTGATTAGGATTGTTTTGATACACAGTCATAAATGCAAGAATCGTTGCAATACCAATCAGCAAACCACGCGACATTACTTTCCAACCTAGTCCGCGGGTAAAAACGCCTTCTCTCGGTGGTCTCGGTGGTCTTTTCATCACATTTTCTTCTGGTTTATCGAGTCCAAGTGCCATCGCTGGCAAACCGTCCGTAACAAGATTAATCCATAGTATTTGGATTGGAATTAATGGGAGTGGTAATCCCATCACCATCGCGAACAACATAACCAGTATTTCCCCTACATTTGAAGCCAGCAAATAGCGAATGAACTTACGAATATTTTCATAAATATTACGCCCCTCTTGGATCGCTGCCTTAATCGTAGCAAAATGATCATCAAGGAGAATGAGTTCAGACGTTTCTTTTGCCACATCCGTACCGGTAATCCCCATTGAAATACCAATATCAGCAGCTTTAATCGCTGGTGCATCATTGACACCATCGCCAGTCATTGCGACAATATGCCCTTGCTTTTGGAATGCTTTGACAATCCGTAATTTGTGTTCCGGCGTTACGCGGGCAAATACGGAAACAGATTCTACCTCAGCGTAGAGTTCGCGGTCGCCCATCATGTCAAGCATTTTCCCTGTCATGACTTTATCACCATCATGATAAATATCCAGTTGATCAGCAATGGATACAGCTGTATCCCGGTGGTCTCCCGTAATCATTACCGTTTTGATACCCGCTTCACGACACTTCCTCACCGCATTTTTCACTTCTGGGCGTGGTGGGTCAAACATTCCTTGTAGCCCGATAAACGTAAGATTCTTCTCCGCTGACAATTCATCGACAATTTGATCAGGGCTGGCAATTTGTTTGTATGCCACCGCAATTGTCCGCAGTGCTTGTCCATTCATTTGCGCGAGTGCCGCTTCAATCCGTGCTTCATAATGAGCATGCAACGTCGTTTCCTGACCTTCCCACAGGATTGAAATACAACGCTCGAGTAAAACATCCGGTGCACCTTTCGTAATTAATAGGTGTCCACCTTGTTCATCTCTGACTAGAACACTCATACACTTGCGCGTCGCATCGAAAGGAAACTCTTTAACCAATGTAAATTTCTCATTTAAAAAATCTCTCGTGAGGCCTGCCTTCATCGCAGCAACAAGCATTGCCCCTTCAGTTGGGTCGCCATCAATTGTATATTGATTGTTCTTCAACTTTAGCTCTGCATGATTACAAAGCGCACCAAGTGTCAATAGTTGCTGCAGGACTTTTTGATCATATCGCCCTGTTTGAATCGCTGAAAACTCTCCTTTAGGCTTGTAGCCAATGCCTGAAACCTGCCAAAGTGACCCGCCAGCCCAGAGTTTTGTAACCGTCATTTTATTCTCTGTCATTGTCCCTGTTTTATCAGAACAAATCACCGAAGCACAGCCAAGTGTTTCGACAGCCGGCAGTTTACGGACGAGTGCTTTTTGCCGAATCATGCGCTGAACGCCGAGTGACAGTGCCACTGTGACAATCGCTGGTAATCCTTCTGGAATCGCCGCTACTGCCAGAGAGACCCCTGCTAAAATCATCGTATAAACCGGATTGCCTTGATAAATCCCAATGCCTACTACGAGTAGAGTCAGTAGTAATGCAGCAATAATCAAGATTTTCCCGAGTTGTTCCAAACGAATTTGCAAAGGCGTTTGCACATTCTCGGTTGTGTTCAGCATTTGGGCAATTTGGCCCATGGCCGTTTTCATACCTGTTGCGACAACGACACCAACACCTGAACCCCTAGTAACAAGGGTTCCCATGAATGCCATATTGGTTTGTTCACCGAGTTCACTACTGGTTACCACTGCTGGAAGCGCAGTTTTGCTAATTGGCAATGATTCACCTGTCAACGCTGACTCCTCAACCTCTAGCGAAGATTGTTTCAAAATCCGCACATCGGCACCAATTTTATCCCCTGCAGAAAAACGAACGATATCACCGATAACAACCTGCTTTGATGCTCGCTTGGCCCATTCACCATCGCGCAGAACAAATAGTTGCGGCGACGCTAGACTCCGAAGCGCCTGTAATGATTTCTCCGCCTTTTTCTCCTGAAAAAAACCAAGGAAACCATTAATAATCACGATTGCGATAATCGCATAAGCATCAATCATTTCTCCAAGAAAGCCTGAAATGATCGTTGCCGCAATCAACACATAGACCATAAAATCTTTGAATTGACCTAGAAACAAAGCGAGCGCCGATTGCCGTTTTCCTTCAATGAGCTCATTGGTTCCAAATTTCTTTAACCGTATGTCCGCTTCATCAGAGGGCAACCCTTGTCCCGTTTTCACACGATAATGTTCTTCTAATTGCTGAACTGACATTTCTTGTACATTCATGCAAATAGGTACCTCCTACAATCTCTATCACTTATCAATATTCAGTAATCGCAGATAAATGATATAATGTTAAAAAAAAGAATAAAAAGAGGATCACCATGTCATTTGATGGATTATTCACAAGAGGAATGGTTAAAGAATTACAGACAAATCTAAGCGGCGGTAGAATCAATAAAATTCACCAGCCTTCCAAGAACGAGCTGCTGTTCGTGATTCGGGCAAATGGACAAAATAGGCGATTATTACTTTCTAGCCATTCAAGTTATGCCCGCGCGCAGTTGACGGAAGAGAAAATTGACAACCCGAATGAAGCCACGATGTTCTGTATGTTGTTGCGTAAACATCTAGAGGGCTTTACAATCGAAGACATCACACAAGTTGGTTTAGAACGAATCATCACCTTTCATATTCGTGGTCGTAATGAGATTGGTGATCTGACGAGTAAGCAATTGATTGTTGAAATTATGGGGAAACACAGCAACATTATTTTGGTTGATCCCGTGCGCGGTATGATTCTCGATTGTATTAAACATGTTTCGCCTGTCGTCAACCGCGTGCGAACGTTGCTCCCAGGGCACACGTATCAGGCACCACCAGCGCAGGATAAGCGCAATCCCTTATCGGTCAGCGCGGATGAAATCAATGTGATTCATTTTACAGATATCGGTGCGGCGAAAACATTGGTTACTGAGTTTGCTGGCCTATCGCCATTTATCACACGGGCACTACTGAGTGCAGAGGATTTCGTGCAGTACATGGATTTAGCGAAAAGGCATCAATATCAACCGACAATGATGGTCAGCTCGGAGCAGAAAGAGAGTTTTTACCTGTGGCCACTTGCTATTTCGTCAGTGGAAGTAAAAACATTTCCATCACTTAGCGAACTACTAGACCGATTTTATTTTGGCAAAGCAGGACGAGACCGCAATAAGCAACAAGCGGCTGATTTAATCAAATTGATCCAGAATGAACTGGATAAAAATCAACATAAGCTGTCGAAACTCGCGAATCAGTTGATTGATGCAAAAAATGCTGATATCTACAAAAAGACCGGTGAACTACTGACGGCGAACTTGCACCTGTTGTCAAAAGGGATGAAGACTGCTACCGTGCAAGATTATTATCACCCTGATCTAATAGACGTCAGTATACCGCTAGACCCGCGTAAAGCGCCAAATGCAAACGCACAACACTATTTTGCCAAGTACCAAAAAGCAAAGAAATCAATCCAGCATATTCATGAACAGTCAGCGCTCGCTAAGGTCGAAATTGATTATTTGGAGAACATCCTTCATCAGCTAGAAACTGTTGGTGTTGGCGATATCGAGGAAATTCGCAGTGAGCTAGAAGAACAGAAATATGTCCGGGTCCGGGAGCGGAAGAATAAGAAAAAGAAACCTAAACCCAAGAATCCGGTTCTCGAAGAGTACACAGCATCAGATGGAACTGAGATTCTCGTTGGCAAAAACAATCTCCAGAACGAATACCTAACAATGCGACTAGCCGGCAAAAATAATCTTTGGTTTCACGTCAAAGATATTCCCGGTTCACATGTTGTGATCCGGAGCGATGCACCGTCTGAAGCGGCGACACTCGAAGCAGCGCAACTTGCTGCTTACTTCAGTAAAGCAAGTGAATCAAGTAATGTTGCCGTCGACTATACACTGATCAAACATGTGAAAAAGCCCTCAGGTGCAAAGCCCGGCTATGTCACCTATGATCATCAACAAACGACCTATGTCACACCTAGCGAAGACCAAGTGCTTACACTTAGACATAACGGGAGGTAATGATGGGATGCGCTTACTCTATTTAAATCAGATCTTGCAAGAATATACCGATGACAAGCACCCGCTAGAAATCGACCAATTAGCTGAACATTTACGAAAGGTTGGCTTTGCGACTTCCAAGAAAACGATCAAAACTGATTTAGAGAAGCTTGGCACATTTGGCATATTAATCGGTGACCATCCAGATGGCGGCTTCT
>JAVBKF010000139.1:0-2954 GCA_031554215.1 Caryophanales bacterium
GAAGGAACGGTTTAAAATAACAATTTCAGAGCGTGGTGCGGTTGTAGTGGCTGGCATCACGCTTTTTGGTGTTTATTCATTTTCCTCCTGGCAACTCTCCAATCCTAAGTTTTTATACAATACTTCCTAATTTTATGATAAGATTATTTTGAAAATTTTCATTTTTAAGGAGGAATAGTAAATGGGTGCAAATAGCCCTGTAATTCAATCTAGTGAGGAAACGGTTGACATTTATATGAATCAAATTTCTGCTACTAACAATGTTTTTGTTGAAGGCACTGACGAACAGGTCTTTTTTGATATGACCAACCTAACACCAACGATTAAAATGACTGAGGCTTTCGGTACTTCACAAACAGTGCCAAAATATTTTTCTGAATTCCTCTCAGCTGATATAGAAAATGTACGAGCCATTGCAAGAGCATTTACAGCATTTGACGAGCAGGTGATGAAATGAGCGAAGATATTTATATACAAAAGCAGAAGGTTAATAGCCAACTTGAAGATAATGACTACGCATTGTACGAAGTAAGAATGGCGCTAGAAAAGGTTGATGAGAACCTTTACTACATAGAAACTGTTTCAAATTCTGCTTTAGCAATCATTGAAGAACTGACTTGTTATTGGTCTGGTGAAAACTTAAATAAATATGAAAATTGGTCACAAGAGGAAGTATTTGAGACGACGAAACAGAGTCAGACTAAATTGATGCGTAATCAAGAGCAATTATTTGAAAAACAAAGACTGTTACTAGAACAGGAACAGTCTTTGCAATCAGCACTTCATCAATTGAAACTGGAGGAATGGTAATGGGACTGAAGATTAATATGCCAGAAGTAACAAGTCAAATTGACTTGATTAATCGTGCCTTAGAGAATCGAAATATAAACGCTAATAGTCTAAGAGAGACCCTTGAAGCCTTTGTACACGATACGACGTTAATGGGGAAGGCTTATTCAAATGCCAAAGAATATTTTGATTTAACCTATGTCGCTTTGCTTAGGGGAATTATTCTTGCTAACGAAGAGATTATCAGGGCAAATGCTGAGTTTATTAGTCGCTTTGCCTATGAGGTGGATGGGTCACCTGATGCAAATATTGATGAGGATGCCTTACTGAATGCAATCGATCAAATCCATCATTGGAAAGAAAACCTGACTCTGCATGTTGAAGAAGCGCCCGATTTGTTAGGTGACTTATACAATATAACGCTTCAACAAAATCAAATTGAAGAAATGATTCAAGCGTTACATGATTTTGACAGCCGAAATGCTGATTTGTATGATGAAGCACTGACACTTTTAATGAATGTGGAATCAGGATTGTTAGAAGTTTCAATTAATAGCTTTGATGCACAAACCAATCAATATGTATTTAACCCTAATGACTATCCATGGAGTACTGCCCTACATAATGAGTGGAATTCACAGAAGCTTACAGAAGATGAACAAATGGTTGCCTATTTGGCATCTCAGTTTGGGTTTGGTGAAAAAGAAAGCAAACTGATGATTAAGTTGTGGAAAGAGATAGAAAAAAAATACGGTAAAGATACGGAACTAGCAGCATGGAATTTCACCAGATTATTAGGGGGGCTCGTATACGGAAATGATACATTTAAAGATCGGGTGGCTTGGAATCAAACAGCTGGTAATGATTTAACCCGTGACCAAAAAAGCTACTTTATAAAAGAGTTTGGATTCACGGAGGAAGAATATGAGTTTTTGCTTTATAAAGTCAGTATACAACATAGATTATCTGGCGAGTTAGAAGATTTAGATTGGGATACATTTGTCAAAAGTGGTGCGGAGTATAATGAACAAAGATTAAATATGGAGAAAGTTTACGGGAAACTAACCGATGAGCAATTCAAATTATTATGGGAAAGCCAATATGCCTCAATGGCAGGGAAAAGCGATTTTGCTCATCAAGAAATTACAACAGCCTCAATATTTCATGGAGATTCCTTGATTACGGGAGCCTATACGTTTGGCAAAACGGATGATATGGCTGGATGGTTAGGTGATGCAACAATCGTTGGCGATAATGGAGAAGTCTCATTTGGACCTGAAGACTATCAAGCTGACTTAGATGCAGTGAATATCTCCTATTTGATGCAGAAGGAGTCAATCAGTTACCAACAAGCTAGTAATCAATATTACAGTAGCTTAGGGACAGAGTACACTAGAGCGGAGCAGTTTCTAATCGCAAGAAATATTACTGCTCAGGAAGCTGAGAAAATGATTCTTAATGAGCTTAACATCGACACGTTAGTGGAGTTACGGATAAAACAACCAGATAGTTATAATTTCATCATGTGCTTGAAAACAGGTAGTAATGAAATGAGGGATTTTGCAAGTGAGTAAAATGCGTAAATTCATCATTTTACTATTAGTTTTTGTGCTCATTTCATCCACAACCCTTTATTTTTACAAGACGAATCAAATAAAAAATGTATTTGATGAGATATACTTTGCTGAATTTAACTCTTTTTTCGGTGGATATACAGAGACGTCCTTTGTAGGAAATGACTATTTAGACTCAATGAGCAGAAGTGATTACAATCAAACCTTAAGCTACTATGGCTCTATAAGAAAGAATTATCTTCCGGAAAAATTAAATGAGGGTGAAATCTTAAGCTTAAGATTTACGCCTGAAAAAGAACGACTTGATATGTACATGAGCACTGATATTGATTCATCCACAAGTTTATTAGTCGAATATCAATACGATGCTAATAAAAAGGAGCTGTCCATGTCAAGAGTTAATATTTATGTCAATACGAAAACTAGTACTTTGACCTATAGCGAAGAAGATGAAATTATAGAAATTCTCAGCTCACATGGATTATCTGTAAACTATATCAAGGAGCTTAGTCAGCATATGCTTGAGAAAGTGCTGCAAGATTGGTTTGATCTGAACGGTGATCAATCAGATTATTCGCTAGAAGATTGGGG
>JAVBKF010000157.1:0-4120 GCA_031554215.1 Caryophanales bacterium
CGAGCCAAAAAGCCTAAAAAAAGGCTAAAAAAAGGCAGATCCAAGCTGTTACACTATGCTAGTGTAACGAGCATTCACCCTCAACGCTCTAAAATTGTTGTATACAACAAAATACTCGAAAACATGACAGCATTAGCGATACCGGAGAATATAATAATCATTATATTCTCCCTCAAAACAAGATTGTGAAAGAAGCGTATATCCTTATACAAAGCCATAAAGAGCCCATAGTATTATAGTATATTATTATAATAAAATTATTATATATTTTTATTATTATCTATTATGTTATGTTTTTTTATAAAAAAGCCGTGAGATAAGCATTTGTAAAGATACACTATGGTAGTGTAACTAATAGTATAAATTTGGTAAAGTGTATGTACCTATAGGGCTCTCCCTTAGCGGTCATTATGTAATAATCTATGATTATAATCTAATCACAAACTTGTGAAGAATAATACTATGCTATAGGAAGGGATAAATGGAGGAAGCGAGCGCGAAGATTATTAGATAGTTATCAGATAATGATTATGTTCTCCGTTATCCGGTATCATCTTACAGAGATCTTACAGAAATTATCTTTCATTGGGCAAAAACGGATTTACACTACAGGGGAGACCACGGAAACAGGTTTGCAGCGTGATATACTGTGCGAGCAGATTGTAGGAAAAACAAGGAGCAGAAATGACTATTACGAACAGTAACGAGGCAGCAGAGAAGGCTCGTCAGCTAGCCAGCCGACAGTTTATCAGAATTTCCAAGGAGGATCACCAGCATCTACTAGCAGCAGAGAAGGAGTTGATCGCTCTCAAAAAATCCGTATATCTAGCCCAAGCCAACCAATCGAACGACAGTCTACTCGAACAGCTTGTCGAAGCAGATCCAACAAGCCAATCTCCACAACCGCCCCAATCAACCATCATACCCCCTCAAAGCTATGCAGAGCAAGCCATACAAAACTTTCTCAAAGATAAGTACCCCAATGGCTCGCACCTCGCCACAAGGGGGCTGATCCTCAGTGGGGGTGTGCAAGCCAGTCCCGCACAGTCCCCCAACCCCGATGAGCTAATCATAGTAGACAATGGGCAACGACTTGCACCGTATCAGCCCAACCCAAACATAGACGACATATTAGGTGTAGACTACATCAATCAATCCACAAACATCATAGAGGCTCGTGCAGTAGCATGGCAGAAGGAGCAAGAGCGTAGAAAGCATTATAGTGTCAAGGACACACAAGCCGTCATCAAGGATCGTATAGCCTATGGAGAAATCTTCGAGCTTGCCGTGGAGCACGCACTCTCAGAGACCAGCCCATCCTATCGTGCAACATTTCGTCATATCGAGCCCTCTCAAATCCAAACGCTAATGAGCGCATTAGAAATGGGTATATCTAAGAAACGTGCTGGCCCGTTAGCGGGCATACCTCACAGACGGCTCGTAGAGTACATACAAGTCGGAACCAACGATCAAATAGAGCCTTTCAGGACGCTCGTAGAACTCATAGAGATCGCAGAAGCACGTAACGAAGCAAGGATGGTGGGCTATTGGACCACCGAAGCACAGACCGACTGGCACGCAGCCGCCACATTTCTAGCCAAGCGATACCAGCAAGAATGGGGCGATAGGCGTGTCCTAGAACTCACATTCGACCAGCTCAAAGACTTGTCGCCTGAGCAACTAGCCGACATAGCCGGTGAAGAACTACCAGAGGAGTTCATGGGCTAGTTCCCTCCATCAACAATCGCCGTACCAATTTTACAAAACAGCAAGCGCATGGTATAATATAGGCACGCAATACGGTAGTGTGGTGTGTTTGCTCCTATCCACATTACTGTCGCGCAGCAACATAGCGTATACGAGTTTCGTTGGTCGCTCGTATGCGCTATGCTTGCCTACAGCAACGTAACGATAGATTACCGATAATGCGATCTACTAATATATACATACACGCGCACGTAGGGGAGCAGGCTACGCGCACAATCACCTAGCACTAATAGCAGCCGTGAGGCTTGGGAAGGAACCAGGGATGAATGCCACAATCTTCGCATTTTCAGTTGCCACGCCGTTCGCTATGGCAATCACCAAGCGTTTCAAGTGGTCGAAGCGCACGAATGTAGCCGTATCCGCTCTAATCGCCTTGCTTGCCTACGTCATCGGACAATTCTTTGACAGCCAACTTGCTTGGCCGCTCCCAACCACATTTTGGCCGGGGTATGCAGCGGCCTATGGCGTGTCGCAAGCCACGTATCAAGTTTTAGATAAATTCGCGCCCTCCGTACTTGGTGGGATCGAGAAGGCAACGAACTATTGAATCCTACCCTTACCCCAACGAGCCCACGTCAAGGCACTAGAGCAGAGCGTGTTCGCCAGGTCAACGAAGCACGCTGGGAGTTGGGCATCGACCCTCCCCGGCGCAGTTGGCCTCTAGGCAAGTACGGCCTAGCCATATTTTTCGCGGCGCTATTTTTATTCACGGCAGTATCCCATACGATATTCAACTACCTGAACTATCGTCACGACACAGCCATAGCAGGGCTACCGTTCGTAATGTCTGCTTGGTTAGTACATCTAGGCGATGCGATTGCAGAGAACTGGCAGAGTGAGTTTCTACAACTACTTTTCCAGGTAGTTGCTACAGCCTATCTAATCTATGAAGGAGCCACACAATCCAAAGACCAACAACAAAGGACCGACGAGCTTCTATTAGTCAATATAGCGGAGACGAGGCTACTGCGTAGTGAACTAGCCTATCTACGCACTCACTCACCAGCAACAATCGACAGGAGTACAGAAGTAGATGATACCATCCCAGACATATCATACGATAATCTTGCTAAGCGAATCTGAAACAGAAGAGCCTGATGTGTTCGCAGCCGTCACCACATTCCCCTTATATTCCTCTGCGTTCCCGCACATCCCCCTCCTATCCATACAGGTGCCGCGTGGCTATCTTGTAGACGTGCGGCCCCCTGTAGGTTCACAAGCAGCCGCTCTCAACTATCATATACAGAGTGTGCCAGAGGGTGTCACTAACCCTCCATCCTTAGAGTTATCGCTCTCGTTCACAGGCACAAGCGAGCCTATAGACTTCGACTTCTACCTAGACGATTTCGGTGCCTTAGAGCGATTCCAAGCAGAGCGTGCCGTTGGTAGCAACATATTAGGTATTGAGATAGAGTTGTAACCCATGCAAGCAGCCGACAAGCAAGCCGACAAGCAAGCCAAACAAATTCTAACATACGGTGAGTTATTCGCCGGTGGTGGTGGTTGGGGTGAAGGAGCCAAGTCTCTTGTTCACCCTCGCTACAGCCTACAGCCTGCTTGGGCAATAGAGAACGACCGGAATGTTGCAGCCTATCATTGGATAGCCAACCTGCACACCTCCTGTCTTCTCATCAAGCAAGATGCAAAGTTAGTAGATCCTACCACCCTTCCGCCAATCAACATTATGTTTGCCAGCCCGCCGTGTCAGCAATTCAGTAAGGGGCGTAGTGGCACCCTTAGACGCAGAGCAGACGGTGATCTAGGCTCAATGATTCCCGGCTTTGTTGAGCAGCTCACCAAGCTACCCGATGCGATCATCATAGAGAATGTTTCAGAATATGCAGCCAGCCAAGTATTCCGTAACATCTGCGAAGGACTCGCCAAGCTCGGCTACCTTCTCACAGTGTTCGTAACGGATGCTTGTTTACACGGAGTACCGCAATCGCGCAAGCGTGTATTCTTAGTAGCCAAGCTTCCCTCTTCCACCTCTAGCATCGAAATGCCCTCAGGTGTGTTCATCTACGAGCATATTCGACGTTATCGTGTGAGTTGGTATCAAGCTCTCTCGCACGTACTACACACAGAGCTAGAGCGCCCTTTACCAGCGTGGATGCTTGTCAACAGAAAAGCAACCTCCCAAGCGCATCTCTATCAAGTTCTATCATACGAAGCCACGCACCATAACATTAGGGTAAACGGTCAATTGGAGAGGACCGAAGCGCCCCACGACGAGCAGCATGGCTACCATGCGTTCATACTACAAGATGCCCGTCCGATGCGAAAGTTATCAAGTCGAACCGATCAACAACCAGTTCACACGATAACAGCCAGTATGAACAAACAGCGTATGTTT
>JAVBKF010000078.1:0-3549 GCA_031554215.1 Caryophanales bacterium
GAACTGGTCCTTCCCACTCGCATCCTTATAGGTGTTGGGCGTTGTTGATACTTCAGTCGTAAAATGCGTCGCATCCTTCTGATACGTTTTACTAAATTCATCCACGTCAACCAAGGTTCCCACAGGCTCTGGGGCTTTTTCTTCGAGCTCAGGTGCTCGTAGCTCAGGCTTTGTCACAGGTTTCTCTGTTTTTTGAATCTCTTTTACTTTTTCCGGTCGGGAAAAATCCACATCACGTGGCGCAAGCGCACCAGCGGCAAGCACACCTGACACACCAGGCAATATTGGTTGCAGCACCATAATCAGTGCCATCACAACACAAAGTACCGCTTTCATATACCTTTTTCTATGTTTCTTCATCTTTGTCACCCTTATTTTTTCTGGGATTCTTGGTTTTTTTTATAAAATTTTTACTTGATTATGTTTGTGTTATTTGGTTGGGTCATTCTAGCTGGTCGGAATCATCTGTACGGCTTTGCATCGCTTTGTTATCCATACGTACTCCAGAAGCTGCCGAATGTCATGTCGACAGGTTAGTCATTCCAGTTGTTTTGCACCAGCTTTTGCTGGTCATGCAGAACCGATTGCCTGCCACCCCGAGCCATTAAGCGACCTTCTTTTTTCCGGACTTCTGTGATTTCGTCACCTGTTTCCCATAGTAATGGTAGACTGCTAGGCTCATCAGGTTCATGACTACACCCAGGAAGCTATACACCAGGATACTCACGAGGTTGTGTGATAGCCCTGTCAACGCACCCATCGGAATGAGCAGTATAAATCCTAGGGCAAAGGCTAGCAGGAGCAAAACTAGCATTGGGAAATAGGTATTCTTCAGGGCAGCTAGCCCTTTTTTTATCATCACAATTGCTTTCCCTGGCTCTAGTGCACAGACGGAGAGAATCGTTGCAAATATGGGCACCTGTGCCACTGTCAGAACAAGGGTCACCCAGTCAATCACGCCCTTCACTTGGTCTGTTGTCAGATCCCCTTTAAACATTTTGAGGATGAATACACTTAAGAATCCGTATACCACACTCATGACGATCATGACGATAATGCCACAACCTGCTAGTGCCAAAAGTGGTTTTATGTAGTGCTTTGAACGGACTTGTTTCCCGTCTAATACCTGTTTCGCTGTTGAAAACAGCATCGCCAGTAACCCCAGCAACACGATCACAATGATCAGCATGATCGCTGCAATTTGCATGTATTCTGACGATGTTGGATTGCTTCGACTCGTCTCGAACAATCTTGGTGCAAGGGTTACGCCTGCTGCCGCAGGAATCAACGCCAGCAAACTTGCGAACAACAGCACCCGTCCATTACTAATTAATTTGCCAAAATTCTCTATCATTCTGCACCTCTAACTCTTTCATCCTCGGATGAAATGAACGCAGCAGATTAGACACTCCTGAATGAGTGCACAAGCCTTATATTGTCCATTTCATTTTGCACATGTTCCCTTGTCATCTGAATCTTGTTCACCTACATCAAGCGGATGAATTTGCAAGTTTCCTATTTTACAAAGGAGTCCGTATCCTATTCTTTGAACTTATCATTCTCCCATACGCCTTCTTGCACGTACCCGCTCGCATAGGTTTGTTTCCCTTGTCCATTTCGCTTGTTTGCCGCAAATGTGCCTTCATAGGTGCTGAAGTACTTCCCGTTCTGGTCGTAGTAGGTGTGTTTCCCTTGACCATGCTTGGCATCATTCTGCCACGCACCCTCATAACTTGACTTGTCTGCGTAAACGATCTTGCCTTGCCCATGCTTCAAGCCCTTCGACCATTCGCCTTCATAGTGCCATCCTGCTTGATCATTGTATACACCATAGCCATCCTCTTGATTGTTGAGCCAGCCTCCGACATAGCTTGAACCATTCTGGTAAGTATAGTTGCCTTGTCCACTTCGCAAACCAAGCTTCCACTCCCCTACATAGGTCCAGCCTTTTGAGCTAGTCAGTGTCCCTGCGCCTTCCTCTTTATCCGCTTTAAACATGCCCGTATACACAGAACCATCGGCATAAGTCAATGTCGCTTGCCCTTGCTTTAGCCCATTCTCCCAGGCGCCCTCATAAGTCCAGCCAGACACATCCTTGTATGTGCCAAGACCATGTTCTCGGTTGTTATTCCACGCCCCTGTATAACTTGAACCATTTTGGTAAATGAATGTGCCTTCCCCTTGGCGAACACCTTGCACCCATTCACCGCTATATTTCCAACCAGCAGCACTCGTCAGTGTGCCCATTCCATTTTCTTTATTATCTTTAAAATCTCCTTCATACACATTGCCATCGGCATAGCTCAGCTTTCCTTTGCCTGAGCGATTACCTTCTACAAATTGACCCTCATAGCGCCAACCATCGGCGCTTTTGTATACGCCCTGTCCATCTGCTTTATCTTTTTTCCAATCGCCTGTATAGCTTGAGCCATCGGCATAGGTCTGTGTCCCTTTGCCTTCCTTGATCCCATCCTTCAAATCACCCTGATAGGTTGCGCCATCTTTATAAGACACAATACTGAAGTCTGTCTTTTCTCCCTCTTTCCATGTACCCTGCGTCTGCCAGCCATCTGCACTGACATAACTTCCATTGCCATTTGGTTTATCATTTTCCCATTCACCCACATATTTTGAGCCATCTAGAAAAACGCACTCCCCTTGACCATGCTTCACTCGGTTCACAAAATCTCCTATGTAGCTCCAGCCATACTTACTTTTGAATTCACCTTTTCCATTCCATTCATTATTCGTCCACACCCCGCTATAAATGGAACCGTCCGCATACGTACATGTTCCCTGTCCATCCATTTTCCCTTTGACAAAATGGCCTTTGTACACACTGCCATCCTTGAACACCAATGTGCCTTCACCATCATAAAAACCATCTTTAAAGCCACCTGTATAATTTGCGCCCGTGGCATCAGGAACTGCCATCCGCGTTCCATTGTAATTCTTTTCTGGTGTCACCTTAGGTGTCACAAAATTCCCTGTCGCTGCTGACACACTTAAGAAACTGATCGACGCAAACAAGGCAATTCCAAACAACGCCATCATCGGTTTCAGAAGTCGTCCCATCACACCCTTATGTCTCATTAGAAAACTTCCTACTAAACCTATCATCGAAATTAGCAATCCAACCAATACCAATTTTGTTACCCCATCCATGTTACTTCCTCCTTGTTTAACAAACGCTATTGCGTTGCCAAAAATACCTTATTTTTCTTTTCATAGACTCTCACAGAATATCGATATAAGAAATTATTGTCAATAACTTTTTCAATTATTGACATTACAATCTAGGAATCTATTATATAATGTCACCCATCCAGATTTATTCCATACTTTTTCTATTTATTTCTTCGCAATTAATCCCTTTTTCTATACTTGTTTTTTTCACTAAGTTTGTGCCTCGGCTTTTTCGATCTGGATTCCCCTGAAATTTTTACTATTGTGAGTCTCGACTTTGGAATATCCTTCCTACACAATCCAAATTTTTCGCACAAAAAAACACCTCCATTCAAACAGAACGAAAGGTGTCAAACATATTCT
>JAVBKF010000160.1:0-17866 GCA_031554215.1 Caryophanales bacterium
TGAGACAAGATAGTTTGCCCTCCTGCTAACACAACAATGGGCATACTAGGTCTTTGAGAATTCCAGAAAAATGTAAATGTATAAGTTTGTCAAGGTACGAGTGAAACATTTTGATGCACCACACCATAAGAATTCAGAAGGTAAGAATTACGCAGGTTGAGGGTTCTAACCCCTAAACCTGGTGCGGCTTCAGTTCCCCACGGGATATTGGTTACCATAGACCCTCGATCCGCTTGCCAATATGGGTTATCGGAATTATAGAAAACATCTTGTTGATTATATGGATCTCTGGTCTGAAAATATTCAAATCCTGGATCCTGAACTGGATTCGTTGCTTTTTGAGCAAGCCGTGCTGTTTCTGTGTACGCTTCCGTTGATGCCGCTTCTGAAGCCTGAACTTCTGTTACTGGCTGTGTCGTCTCTGAAGCCTGAACTTCTGCTACTGGCTGTGTCGTCTCTGTTTCCTGAACCTCAGCTACTGGCTCCGCCGCTTCTGTAACCTGAACTTCTGCTACTGGCTCTGCCGTCTCTGTAACCTGAACCTCAGCTACTGGCTCTGTCGTCTCTGAAGCTTTAACTTCTGCTACTGGTTCCGCCGTTTCTGTAGCTTGAACACTTGCTACTGGCTCTTCATCTGCCAGCACGAGCTTTTCATTACCTAATGGTACTGTCAAAACACCTAACACTAACAGCGTCAACATCATTCCCTTTAGGAAAGATGTGACTATTTTTTTCCCCATGGTTTTTTTCATAACATGATTTCTCCTTACCTTAATTTATTGTTTTATTTGTTTCTTGAACTGACCATGTTCCGATCCTTGACGCCACCTCCATTTAGTTCCTTTGACTATGAGAAAGATATACGTTGTGTACTGCTCTTCTCCATTTTTGAGCAACATCACCTCCTTTTAAGATGATGACCTTACGATCTCGAACTATAAGAAATAGTATTCACCACAGGTTTGATAAGTTATATCTGCGCATAATGTGGATATCGCTGATGGTGACAGACAGCTTAGCAGTATGATTGGTTGCAAAAACGTTTTAGCTACTTCCCTCTAAGCTTGGGAGTTTATTAATCAAGTGATAAATAAACAGTGACTTTCCATAACTGTACAGTCTCAAGAGGATATTATTACAAAAATATGACAGTATCAAACAATACTTAATAATATTAAGTTCCTTTTATTCCAAATAATCTCTACTCTTCCTCCTTATCCCGACTAAATTATACATTTTAAATTTATATCGGCCAATAGCAAATTATCAATTTTTTTTGTTTTTAGAAAAAATTAAAGTACTTTGCTCTTTTCTACCTACCCGTTATGAGAAAACCTTTTTTATTCAATAGACATTAAGTAAAGTTACCAGTTTACTGTTTAATCTTGTTTTGCATGGTATAATTGGCGAGTCATGTATTAGCTGGTGAATTGAATTTAAAGAGCAGGAGAAGAAGGATGTCTAAACAGCAGAGTGATATGATCAAGTTCATTGCAATGGTGACGATGGTCATTGATCATATCGGCGTGATTTTGTTTCCAGAGTTAGAATGGCTGCGTATCATTGGCAGAATTTCTTTCCCGCTCTTTGCGGTTCAAATTGGCATTGGCTTTCGTCATACGAGAAGCATTCGTCTTTATTTTAGGCGACTGCTCTATGCGGGAATTGTGATTCAGGCGGGGCTAGCACTAGTGGTTTTGGCATTTGGTGTGGAAGAGTCAATTGGCATGTTGAATATTTTCTTCACTTTGGCGCTCGGGGTTGCTACGATTTATTTTTATGAAATTCGCAGTTATCTGCTGGTTGTAATGACAGTCCTTGTGCCATTTTTTTGTGCAGAAATTGGTATCTTTTTTGATTATGGTTGCTATGGTGTGACGCTCATTTTGTTTCTTTATATTGTTCAAACGGAACCGATGCGGTTGCTTGGGATGACGACTTTGGCCTTTATGGCTGTTTATTTGGGAGACCTAACTTCTATTCAGTTGTATAGTGTGTTAGCGGTACCATTGATGTATCGCCCAGCACCATTATCTTTTCGGATTCCGAGTGTTGTTTTTTATTGGTTTTACCCTGTTCATCTTGTGGTTTTGTACGTCGTTGGTTTTCTTTTGGGGTGATGCGGTTTGTGTTGTTCTACATTGTTAGGCTACCGCAAATCCAGTCATTTTGAAGAGGGAATAAGCATATTTGTCATTATAATGAAAAGTTAAGAATAAGTTAAGGACTGGTTGGTAGTCTAGGTTTGTAGCAAAGAAACAATAGAATAATTGGAGAAAACCCAACTGCCAATGCCCTCCCCCTGAACAGAAGCGGTGAGGTTTTTTTCTTGGCCTTGTGGTCTAACAGGTGCTTATACTTGGGACCATAACGGTAGTTCCTATAAGCGTAAATATCGAAAAAATAATTAAGTTTAACTCGTTAATTGTTGCTAGTGAATTTCCCAATAACTTTAGTAACTATCGTGAAGATGGTAACTGCTAGTGTTGCTGAATTGTTTAAGTGAAGATATCATTAGAGTCTGCTAGCGCTTCAGCTGTATGATTCCTCCAGCCTATTTGGTACGGAGGTTTTTTATATTTGAAAAAAGATTTTATTGTTGCTGATAAGTTGAGCAAAAAAATATAAAATTACATGGAGGGTGCTATACTGAACATAGACCTAGCCAGGAGGTAGCCTTATGCCATTTGTAAAAGTTTATCACGATAAAAGTTTGTTACAGGAAGACCTTACCATTGTAAGCACTGCTATTCATCATGCACTGATGAATCATTTCAATGTTCCAGAGAAAGATATTTTTCATTTAGGAATGACGTATGAAAATGCTCAATTTATTTTTGATAAAGGATACTTACTTTCCGGTAATAAAAAAAGGGCAGAAAGCTTGCTCTATATTGACATACTTTGTGGTGAAGGCAGAACGGAGCAACAGAAAGTCAATTTATTTAGCGGAATTACAGCCAATATCACTAGCCAAACTTCTCTAGAAGCTGAAAATATTTTTATTACAATTAAAGAAACGCCAAGGGTAAACTGGTCATTTGGTGAAGGAAAAGCACAGATGATTGAGAACCAAATAAATAAGGGATTAAATAGGGAGTCAATCAACACGTTCGCTACGGAAATCCCTGATCTTGCAAAATATAGTCAGGATATTTTATTTGATGAAGTCTGGATGGATACGACACTTACTTCAAAAGAACGAAGTTTGATTACACTCACTGCGTTAGCTTCGATTGGGAATACCGAACAAATGAATTTCCACCTGAAAACAGCGTATGACAATGGCGTTTCAAAAGATGAATTGGTCGCCTTAGTAACGCATTTAGTATTCTATATTGGTTTGCCACTTGCGTTGGAATTACAGAATAAAATAAAGAATATGTAGGTATTTAGCTAAAGGTGAGGAGTGCATGGTAACTGCCTCTACTACCCGCATTTCTATAGCAGTTGCCTGATCGGCTCGTCCATGAGATCTGTACAGCGCGTTCAGAGGTTTTCATATGCCTGTTTCCAAATTGTCGCCATGAACAAAATTTCTTTCATTGTTTTATAGAATCATTCCGGACAGCGCGGCCGCAATGGTAACCTGTTTCTACAGTCACACTGGTAATCTCCAGCCATGTCATATGTTCCCTGAAAGGGGTGCGACGAATCACCTCACTGTTGGTAGAATTTAGCGGTTTGTCGATAAATAGCTATTTTCATCCTAGATTTCATCGACTACTAATCACTTTTCTAGCAAAAGGTTCTTGTGGTTTTGTCGATGAAAGACTGTTGCAGTGGGCTGAGTTATGGCATAATAAGATTACTATAGTGAAAGTGGTGCGGTATGAAAGTATTGGTTGTTGAAGATAATATTGCGTTGCAAGAGTCAATCGTGGAAGTTCTGAAAGGGAGTGACCTCGAAGTAGATGTTGCGAGTGATGGTGACGAAGGTTTGTTTATGGCAATGCAGGATATCCATGATGCGATCGTTTTAGATGTGATGTTACCTGAAAAGGATGGCTTTGAAATTTTAGAAATCATGCGTAGTGAAGGGATTAAAACACCTGTCTGTTTTCTTACAGCAAAGGATTCCCTTGAGGACCGCGTGAAGGGACTTGATTTGGGCGGCGATGATTATCTGGTCAAGCCTTTTCAAGCACCTGAGTTAATCGCGCGCGTGAAGGCTTTACTTCGCCGGAGTGGTGGTCTCGAAATTGATCAAACAATACACTATGCGACATTGAAACTGAGCGGGAAAGAGAACCCCGTCGATGTAGATGGTACTCCGCTGAAGCTGACACTGAAGCAATATGAACTACTTGAGTATATGATTCAGAACAAGGGTGCTATATTGACGAAAGAGCAAATTTATGACCGTGTTTGGGGCTTTGAATCCGATACGACGATGGAGATTGTTGAAGTTTTTATGCATCATATTCGTAAGAAACTGGAACCATTCGGTTATCACAAAAATATCGAGACTGTTCGCGGGATTGGCTATCGCTTGATAAAGTAAACTGGCTGACATCATTGATGGAGGCAAGCAGTTTATTCCTGTACGTTCGGCAGTTTTTTCATTGTTTATTTGTTGTAGGAGTAGTAGGTGAGTATGTGTTTAAAAGAACGAGGCTTCGTTTAACATTTCTAAATGCGATTGTTTTCTTTATTGTGATTGCACTGTTGTCAGTCGTTATTTACACGTACTGCAGCTATTCTATCTATAAAAGCGTCAATACATCACTACAATCTTCAATTTCCTTTTTCGAGAAGATTGACTGGCGATCATCACAATATTTCACGGATATTGATCTGACAGGGGATCCAAGGATTGATATGATTTTTTGGAATGAAGATGGAGAGATTATCCAGACTTCAGATCGCTATTTTTTGGCCCACGAAGAAGAGTTTAAGCCAGAAACGCTAACTACGTTTGAAAAGGTCGACACGCCTGAGTACGACTTTCAAACGATTTCGATTGTGCCAGAAATTGATCTTCGCTTAACACAAATTTCAGCTGATGCAGATCATCAGATTGCCTTGGTTCAATTTGTGCAAGGAACGAATTCAGAGCAAGAATTACTGGATAATTTGTTGCTGATATTGGTCATTGGTAATTTGGTCGGTGCTGTTTTGGTTATTGGAATTGGCTTCTTTCTATCAGGAAAAGCTTTGGTTCCGGTTGATCGTGCATGGAAAAGACAACAACAATTTGTTTCGGATGCCTCGCATGAACTGAGAACGCCGCTCACTGTTATTCAAACAAGGACGGATTTATTGCTGAGGAATCCTGAGGGTACGATTGAGGAGAAAGTGACCGATGTTTCTGCCATTTCAAAGGAGACGAGACGACTGTCTAAGCTGGTTACGAATCTCTTGACGCTGGCAAGGTCTGACTCGAATCAATTGGAGATTTCACAGAGTGATTTTCGTGTCGATTTGCTCCTACAGGAAATTGTCGATCAGTTTGTTGATATCTCTGAGTTTCAAGGGAAAACATTGACACTTGAGACTGCAGAGAATGTCACACTGTATGGTGATAAGGAGAAAATTCATCAATTGATGGTGATTCTTATTGACAATGCGCTGAAATTCACCAAAGAAGGCGGCATCATTGAGGTGGAATGTATGAAGGGATCAAACTACATTCAACTGCAGGTTACTGATAACGGTATTGGCATAAAGGCTGAGCACATAGAGAAGGTTTTTGATCGTTTCTTTAGGGGCGATAAGTCTCGGACGAATCAAGAAGGTACGGGTCTTGGATTGTCGATTGCTAAGTGGATTGTTGACAAGCATAATGGACGGATTAAGGTTGATTCGGTAGAGAATGAGGGAACGACTTTTACATTGACGTTTAATAGTAAAAAAGAAAGCAAAAAGGATAGCAAAAAAGGTTAGCTGCGTGTTGTAGCTAACCTTTTTTGTCAGAATCTTAATGCACGATTAATCTAGTGGAACAGTCAGGTTTAGGAATGGATTTTGCGGTTTCCCCGGACATAACGAAGTGTGCGCGTTGCCGGTTTGTCTGCCTCCGTGAGATGGTAGCTACTCGTGTTAGCTTGAGTTTCGTACATTGTTGCGGTCGTCGGAATTGGCTGGAATTGGCTTGTTTGTGATGCTGCTTGTGTGCCTTGCATTGTCATCATTTCTTTCTGCTCCGGTTCAGCAGCTGATGTCGCCATGCTTGCTTGGTCGTTTATTGGAAGCACATTTAACCTGTTTATAGCTGTTTCTAGATTGGATTGTGCAAGCGACATGGCTAAATCAATCGGTGAATCCTGTTGATTACTTGCAGATAGAGCTACTGAAGTGAGAATGCCAGAAAGTACTTCTGCAAAGTCATAGATATTGGTGTCTGAAACCCCGAGATGCGTCACAAAACGCCAATAGCCTTCACTTGGGCCATTTACTTTAAATCCCTTTTCATAGAGTTTGTCGACGATTAGACTTGGTGGTATGTCAGATATAATCGTACAGAATACCATGTTGATATCATTCCAGTCTTCCTGAACGACAACACCGGGTAGCGTTGCTAGTCTACTGGCAAGGATCTTAGCGTTATCATGATCATTTTCTAGCTGCAAACGGACTTCTTGCAGTGCAATCAGTCCTGCAGCAGCGACAATACCTACTTGGCGCATGCCGCCACCCAATAGTTTTCTGTTTTTTCTTGCCTTTTGAATAAATTCTTTTGATCCTGCTAGGATGGACCCAATTGGTGCGCACAGTCCCTTTGATAGACAAAACATTACCGTATCACTGTGTTTTGTCAGTTCTTTTGCATCAATCCCTAGGCTATGAGCGGCATTGAACAATCTTGCACCATCAAGATGAATTTTGACCTGATGTCGATCTGCAATTTGTTTGACTGATGCCATATAGGAAGGTGAGAGCGCTGTACCATTTGAATAAGCGTTTTCGAGGCATATGAGTCCAGTTGTGGGCCAGTGGATATCTACGCCTACCCGAATGGACCGCTTGATACTATCCAGCGCCATTTGACCGAGATTTGTTTCTAATGTACGGAGTTGTACACCTGCAATCACTGCAGCAGCACCTGCTTCATGAGCAACTATATGGCAGTCCGCGCCAAGAATGACTTCGTCACCTCTATTGCAGTGCGTAAAGAGTGCTAATTGGTTGCCAAATGTACCTGTGGGGACGAATAAGGCCGCTTCTTTTCCGATAATTTCAGCTGCGTAAGTCTCTAACTCGATGACAGTGGGGTCGTCGTCATAGACATCATCGCCGACGATTGCACTAGCCATTGCTTCTCGCATTTTGTCTGTTGGTTTTGTAACTGTATCACTCCGTAAATCAATCCAATCTTTCATCATTTACCTCCGAGGTTTGCGCTTTTCTCCTATTATAACGCTATTAGTGCCTTACGTGAAGTAAGTTGTCCTTCGCTTCCTATAATAAGGATAAGATCCCTTTGTTTTTTATTTGATTCACGTTCTTGACTGAACTCATGCAAAAATTGAAATAATGTATTGTGTAATATCGTTGCTTCGTTTATGATATTTTTGTGCTGTTTCCTTCAAATAAGGTAAGTATTAGACGATTCGATGAAAAGATTTGGAGTGAATAAATTGAAAAGAATATTGAGTATAATCTTGAGTTTCTTAATGGTCGTAGGCTTGTCTGCTTGCGGTAAGGAGGAGGCTACTGCTGGAAAAGAAAAAGAAGTGACAAGTACAGATGGGAAAATCACATTGACAGTTCCAGCGGATTTCAACGTCAATGAAAAGAGTAGCGAAGACGAATTGGTGCTTGCGGCAGAAAATGCAAAGCAATCAGTAGGCGCTTATGTTTATAAACTAGATAAAAGTCCAATGATGACATTTAATGAATTTAGTAAAAAATATGCTGAACTGTCCACTAGCGCAATTACCGACGTAGAAGATACGACCATTGATGGTAAACCAGCTAAAATAGGGAATTTACAAGAAGACGGGAAATTTCGTGTTGCCATGATTAACATAAGTGATGAGTCGATTTATTTAGTCATGGCGGGTGCTTCTGAGGAGGATCTTTATGATGCGGAAGCAATGCAGTCAATTATTAGTAGTATAGAAATTAATGCCGATTGATGCACTATTGAAAGCCAAGAAAGCTGCCTAAGGACTTGATTCCAAGGCAGCTTTTTCTTCATTTTTTGAGTAAACCTTAGTAGCCTTGTGATTGTCTAGTACAATGCAATAGCAAGTCGTATTCTTCAACAAAGAATGGTCCGAAATGCCTTATGACAACAGTACTCGGTCTTTTTTTAGTAAATTTATATCATGAGGAAATTGTGATTTTGGTTCATTGCGGCGGTTGCTACAAATAAACATGATGAGTGGTTCGTTCTTGATCAAGCAACTGGAAAATCAGACAGTTAGCATTACATGAGTTGTTTACCAATACTCTAGGGATTTAGAGCCGATTGTATTGACTAAATAGTCTAAATGAAGGAGGATGTCTGAGAAAGGCGCAATGATGAGGTGGGGAGTATGCGATTTCGTAATTGGGATCGAAATTTAAAAGTTCGGTTGGCTGGCGAGTTCTGCGTGAATTCAATTTTCTGGATGTTCTTTCCGTTCCTAATCTTGTCATTTAATGAAGAGTTCGGTAAACAAACAACTGGCATCTTGATTGTCGTGTCACAACTATTATCGGTTATGGCCAGTCTACTTGGGGGCTATTTCTCTGATCATTTTGGGCGAAAGAGAATGATGTTGATTTCGGCTACGATGCAAGCAATTACAATGGGGTTCTTTGCGCTATCGACCTCGCCGTGGTTTGATCTACCTTGGCTAGCTTTTATCTGTTTTTCTATATTAGGTATCTGTAATAGCCTCTATTCCCCTGCGAGCCAAGCGATGGTTGCTGATGTTGTCACTGATGAGGACCGAGTCAGCGTATTTGCCGTGTTTTATACCGTCATGAACATTTCTGTTGTATTTGGGCCACTGGTTGGCAGCTTCTTCTTTAATAACTATCGCTTTGAACTGTATATTGCAGCTGGGATTGTGATGGGGATAGTGACGATTGTTTTATCTCGTCTCCTTGTGGAAACAGCGCCTTCGATTGTGAATGGGGAGCGATCTCGTCCCGTTCAAGGTTGGATGAATGCTGTTGCCCGACAATTAAAAAGCTATTATCTCATCCTAACTGATAAGGTCTTCTTTCTGTTTATCTTTGCTGGGGTATTGCTATCCATTGCTTACTTACAGCTAGAGATATTAGTTCCTGTTTTTATTGATGAGCTGATGGATGGAACAATGGTACTATCCTTGCCGAGCGTTAATCTGTTTGGGACCTTCTTACCAGAGACAATCGAGCTATCTTCACAAAATGTAGTTGGCATCATGCTTGCGGAAAATGGGATGATGGTCATTTTACTGACGATGTTTATTACGATGATCGTCAATCGGAATAAAGAGCGCAATGTGTTTATCGTGGGTTCATTGTTTTATGCATTTTCGATGTTGATACTAGCGATTACGACAGGTATTATTGGGATACTCGTTGCGATCTTTATCTTTACACTTGCTGAAATTATGACGGCTGGGATTCAAAATAATTTTGTAGCAAGAATAGCGCCAGCTGACTTAAGGGGACAATACTTCGCGGCATCGGGGCTACGGTGGACGCTTGGTAGGACAATTGCACCACTTGCTATCAACTTGGCAGCAGTTTTCAGCTTTCAGACAGCATTTATTCTGGTTGGACTACTCGCCTGTATCTCCGCAGTTCTCTATGCGGCAGTCTACCGGGCGGCTAATGACCGAATAGGGTCAGTAACCGCAAAATGATTGACTGCTACTTGTACTTGGCATAGAGATGGCTACACGATTGGTGAATGGATATTGGTTTGAACAGGTTGATCTGACTATCCTGATCTGCAAATGGCGCAGCGGATAAAGCTACTTGTGCGGGAGGGAATTTCCTCGTGGTAGACCAGCCGTAAATGCGGCGGTTACGATAATCCTGACAGGCGTAGCGAAGTATACCTGTTGTTGGCGCGCCTGTTTGGATCCACTGCATCCTGAATCAAATAAATTGAATCGCCTGGAGAAAAGGAAGATAATCAAAGGTAAATGAGTACTAGGAGTGAATACGATGTCTAGTCGCAAAACCATCCTCTTTGGCTCGATGTTTGGTTTTTTATCTGTTGTTCTGGGTGCCTTTGCAGCACATGCATTAGCTGGCAAGCTAGCAGTATCTGCATTGAAAACGTTTCAAACAGGTGTTCAATATCAAATGTTTCATGCGTTAGCCTTGCTCCTCATTGGTGTCCTACTGATGCAAATGTCAGACCTTGTACAGCAAAAATGGCTTGGGCAGGCAGCTGTTGCCTTCGTCGTTGGGATACTCTTGTTTTCGGGCAGTTTGTATCTGCTGTCTTTGTCGAGTATTAAAGCCATTGGGATCATCACACCACTAGGGGGGCTGTCCTTCCTATTCGGATGGGCACGTTTATTGACTGCTTTTTGGAAAAAATAATGGTCTGCACTTCATTGTAGTTTAGTGCAAATTGGGCAGATTAAAAAAGTGAAAAGAATCTAGTCAACAATATCCCTGTGAAATTAGGCTCTAAATGCCTATTCCGTCAATTAATTTGATTTCCTGAGACAAATAAATAGACGTAGCGCTTAAAATTAGATATGATAGAATCTCGTGGAATTTTAGGATCCATGAACTATAGCTTTAGGAAAAGGAGTCTTTACATGAGTACAGTAGCAGTTGAAGAAGAATTCTCGATGAAAAAAGCGGTTATTCCCATGCTTGCAATTATTACAGGCATGTTTATGGTTATACTTGATAGCACAGTTGTAAACGTGGCACTACCAACCTTACAACAGGAAATGAATGCTCCGCTATCAACTATGCAATGGACAATCACAGGGTATACACTAGCTCTCGCAGCGGTTATTCCGCTTGCAGGGTGGTTAATGGATCGGTTTGGCGCAAAGCGTTTGTTCCTGATTACGATCACTTTATTTACAATAGGATCAGTCCTTTGTTCAATGGCACAAACACCAGAACAATTGATCACCTTCCGTGTTTTACAGGGAATTGGTGGCGGAATGGTATCACCAATCGGTTTTGCGATGGTTTTCCGTTTGGCACCTCCGAACAAGATTGGCGCAGTAATGGGAACACTTGGTGTTCCAATGTTACTTGCACCTGCATTTGGACCAATCATTGCTGGTTATTTTGTTGACTACTTATCATGGCACTGGATTTTCTTAATCAATTTACCAGTAGGGATTTTGACATTCTTCTTAGCCGTTAAATTCTTACCGAACTTCGAGAAGAAAGCCGTACCATCACTAGATATTCTAGGTGTGATTCTAGCACCAATCGCGTTTTCAATGCTTGCATTTGGCGTTAGTGAAAGTGCAAATGGTTGGACAGAACGAAATACGTTAATCGGATTAATCGTTGGGGGAATCGCACTTATTCTCTTTATCATCGTTGAACTTAGACAAGAAAATCCGTTGCTCGAACTGAAAGTGTTTAAATCGAGAGGATTCACCTTAGGTGTCCTCACGACTTGGGCAATGCAAATTTCTTTGTTTGGAATGTTTACGCTTGTCCCTTATTTCTTAATCAATGTAAAAGGGTATAGCGCAATTGAAACAGGCTGGATTATGTTCCCGCAAGCAATTGCTTCAGGACTGATGATGCCAATCAGTGGTCGTTTATATGACAAGATCGGTGCTCGTCCACTTGGACTCACTGGACTGTCATTTATCGTTGTTGCGTTGGTATCACTATCAAGAATTACGCTTGAAACAACGGTTCCTTTCATCGTTGCTTGCCTGATCCTAATGGGTCTTGGAATGGGACTTAGTATGATGGCGATTAATACGCATGTATTGCAATCGGCACCAAAGAACCTGGTGAACCGTGTCACACCGCTAACGACTGCAGCCCAACAAGTAATGGTATCGTTTGCAGTTGCTGGCTTAACAAGTTTCTTATCAAAACGTGTGACTGCCCATGCAACAGAAATGCAAGTAAATCCGATGCAGGATTTATCACCTGCAATTGAAGCCTTCGGGGATACATTCCTCTTAGCAGCTGGAATCGCATCAATCGGTTTGATCCTTGCCTTCACACTAAGTAGACCGAAGGCTACTGGTGAGCTATCAGAAGAATCAAAGCAATCAATGATGTCAGGACATTAATATAGGCTATAGCCTAACGATGTCATATGATGAAAAAGATGTTGTACACGCACCGATTGATGTGTTATAGAAGGAACTAACTTCTATGATGTGAAAGGGGTGCGGGGTGCGCATCTTTTTTTTTGAAAAAAAGACTATAATCAGTTTCCAATTGGCGCGACTAAAGGCAGTGCTTTGTGCCTACAATCAGTCAAACGCCACGTGCGGTGGTAAGGGATGGCTATCCGTAGGCATTAGCCGAGGTAAGATGAGTGGTTAACCGTTTCTTAATGAGTATCAACTGCTTATAGGTTAGGTAATTGTATACCGTGATAGGTCTAAATAGACAAATAAATACCTCGGTACAGTTGACTAAGAAAGTTGCCAATTGTTGACGAGGTATTTATCGTTCCTGATGGATAAGGACTGAATGGTTTTGTACCATTTCCTCCTTGCCGCTGGGATTGATTTTTGTTTAAAGACTAGTTGGTTAAATGACGGGTTATTTCTTTTTATTCAATGTTCTAAGTGCATCTGAATAGGTATCATCGTCAATATCACCGTTTAAATAGTCTTTTTTCAATTGCTCTTTCTGATCAGCAACTGAGCGCTGTTTTGTTTGAGGACTCTTCTTTAATTTTGGTTTTGTGCTTCTAGGCATAGGTGCCTGCTTTAATCTTGAACGATCAACTAATAAGTAGAGGATTAGGATGATTAATATGATTAATATGATGCCTACAATCCACCAAGCCGCGTTTGAATCATCACCTGAGGATTCGGAAGAAACCCCGGTTTTTTGGTCTACTGTTGTTTCGTAGTTGTCTTTTTCATACGCAATATTATAGCTTAACCGTTTTCCTTTTTCCACATCTTTATACGCATATTGATAGAGGACTTCTCCGCCCTCCAATGGTTCAACCTTGTCCGATTCTGGCGTGACTGATTGCTCAGAAGCGCCGATAGGAAAGTAGATATTGACACTGACAGCATCTGCTTTAGCAGGTAGTTCGTATGTGAAATTAAAAGCTCTGCTGTCCGTTCCCTCCATTGGTGCATAGATACTTGAGACCGCATAACTGTAGGTTTCTCCCTTTTTAATTGGTTCCGTTGGGGTGAATGAAATTGTTGAAGTAGCCTCATCTACTGTATATTCTAACTCCTGTCCTTGCTCGACAGGAGTTTCCTCTGAATCAAATTCGGTAATCCCGAGAATTGTATAGTGTGAGGACTCTAATGGCACTTCAACTGTGACCTGACCACTGTAGTCGCCATCTGTGTTATTAACGATTGCTGCTCTCGTCCAGTAAATAACACCCGCATGGTCTTTTGCATTTTCTTCTGGCCAATTTGGTGGCTGGTCGTACTCAGGAGAAACTTCAATGTCAATTGATTTATATGGGAATGAATCCTGGTCGAACGCTTCTGCTGCAGAAGCATCAGATAGTGGTATGTCCGTGAAAGCGAATAAACAAATCAGCAAAACAAACAATGATTTCTTCATTTGACTGGTAAACTCCTTTTCTATGGAAATTCAAAAGTAATAACTACATTAGTAGCCTTTTTATCCAGTATAAACTATCTTTTAAAGATATTGAATCAAAAGTGTGGAGATTTTATGAATCATTTGTAGAACGGGGGAGCCTGAACTTCTTTATAGGTATGATTGAAACGGCTTGATACTAAGGTTTTGTTCTCAGCTGCAGCTATTGGAGGATTGTCGTTTCCATACAAAGTAATCCCGGTTTTGTTTACTGTTTATACTAGTGACTTTTCGCTTTCATGGAAGTCGTTTGGTGGTAAAATCGCTTTAAGCGTTGCCTTTTCATATCAGTAACGGTGGTTCCACCTTTGTACTTCCTGTATGGAACTGTTTCAGGGTTTGCCGATTGATAGACAAAGAAAAACCCCTCTATTTTGTACTAAAAGGGGAAGGGGAATAGTAAAATAATAGGGTTTTTCTTTGTTTATTTCTTCAACATATAGTTGTTTTCTAACATGAACTTAGTCTACCAATTGTTTCTTAACTTTTTCTTAAGTTTATATTGTACGAGCAAGGTTTTTTTCACTGTTTACCATGGCATCATTACCTCGCTATCGTGATAAATCGTCTGATATAGCTTGTAGCCGCCACTGAGGTTGTAGGCGGTGAAATCATGCTGTGTGAGGATTCTAGCTGCAACATAACCACGAAGACCGATTTGGCAAGTAACAAATATTGGTTTATTATTATCAAGTTCTGACAATCTACTTCTAAGCTCGTCTAGTGGGATATTGATATACCCTTCGATATGCCCATTTTGATATTCCTCTGTAGTTCTAGTATCAAGTAGTGTGACACTCCCGTCCCGTGCTAGCGAAGGAACTTGATGCCAGTGATAGGTTTTCACTAAACCATCAATGACATTACTGATGGCGTTACCAGCGATATTGACAGGGTCCTTTGCTGATGAAAATGGCGGCGCATAGCACAGATCTAGTTGACCTAATTGCTTGGCGGTTGTGCCAAAATGAATTGCAGTCGCAAGAATATCACAGCGTTTATCAACCCCCTCAAAACCAACCACTTGTGCACCAAGAATTCGTCCAGTCTGCTTTTCATAAATCGTTTTAATCGACAGCATCTGTGAACCTGGATAGTAGGTAGCGTGGCTAGGAGAGTATGTCCACATTTTGTCGTAATCGAGACCTAGACGATTGGCTGTTTTTTCATTAATCCCTGTTGTGGCAATGACTAAGTCAAAGAATTTAACAATCGACGAGTTTTGTACGCCGTGGTAGCTCGATGTAAGGCCACAAATGTGATCCGCCGCAACACGTGCTTGCTTGTTCGCAGGTCCTGCAAGTGGTGCAAATACCTTTTCCCCAGTAACTAAATTCGTCGTTTCAACTGCATCGCCAACCGCATAAATAGAAGGGTCGGATGTTTGCATTTGCTTATTTACGATGATCGAGCCACGGTTATTTAACGCGAGCATTGCTTGACTGGCGAGACGACTTTCAGGGATAACACCAGATGCGAAAATGACCATCTCAGCATCAATAACTGACTGACTCAGTTGAAGGGTTAGTCCATTTTCTGTAGCTGAAACTGCTTGTACTTTTTCACTTAGGAGCACCTTCATGCCAAGTTTTTCAATGTATTGCTTTACTTCAGCTGCAACATCGTAGTCAATGGCTGGCAGTACCTGATTTAAGCGATCTACAAGTGTAATATCTATATGGTGCGCATGTAAGCTCTCTGCAATTTCTAGCCCAATGAGTCCACTACCAATAATCACTGCGCTCCTAGGTCTTCGTGTATCAATATAACGCAAAATCCGATCCATATCTGGGATATTACGTAGTGTAAAAACTTGATCCTCAATGGACGCAGGAATCGTTGGCATGTTCGGTTTTGCACCCGTTGCGATTAGCAACTTATCATAGCTTTCTACATAGACTTCTCCGGAAGCCAGATTGCTTACTGTAATCAATTTTTTTTCCCTATTAATAAGTACGGCTTCGCTTTGAATACGTACATCAATATTAAATCGGTCCTTAAAGCTTTTAGGTGACTGCAATGTCAGTTTTGACTTATGCAATATTTTACCACTAATATAATAGGGTAATCCGCAGTTCGCAAATGAAATATGTTTACCCCGTTCAAGAACGACAATTTCGGCGTGTTCGTCAAGCCTCCGTATCCGCGCAGCTGCGGTGGCACCGCCAGCTACGCCTCCGATTATAACAATTTTCTGAGAAGGCATTCTATCTGTCATCTCTTAGATACCTCCTTTTTTGATTAACGTGTAGCTATTTGATGAGCCCGACCCACGGAAGATGTCAATTTACTGTGAAAACTGGCTAATTTAATGATAGAAATCTAATAAGCTTGTGGCCTTTATAGACGATCAGTCATTCTTTAAATGGTGTAGCATTGCTGTGTAAGCAATTTCACGATCATCAAATGGTGTTTTTTCTGTTCCGAAAATCTGATAGGTTTCATGCCCTTTCCCAGCAATCAGAACGACATCTCCTTGTTTTGCCTGCTGAATGGCGTTCTCTATTGCTTCAGCGCGATTTTCAATTAATTGATAGGTCCTGTGGCTAACGCCTGACTTCATATCTTCAAAAATGATCTCTTGCGATTCTGTACGGGGGTTGTCAGCTGTGAAGATGGCTTTTGTACTCCATTCGCATGCAATTTGAGCCATCAGCGGTCGTTTGGTTCTATCTCGGTCGCCGCCGCAACCAACGACAGTAATCACTTGTCGATCAGTCAGGTTATTGATTGTTTTCAACACATTTTCTAAGCTGTCAGGCGTATGGGCATAATCAACTATGACTGTGAAGTCCTGTCCTGCATCAACTGTTTCAAACCTGCCATCAACGCCTGAAACGGATGCTAATGCGCTGGCAACCATTTCTAAGTTTAGTCCTAATGCATAACAGGTTGCGAAAACAGCAAGCACATTGTAAACATTAAATTGTCCAACAAATTTCGAGCGAATTTGAAATGAACCAATTGGCGAATCAACAACAAAACGTGTATCCTTTACAGTTTGGATAATATCTCGCGCCTGGAAGTCCGCTTTATGATGGATGCCATATGTGAAAACTTGTGCCTGTGTACACCTTTGGAAAAAGGCTGCTGCTTCTTCATCGCTATTGAGAATGGCAATCTTCTGATCCAGTTCACTGCCGAGCTGGGAAAAAAGCAGGCTCTTCGCGAAGCGGTAATTGTCCATTGTTTTATGAAAATCAAGATGATCACTCGTGAGGTTTGTGAATACAGCGATATCGTAAGCACAACCATGGACACGACCGATTTCAAGTGAATGAGAGGAAACCTCCATGATGGCAGTGTTGACCTGTTCATTCTTCATCTGATGAAAAATCTTTTGCAGGGTGAGGCTATCCGGTGTTGTATTATTGGTTTGTTGAATCTGTTGGTTGATTTTTGTATGAAGTGTTCCAATCACACCTGTTGTTTGGCCAAATGTTTGCAAAATTTCATCAAGAATTTGTGAAGTGGTGGTTTTGCCATTTGTGCCAGTAATGCCAACGAGCGCTAACGACCGTGTTGGAAATTCGTAAAAAATATTGGCGATGATTGCCATGGTTCTTTCGGAACTCGGGACAACGATGACCGGAACTGACACAGGCAGTGGATGCTCCGCAATCAGCGCGACGGCACCAGCAGCTATTGCCTGCTCAGCAAAGTCATGACCGTCCACGGTATAGCCTTTAATACAGATGAAAAGACTGCCTGCTTGGACATTACGGTGATCATTTTCTACTGACTGCACAACCGGGTTGCCGGAACCAATTTTCTGTGCTGAATGTAGTTTAGCAAGTATTGAATCAAGTTTCAAAGGTAAACAAACCCTTTCTGTGGAATCAGTTTTAGCTGATTATAACATGAATCAGGAATGCTGTGTGATAAACTCATCAATGTTCCTCTAGGGGGCAGGATTGCACGTGCATCCGCGAGCGCCTTTAGCGAACTTTTGGTTGACGGACAGAAGCTGGTTAACTCCTTTTGATACAAAATATGACTAGTGTAAGCATGGTTTTAGGCTTTATTAATCTGATTAATGACTAAGTATTTGTGTACCATAAAGCCAGTAGTGCACGGTGGTCTACTGAATCATGACACGAATCCCACTCGTGTAGAAAAGAATGCAAAATGGGCTGAGTTTAATGCAATAAATGAATGATAGAACATTCTTATATAG
>JAVBKF010000072.1:0-23366 GCA_031554215.1 Caryophanales bacterium
AAAAATCTTCCCCATTATCTTTTGTGACTTGACCTTCCTCAATTATGGCAGGTATATAATTTTCATCTTCAAATTTTTCAAAAATAGATCTGATTTGCTTCACAAGATTTGGTATGTCTCTAACTTGTTTTATTTGTTCTAAATATTTTTCCTGCTTCAAAAAAATCATCATCCTTTTTGATGTTATTTAAATAAATAGAAAACCCTCTATTCACCACGAGGTTAATGGTTTCCAGTAAGTTAAAAGTTACCGAACTTCATTGCTAAAAATAATTTTAATTTAAAAAACTTTTTACGCTTAGTCCTCGTCATCCTCAAAAGGAGAAAGTCGCTGATAGCCAACTACTTCACCATCTTCATCAAATTTAGTAAGAATTAATGGATTTTCACGCCTAACCGTTTCCATTCGCTCAACAGTAATACTCTTCAATAATTTTTGGATGTCTATATCTATTACGCTTGAAAAAACTTCATAAAGTTCATCCACATTCTTTTTCTTCAGTTTGAGACCATCAATAAACAATAGAATAGCATCAATATTGATCGCAAAATCGTGATCGCTCATATTAAAATGAGTGATAAATTTGCCTGATTTCTCGCGGACCATAATTGACGGGCGGATACCGTCTCCCATTGCATCCTTCGTAACAGTATCTCCGTAGAAATACCAATTGGTTTCGGTAGGGGGATGGGTATTGACTCCTGATAAGTCGTTTTCAATGATGTTAGATAACTTAACCATTACATCTTCATTTAGCTGAATGACTTTTCCGTACTCCCCATCAGCTGAGAAGGGGGCATCTTCATACCAAATATTCCTGCTTGATCGCTCGCCATTGTTTGAAGCGTATATTTCATCAAATCGTATTTTCATGTTTGTCATTCTCCGTTAACGATCATTTTTTTATGCTTGAAATCAGCGGGTAGAAATTGATCCTAATGGTAGGGTAATGCCTACTAATACCGTTCTAACCATCGTCAGTCCTAACGCTTCGTTTTAATTAATCTTGTATCGGTTCTAATCTTATCAATATTGTTGTCTTCCTTCAAGGCAGGACAAATCACATTCGTTGGACCGAAACACATAGTCTAAGCTATGAACAAAAACAGGCATCAAAAGCATTCAAAGGATGAAAAGCAGAGTAGCTTAGTACTTCGTACAAATGTAAAATAATCTTCTATCATAAAGAAACTGTTTTCACCAATGGTCACGCTATCAATAAATAATTAAAGTGATTGAATTGAAAAGCCAAAACCTGTGATTCAGTGTAGCTATGGGTCAAGAAAGAGCTCCTTGATCTATTCAAAATAGTGATTGCTTATTGTAAAAATAACTGGACGTTTCCCCCGTTGTTCTACGATACCTTTTTCTCCAAGCTCAGTTAAGGAAGTCCTCAGATATTGTTCTGATTTTTCAGTAATAATTGATAGTTCTTTTACGGTCAAACCTCTTTCTCCAAAAGAGAAATAATAATTTTGAGCAAGTATGCTCAGGATGGCTTTACATTTATTACCAATGTTTTCATCCTCAATTAATTTTTTAGTAAGCAGGTTCATAAGCAAAACCTTTTCTTTAAGTTGCAATAGGATTTCTTTCTGAGTTTCGGACACGATATAGAGAAAATTTTCTATAAAATGATTCATTTCCCCTCTACTCCCTATACTGCTTGTAACTTCAAAAGATTCTAGATATTGATGTCTAAATGTATTGCATCCCTTTGATAATGAAAGGGCAGTAAGTTCACTACACTCCTTACGAATATACACACTACTAATAAACCTTGATGTTCTTCCGTTCCCATCATAAAACGGGTGAATATATCCGAAGTAGTAGTGACTGATAGCAATCTTAATAAATGGAGGAACATCATCTGATTTCAAAAATTCAACCATTTGGTCCATTAATTTAATGATTCTACTCTCAGGTGTAACCCCTCTATGGATGACTTTTCCTGATCCACTTTTTTTATGGACATACGTTGCCTGAGTTCTAAAGAATTTACCATCTGGCAATTCTTCTTGATTGATTTCATTATTGGTTATTTCATCATATATATCACGTATTTGGGCAACGTTATTGATCTCAATTACTTCATCACTTAACAACTTTTGATAAGCGCTTATTAGACTTAAAAATCTTTCATTTGATTTTTTTTGTAAATTAATTGCTTTTGTACTTCTAACAATTTCTTCTTTAGTGCTCCTCACGCCTTCCAAATCATTTGTATTTTGTAATTCATCGACTAGTAATTCCATCATCAAGTGTCGCTTTGCAATCGGTGGTAGTTCTTCGCTTAATTTGACGAAAAGATTATCCTGCTTATATACCTTAGATATAAGGGAGACTATATTTTGTGTTGGAATATAGTACATCGGGAATTTCTCAGGTTGATCCATTGGTTTAATCATAAATGGAACTTTCACTGAAGATTCACTGCTAATTCTCTTATCATATACTTTTTCAAATTCCGTTGTATTTTCTTCTCTAAATATCGTATACAAATATCTAACCATTCTTTTAGATCTCCCTTAGCAATCATTAACAATTTTATCTGTTTTTCTTATGTTTTTTTTGCTATGTAATATATATTTTGTTTTTTATAACATTGGTTATTAATTTTATTTATAAAAGTATATTATATTAAAAAAAAGTATTATACAAATTTTTTTTAACTTTAATCTTTATTAAATCGCTTATTTTTATTTTAGAACAAATTATCACTATTTATTCCTGTTCATTTTATTTTCTAGGTGATGAACAAGTGAATCATGTGGTAGATGGTAGTTTACTTGAGTCAATTTAATTCATAGTTTGGTTCACTTACATGAATGAATCAGAAGTCTAATAACCTGTGAATAACAAAAGACCATGATTGCATCACAATAAATTGTTTTGATGCAATCATGGTCTTATTGTTTTATGCAAAGGGGTATCATCCATGTGTTGAAAGTGATTTTGCCTTTACTCTCGCTGCTTTCAGTTGTCTTCTACCTTCCAAATAGACGCTAGACTGCATTAAGTAACGAGGTAATATCAGAATTTGAAAACTATTGCAAATCAGAAGCGGGACGAGCATGAAAATAGCCCAGCCGCCATCATTTAATTGCAATGCAGGTAGCCACTCAATAAAGGTAGCGGTCACCATAAAGAAGAATGTTGGAATCAAAGCTACCTGATAACTAGACTGCCTGCTTTTAACTAGCGCAATGATCAGTGATATGACCACAAGAAAAATAGAGAGTAAAATAAAGCTCTGATCAGAGACTTGTACCCCTTTAAATAAGTTCTCCGGAAACAGGATGTTCAATAACAATAGCAAGAGAACAAAGAGCTGAATCACATTCCAAAGTTTTGATGACCGAAAGAACCCTAGCCCAAATCGGTGAATCGACAAATAAGCAAAGAACGCCATTTGACTCATCGTTCCAAATAATAACCCAAATCCAAAGCTGGCAATGGCTTCCCTTAGGCTAAAGCTTCCTTGCTGAAATAGGATATAAATAGCCCCTACAAGCATCGTCGAAAGTCCGCCCAAAAGCAATGTGTTCACAAAAATCTTTACAATGTATCTGCTGCTCATAAACCCTCCGAAAAGATCTGTCTTGGTTTTTTGTGAAATTTCCAAGCAGGGTAGTATGTCTGCTCGGAATTGTAGGTCCCGCGGGTCGCAAGACATTTCCGCATCTATTGCAGCGGATACCAATTCATTTCATCTTCGGAATCAGATGATAGCATCGTGGTTCTTATAAAGTTAAATCTCATGATCATCATCAAACCAATCAAGACCATGAGACAATAACAACATGAGGGGGTTTTTGAATATGATTCCCACAAACATCTAGGCGGGGCAGAGGGTTTTCTCCATCTGCATCACGGTTAGTTTACTATATTGTTGTCGTAAATAGTCAATTAAGTGAGGATAAATGGATCAGCTTTCACCCTAAGCCTCGAGTTTCACAATGACCTTTTGTGCAATAGCATCAAATATTTGTCCTGTTTTGTGCTCTGGTAAATAAACAGAAGGTGCAAATTCACCAGAGTCCATATCGGGTTGTCCTAGTGGTAATTGTCCGAGTAGCTCAGTCTTTAGTTCTGTGGCAAGCTTCTCACCGCCGCCACGGCCGAAAATATACTCGCGCTCACCACTTACCCGGCTTTCAAAGTAAGACATATTCTCAACAATTCCAATAATCTCATGGTTTGTATTAATGGCCATTGAACCTGCGCGTGCTGCAACAAAAGCTGCCGTTGCATGTGGTGTTGTCACAATAAGTTCCTTAAAATTCGGTAACATTTGATGCAGATCAAGTGCGATGTCTCCTGTGCCAGGAGGTAAGTCAAACAACAAATAATCTAAATCTCCCCAATACACGTCGGATAGGAAATTGGTCAACATCTTCCCGAGCATAGGCCCACGCCAGATAATGGCCTGATTATCCTCAACAAAGAAACCCATCGAAATAACCTTGACTCCGAACCGCTCAACAGGCTGAATCACATTATCCTCAAGCGTTGGTCTTTCCTCGATTCCCATCATATCTGGAACACTGAATCCATAGATATCAGCATCAATGAGTCCCACTTTCTTTCCCTGTCTTGCAAGTGAAATCGCTAAATTAACAGAAACAGTCGACTTACCAACACCGCCCTTACCACTAGCGATTGCCAGGAAAATAGGCTCGTTTTCCGGTTCAGGCATGAGTCTTTCAACAACTTCCGCAGGTAGCTCAGTGAAACGAACACCAACAACATCAACACCATTTTCCTTCAAAATCGCCACAACTTGTTGCTGTAAGGCCATTTCATCAGGCGTGCCGAGCTTGCCTAACATAATTTTGACACTGACATAATTTTTCTCTGGTTTAATCGTAATGCTTTCAAATGCCTCAGTTGTTGCCAAAGACTGTTTCAAAAAGGGATCAATCAATCCACCTAGCAATTCTTGAACTTTATTTTCTGTAATCATTTATGTCACCTCTTCATATCGTGTACGCCATAAAAAGTTTGCGAAAAAAACAAACCATGAGCGGTTAAAAATGCTGTATCCAGTATAGCATAGACCAAGATGAAATTAGCTAGATTTGCTTTCTAATAAATTGGTAGGGAACAAAAAAAACCAGACAAGCGTCTGGTGGTTCCTTTGTTGCCGAAATGAGTGGTTTGAACTGTACACAAAAACTAGAGAGAATCTACTTGATTTCAAGAAAGACTTTGATCGCATTCTCCTCTTCCGAATTTAGCAACATATTGCTATTTCTCGCATAAATCGCCGCCATTGGATAGTGCTCCTGAGCGGCAATTGCATCCTCTGCTGAAGCATATTCATATATGACGAGTTCAGCTCCGCTAAGTTCGTACTTTGCTGCATCAATTGCACCGAGCTCCTCGAAGTTGGGGATAAACCCATTTTCAAGCACCAGACCGGCCTCTTTAAGACCATTCGTCACGGCCTCAACCGTCAGAACTTCGCCAGATTCGGTAGAGTCACCAGTCGGCACCTTCCCACCAGCTGTCTCCTCCTCGTTACAGGCCGTAAGGGGAATTAGCATGACCACTGCCATCACTAATAGTAAGGCTCTTTTCAAATAATCATCTCCACGCAAAGTTTCTGCTATTTTACCAAACGAGATATGAAAAGTCGATATCAAAACGACGGTCGTACCAATATTGCCGTATTAACGTGAATTGAGGAAGTATATGCAATGATTGATGGGAAGCGGAACTTGCACTTGCACTAATAATTGAAAAAATAACCTCGCTATGACGCAACATCTATCCAGTCAAGCCTTTACTATGCTAAACCTGCCAAAGCACTGACGCTACGGAGTACCGTTAAATTGGAACAAAATCCAGTTAGACAAACTGTGAAACCATTCCACCAAGTAGCTACTAATCTAAGCATCACTAGATCAATCCAGCCTTTGAATCGCTATTTTATGGTAAGGCATAGGAAAGAGACTTTCCCAAATGGACAATTTTACGAGGCCATAAAAGCCAACACTCAGGTCCTGTTGTACTACGTTAAAATAAATTCCTTATTAACATAATTCAATCCGACTCTACAGCTTTCCATAACGAACGACAGTCTACTGTTGACCATTTGTCCAAAAACCACAAACTGAGAAAGCGCAGCAGGGAAAGACCCCTACTCGCGCTATTGTACTTCAGTTGAATAATAGCGGGTAATACCGGCATAGAGAGCGAATGCAATTTTCTGCTGATATCGCTTATTTTGTAATAATTGTCGCTCGGCATCATTTGAAAGAAAACCAACTTCCGCCAAAGCACCTACTGGATTGGCAGTACGCATAATAAAGAGATCATTATCTAAACGGACTGACCGGTCCGTGTTTTCTAGCTGACGAGTTAGCTCGCTTTGAAGTGATTCAGCCAGTATTTTGTTCGCACTATATTTGTTGTTATAAAGGACCTGTGCACCGCGCCAACGACTGTTCGGAATCGCATTCAAATGGATGCTAATATACAAATCGGCATCTGAATGATTAATGACTTTCGCACGGCGCAGCAAATCAATATTTTTCCGATTGCTTGGCCCCTTTAGTTTTTTTGGTGCAAGATCCTTATCTGTTTCACGTATCATCACAACTGTAGCACCTTGCTGCTCAAGATAGTCACGTAAATAGAGCGAGATGTTTAAAGCGATTCCCTTCTCAATCACGCCATCTCGTCTAGCACCGCCATCAACTCCGCCATGTCCTGGGTCAATGACAACCACACGTCCATTTAGTGGTAATCCATATGAGTTAATTTCGGAAGCTATCGAAACTTTCCAAGCAATGAAAGCAAGTATTAATAAACTGAAAATAGCTAAAACTAATTTATAGTTTTTTTTAACAATAACCATTTCCTTCTCCTTTGCTTATTTGACGATTTTTTGCGATATTCACTATTTTTATTGCATCAAATGCAATTAGTGATAAATATTTTACTTGATTCGCAACAATTGATCATTAATTCTTTGTTTGGTTCTATACTTCCAAGTACCGGGAAATTTAGCACCGTACATGTACAGAGGAGGCGTAGTTATGAGTCTAGGCGAGAGATCGAGATTAGCCCGAGATAGACAAGGTTACTTCCAAAATGAAGCAGCGGCTTTACTTGGGATGGGTGATTCTCAATTATCAAGGATTGAGTCGAACAAGACGAAGCCCAAACCTGAACATATTCGTGCGATGGCTATTTTGTACAAGGTTTCATCAGATTACTTACTTGGTATTGAAGCAAATTACCGCGTGCCACATGGTGTTTCCGTGATTGCAGAAGAAAGCGACTATTACCTTGCCGATCTTTCTGCCTTAACACCAGACAAACGGAAAGTCGTAAGGCAAATGATCAGTGCGTTCTTGCAATCAGAAATGTAACTTCAGTAGCCACCAGCCGGTCAATCACCTTGTGAAATCATTGTTTACAAATGCATCACAAATCATACATCACTAGGAAGCCGTGTAAACAAAAGAACCCTGCTAACGGAATTGTTGTTTTACTTGTCACATGAACTAAGTTCAGATGAATTTGGCCCATCCAGCCTAGTGAATCAAGTTTTAATTAGCTGAAAATAGCGAAAACAAATAAATGTATTTTGTATAGTGCTCACTAGATCCTCTTTTGTTCATTTGGCTATTTTTTACGATATTCGCCAGTTCATTTGCGGTAAATGCAATTAATAACTAGTGAATTACGTATTTAGCGATAAGTAATCCTTAATTGCCGATTTGGCTCTATACTTCCTATTACCGAGAAAATTGGCACCGTTCATTGTATAAAGGAGACATCGTTATGAATATGAATTTTGGTGAGAGACTAAGAGTAGCGCGAGAAAGACAAGGTCTTTTGCAAAAAGACGCGGCAACTTTGCTGGGGATGACTAGTTCTCAACTATCGAGATATGAGAAGAACGTTAATCAGCCAGTGCCAGAACAGATTCGTGCGATGTCTACACTGTACAAGGTTTCATCGGATTACCTGCTCGGTGTTGAAAGAAGCTACCGAGTGCCACATGGTGTGTCGATGATTGCAGAGGAAGGAGACCAGTACCTAGCTGATCTTTCTGCCCTGACGCCTGAGAAACGAAAACTAGTTAGACAAATGATTATGTACCTGCTGCAATCAGAAATATGACTATTCGTAGCGGGTAAGTGGCAAGCAGTGGCAACAATTACACCATAGAATAGTCATCACCCAATAATAGCGCAAACGACTCAAAACCCTGTAGCCTGATTACAGGGTTTTTCTTTGCCAGCTTCTCAGTTTAAAGCGGTATAAAACAATATTTTATGTTTGAAAATAAACAGTAAGCGACCAAATCAGTTCCATCAAACGAACTGTGGTTGAAATGAAAAATAGTTAGTGATAAATATTTTCAAGTCTATCCCGAAATAGTGTGATGAAAATGTTATAATGAAATAAATGCGTTTGCATGTCAAAACTACGGAGTAATGAAACGAATGATAATGAATGAATACGTAAAAGGCTTAAATAACAGACAGAAAGATGCTGTTGAAACAACTGAAGGACCGCTCTTGATAATGGCTGGCGCAGGTAGTGGGAAGACGCGTGTGCTAACGCACCGTATTGCTTATCTAATGGATGAAAAAGGAATATCCCCTTGGAATATATTAGCGCTGACCTTTACCAATAAATCAGCTCGTGAAATGAAAGAGCGACTAGTGGCGCTTGTTGGTCCAAAAGCAGAAGACATGTGGATTTCAACTTTTCACTCCATGTGTGTGCGTATTTTGCGCCGTGAAATCGACCGGATTGGCTACAGTCGAACCTTTACAATTTTCGATCAAACCGATGCACAAAATGTTGTCAAGCAAATCATCAAAGACATGAACCTCAGTGAAAAACAATATGACTACAAAACTGTCTACCATTTAATCTCGTCTGCTAAGAATGAGAACAAAGATTGTAAAGCATTTTATACGCAAGTCGGGAATAACCCCTATATGAAAGTGATCGCTGACGTTTATGACACCTACCAAAAGCGTTTGCGTCGTAATTCATGTTTAGATTTTGATGACCTAATTATGAAGACGATAGAACTCTTTAAACTGGAACCTGATACACTTCAGTATTACCAAAATAAATTTCAATATATTCACGTCGATGAGTACCAAGATACCAATGGTACGCAGTACGAACTAGTTAATCTACTAGCTTCAAGGCTCCAGAATCTATGTGTTGTTGGAGACTCTGATCAATCAATCTACGGCTGGCGTGGTGCCGATATCTCAAACATTCTTGACTTTGAAAAGGACTATCCAGAAGCACGCGTGATCTTGCTTGAGCAAAATTACCGTTCAACTCAGCGGATTCTTCAAGCAGCTAATGTTGTCATCAACAACAACACGACCCGGAGACCCAAAGAGTTATGGACAGAAAATCCAAAAGGTGAAAAGATTCAATACTTCCAAGCAAATGACGAAAAAGGTGAAGCACAGTTTGTTGTTGGGAAAATCAAAGAATTTATCAACCGCAAGCAATACAAATTATCTGACGTTGCCGTCCTTTACCGCATGAATGCCATGTCTCGTCAGATGGAGGAAATGCTCATCAAAGCGACCCTTCCATACAAAATCTATGGTGGCTTACGATTCTACGATCGTAAGGAAATTAAAGACATCGTTGCCTACCTCCGCCTGATCGTTAATCCTGACGACGACAGTAGCTTTGAGCGGATTATCAACGTCCCGCGCAGAGGCCTTGGTGACACAACGATCAATAAAGTCAGAGCATTTGCAGAAAGCCAAGATAGCGCAATGTTTGCAAGCCTAAGAATGCTTGAACTCATTGATGTCTCAGGTGCCGCATACAAAAATTTATTAGAATTCCGCACGCTGATCGACAACTTTATTCAGATGGCGACTTATTTGCCGATTACCGAACTCGTTGATGAACTACTGAATCAATCAGGTTATCGCCAAGGACTTGAGGAAGAGAACACACTAGAATCGCTATCTCGTTTAGAAAATATTAATGAGTTTCTGTCAGTAACAAAAGAATTTGATAGCCGTGAAGGTGATGAACAAGGTTTAATAGAATTTCTCACTGACCTATCCCTCCTCTCAGGTGGCGATGAAGCAGAAGTAGAGGACGACAATCATGTGCATCTGATGACATTACACTCGGCAAAAGGACTTGAATTTCCAGTCGTCTTTATCGTCGGTATGGAAGAAAATATTTTCCCGAGTTTCCGCTCACTTGAAGATGAAACAGAAATGGAAGAAGAACGTAGACTCGCCTATGTTGGCATTACCCGTGCTGAAGAAAGATTATTCATTTCAAGCACGTATTCAAGAACACTTTATGGTAAAAGGGTGTCTAATCCAAAATCACGTTTTCTTGATGAAATTCCTGAGAACTTACTAGATGTTCAGTCTCCCTTCGTAAAAGGTGGACCAGCACGGATTGGACAAATGCGTCCGGGAGATCGAGCCCCGACATCAGGACCAAAGATGCCGGCACTTGAAACCTCTGGCGGAGACAAACTTGACTGGAAACAAGGTGATAAAGCTAGCCATGCAAAGTGGGGCATCGGTACAGTGGAAAAGACGCTGAACAATGGTGAATCCCTTGAGCTCGATATCCACTTCCCAGGTGTTGGGACAAAAAGACTCATGGCGAAATTTGCACCGATTACTAAATGGTATCGCTAGGTGGCGGCTTATTAATAGTTGTTTGCGTTGATCAGGATATTAGTTCGGTATGATATAGAAGATGAATTCCTCATCTTCTGGGCAATAAACTGAGTGGATGAGTCGTCGCTATCAGGACAACCTAACCCTTAGTAGCGTTTCCGGTCTATCTGCCTGAAATGGAAACCATCATTAGATAGGCTTAAGCATTTTGAACTGGATACCATTGCTGATAACACTGGTAATTATGATAGGAATTCGGTGTGTTGATAGGCTAGCGTGCCCGTGAACAACTACCGGCTAAATAAGAAATTAAACAATGTGCAAAAGTAATCCGCTGATTGGTTAGCGTGTAGTAGGGAAACGAGGGTCCTATAACGGACTCGTTGTTAAAGATGACCAAAAGTCTGGATCAACTGTAGAGGCGATACCAAGCGGGACCCGCAGGTGAGAACGAAACACAATCCGATAAAACCGTCCACGAGGTAGAAGAAATGAACAATCAACAAGCGAAACAACGTGTAGAAGAAATCTCTGCATTTTTACATGAGCAAAATCATGCTTACTATGTATTAGATAATCCTAAGATAACAGACACAGAATATGATGCCCTGTTAAAGGAACTTTCTGAGCTCGAAGAAGCATACCCAGCGCTCGCATCAGCTAACTCACCGACGAAGCGAGTGGGCGGAACAGTCTCAGAAAGATTTGAAAAAGTGCCGCATCAATCGCCAATGCTCAGCCTTGGAAACGCATTTGGCGAAGCAGATTTATTTGATTTTGACCGCAAGGTAAAGCAAGGACTCGGCGAAGCAGACTTTTCCTATATTTGCGAACTGAAAATAGATGGTTTGGCCGTGTCTATTCAATACGAGAATGGGCATTTCATACGAGGAGCCACACGTGGTGATGGCACAATTGGTGAGGATATCACCACGAACATTCGGACAATTCGTACTGTGCCACTAGTCATTGCAGAAAAAGGGTTTGTTGATGTGCGCGGTGAGGCCTACATGTCCAAGCAGTCATTTGCTGCCCTGAACGTCCAGCGTGATGAAAGCGGTGAAGAGCCATTTGCCAATCCGCGCAATGCAGCAGCCGGGTCACTCCGGCAGTTGGACTCAAAGATTGCTGCAGGTCGTCAGCTAGCTGTTTTCGTTTATGGGTTGGGGGCAACCAGCGAACTGGGTGACATTTCAACTCAAAGTGAAAGGCTAGATCGTCTTGGTGAGCTAGGTTTTCACGTAAATAAAGAACGCCGTAAATGTGCTAATATCGAAGAGGTCATAGCGTTCACCTCTGAGTGGACTGAAAAAAGAAACACACTTGATTACGAAATAGATGGTATTGTCATCAAAGTAGACCAACTAGATGGGCAAGAGAAGTTGGGACTAACATCAAAAAGCCCACGCTGGGCAATTGCCTATAAGTTTCCGGCAGAGGAAGCAGTTTCAACTTTGCTCGACATAGAGCTAGCAGTTGGCCGGACTGGCGTGCTCACACCGACAGCGATTCTCACCCCAGTGAAAGTAGCTGGAACGACAGTTGGCCGGGCAACATTACATAATGAAGATATCATACGTGAAAAAGATATACGCATAGGTGATACCGTCGTGATTCGGAAAGCAGGCGATATTATTCCCGAAGTCGTTCGCGTTGTTCTGGACAAGCGGCCAGCTGATTCTGTAGCATATCAAATGCCGACACAGTGCATTTCTTGTGGTAGCGACCTTGTTCGGCTAGATGGAGAAGTAGCGCTTCGCTGCATCAATGCGGCTTGTACTGCACAAATACGTGAGGGGCTCATTCACTTTGTTTCACGCGCAGCAATGAACATTGATGGGCTTGGGGAGAAAGTGATTACCCAATTGTTTGAGGCAGACCTGATTCATACTGTGGCTGATCTTTATCACTTGCAATACGATCAGGTAATTCAGCTTGAACGGTTGGGTGAGAAGTCAGCAACTAACCTAATCGAAGCGATTGAAGCCTCAAAGCAAAACTCGTTGGAGAAATTATTATTTGGCTTAGGTATTCGTCATATTGGGGCAAAAGTGGCCAAAACGTTAGCACAGGAATTCGGTAGCATGGAGAAACTAGTTGCTGCGGATCATGAAGACCTCATTGCTATTGACGAAGTTGGCGACAAGATGGCAGAAACGATTGAATGCTACTTTGAACAAGTGGAAAACAGGCAACTGATAACCGATCTCGGAGAAGCGGGCGTGAACTTCACCTACACTGGGAAGAAAGTGGATGTGCTTTCCCTAACCGATTCATCTTTCGCTGGTAAAACATTTGTCGTTACAGGCAAAATGGAAGCCTACGGTAGAGAAGAAGCAAAAGAAGCAATTGAGTCACTGGGCGGAAAGGTTTCCGGTAGCGTCAGTAAGAAAACAAACGTTGTCGTAGCAGGTGAAGCAGCCGGGTCGAAACTGACCAAAGCAGAATCCCTAGGGATTGAAATCTGGGATGAAGAAAAATTTATCAACGAAATAAATGATTCAAAGAGGGACTAGTATATGAAAAAAATCATCTGTATCCGATTGTGTGTATCGCTCTTCACCGCTGGTTGTGGGACTAGATTTGGTGATCAGGATGGGTCGAGCGAGCAGAAGGACCCAAATTCAAAAACAGTTGCAGTACCAGACTATACAATTTCCAATGATTACTACCAATCTGTATTACCTTTTGAACCAAGTGAAGCACGCGGAATGGTAGTTAGTAACCTGAACTCACGGACTGACCTAAATGAAATGGAAACGGGACTTATGCGTTTATCGCAGGAAAAATTCCCGACAGACAAGTATTATTTCAAAGAGGGGCAATACCTTGATAAAGAAACAATTAGCGGATGGCTGGCACGTGAGTATTCACCGGAAGAATTACAAGCGCTCGGCATGACCGAGGAACAGAACCTTGGGCTAAATCCGGTCGAAAATGGTGATCCAAAGGCAAACCCTGAATACTTAGCACATATCCTTGAACAAGATTACCTTGTTCAAGACGGTGACAAACTAAAACTCGGTGGTATTTCAATTGGACTTGCGCTCAATTCCGTTTACTATATAAAAGGAGCTAACGGAATGCCGCCCGAAGAAGTGGCAAACAACACAGATGTGCTGATGGCCGAAGGCAAGAAAATTGCCGATGAAATCGTTAAGCGGATTCGGAAAATCGACGGATTAGAACAAGTGCCCGTCACCATTGCTCTATACGAACAAGCACCATCGGGTAGTGTCCTTCCAGGAAACTTTATCGCATCAACTTATATCAAAGAAGGGCAAAATACAATTTCAGAATGGCAAACGCTAGATGAGGAGTACTACTTATTCCCATCGAAGAAGGCAGCCAAAGATAAACCGGAAGAAACAGCGATGTTCTCAGAATTTCAGACTGACATTGTAAACTATTTTCCGAACTTCAATGGTGTCGTTGGTGAAGGATTGTATATTAACGGTCAGATGAGCCAACTTGACATTGACATTACCATGCAATTCTACAGTGAAACAGAGGCAATCAGCTTTACCCAGTACGTTGCCGGTCAGGTTGTGAAACGCTTCCCGGCACATGTACCAGTAGAAGTGACCATTTCATCATCGGATGGACCAGAAGCCTTAATTATCCGAACGCCTGATACCGAAGAACCATTTGTTCATATATATGATTAGATGAAACCGTAGCGGACGGGATAAATGGAAATCATTATTAGGTTTCAGTAACGCTCAAATCCTTTATTCAATGGGATTTGAGCGTTTTGCTTTTGTACCTGATCTGTCTAAACGGTTATCTCGCCCTAGAAATGTGGATTGGCATGGTGCTGATGATTTATCAAAATATCTGCTACTAGCTGAGGTACTATTTGATTTGATTGAAAATAATCCGTACGTTTTTTTAGGTAGTTCTGAATGAATGTTTACTTAAGGGTAATTTGAAGGAGTCAGTTCATCCAGCGGTACATGTATGATAGATTTCAATGTATGTTAAATGAGCCCCGTTAAGGTAAATAGGTGGATAGAAACTATTTCAGAGCGAAACGAACTAATTGATTGTAAAGGTTTCAATGAGATGAAATAAAGAACGATTAAAACGAAGTTCACAGTACTATAGCTGGTACCAGCTCTACTGTACTAAGCGAGATTGACTACTTATTTAGCAATTTACGATCCTCTGACTGGTGGCGTTGTCGTTCACTGAAGGAGGCAAAGGCAATAAAGATAATCGTACTGTACCGCGGCGTGTAACTGAGCGCGAAGCGATAGGGTACGATTTTTGACAGTTAGGCCACGAAAAAACCCCTTGATAACCACTGGTGTCAATAGAGTACATCTTGGTCTTAAGGGGTATTCGTCTGTTTCATAAATATAGGGCTACAGTTACAGTAGGAATGCTGTAATATGACCAGTTTTGGTCTGGGCAATAAAACCTATGAAGCACACCGCATCATTCATCTGCTATCGCTGACAGTGCGATTTTCCTAACCACCGCATCATCCATAGGGGGATTATGGAGACCTGCGCGAACATCTCGGTAATACCGCTGTAACGGACAACTTTCCTTGAGGCTTTGTGCACCAACAATCCGCATCGCTTTATCAACAATTTCGATTGCCGTATTCGTGACAAGATGTTTGACAGCGCCAAGGTCGCTCGCAATAAGCGGTTGCTCGTTTGGCGTATCATACGCTTGTGCCACGCTGTACAGAAAATGTCGCATGTGGATAAGTGATAAATCAATTTCACCAAACAGTTGCTGGATGTGCGGGAGACTGCTGATTGGCTGATTCAAACTAGTCGGAGTGTATGATTTTGCATAAGTAACTGCATAGTCTCTAGCAGCCTGTGCAATACCAAGATAACAGGCTGGAATATGGAGTAACCAACCGTTTTCTCGCTTTTTCTCTGAAGTGTTCCGAATTTCAACGAGCATCTTGTTATCTGCTTGAGCACCGGTCAGCACAAGGTCCTGACTTGCCGTTCCGCGCATCGAAAAGACATCCCAAGTATCTTCTATAGCGAGACCAGCTAGATCCTTATGTAGTAGGAAGAAGCCAATGGACTGCTCCTCCTCAATCCAGGCAGAGGTGAGAAAATAAGTGAGCACCGGAGCCATCGTTGTAAATGTTTTTCGCCCGGAAATATGCCAACAATGTCTTGACTGGATAGCAACTGTCTCGGGACGACCACCACGTGTGGGGCTACCTGTCTGAGCTTCCGTTGCGGCACGGTTAATAAGCGCTCCTGCCCGCACCTCTTTTGCCAAGAAATCTAACTGTTCCACAGGCCATGCGCTTGTTTCATAAATATCACCGAGGCAACTCATATGCCAACCAATCGCGAGCGCAGTGGCAGCATCAAAACTAGCCAACGTTTCTTGGAAAAGAACCATGTCGTAGACACCGATACCTGCTCCGCCATATTTTCGGGGAAGTGTTAGTTGTGGGTAGCCAATTTCAACCAGTTTTTCGATACTAGCTGTGGACAGCTGTGATGAAACATCTGCCAAACATGATTTCTCGGTGAAAAATTCCTTGTCTTTCCAAAGTGTATCAATCCAATTTTGTTGAAAGTCCGTTTTTACAAATAGATTAGCCACACGATCATCTCCTCAGTTTGATTACGACTGCAAAAGCTCGTATTAACCTATTCAGCGAATTATATTGCATGCCATTTCAGTAGAATATTTTCTTTTGAAAAGATGGTAGATGCTTAAAATGGCGAAAAGTTCACATGCCTGCTATATTTAGGAAGCAATCCTGTAATTGTCATTAGGTGCTAGGGTTTGAACACATGAAAATACCCTTTTCACCAATGATAGCAAAATAAATTCCAATACGAAAGAAATATTTTGCAGTTTACACTGCGTTTACTTTCCGTTTACCATCCGTTTAACTTTGTGCGCTAGAATGGTCATTGTATTCAAATCACTGGGGGCGTGAATAGGATGTTTGCTCATGCAGATTGCTGCCCGTCCTCGAAGAGTTGAATCATCAATTAATTTCAAATTATTAAATAGCTATCATTGATCCGTTTATGTTTGTTTGAAACAATCAGGTAGGGGGAGTATCAAATGGAATATGTTGAGAAAAGACGTTCTGCTTTAGAAAAAGAAGGATTCGCAATTGAAGCTGAGGGGCTTGTGAAATCTTTCGGTGATAACCGGGCGATTGATGGTGTTGATTTGAAGGTGCGGACTGGCACGATTTATGGTGTTCTTGGTCCTAATGGCGCAGGGAAAACGACTGCAATTAGAATGCTCGCAACCTTGCTACGGGCAGACAAAGGTTCTGCGAAGATTTTTGGTTATGATATTGAGAAAGAAGCGCAGATTGTCCGTCAGCTAATCGGGGTAACGGGTCAGTATGCATCTGTTGATGAAACACTGAGTGCGACTGAAAATCTGATCATCTTTTCAAGGCTACTCGGTCTTGGCCGGCAGGAGTCGAAACAAAAGGCTAGCGATTTACTAGAAGAGTTTGGCTTAACCGAAGCGGCAAAACGACCATTGAAGAACTTTTCTGGCGGGATGCGTCGGCGGCTTGATTTAGCAGCTAGCTTAATCACACAACCACCACTAATTTTCTTGGATGAGCCAACAACTGGTCTTGACCCAAGAACGCGGAATCAAATGTGGGAGACGATTCGTCGCCTTGTGCAAAATGGATCAACAATCCTACTGACCACGCAGTATTTGCAAGAAGCGGATGAGCTGGCGGACCGGATTGCCGTCATCGACCATGGTCAAGTAGTTGCTGAGGGAACAGCGGATGAATTGAAATCATCTATAGGCAACTCATCTCTGCAGCTGAAAATTCAAGATACAAAAGACATTGCGCGTGCTCGGCAAACAGTAGAACGTGTGCTGAAGGTTCAGTCAAGTTTATCATCAGAAGGCGGAACAATTATTGCACCGATGCTTGATGCCAATATCGTGACCGATTTATTAATCACACTGAGAGAAGCAGGAATTCAGCTTACCGAACTGAGTGTTCAGAAGCCAACCTTAGATGAAGTTTTCTTAAATCTAACTGGTAATGATGCCGGGGAAACAACCAATTCTTCGGATAAAGCTGATTTAATGGAGGTGAGCGTATGACAACCATGTCAGAGTCAATCGCAAAGCGGAAATTGAAAAATAGCACGAGCCTAGCTCAAATCATGCGAAACTCTTTTACGATGGCATACCGAGGTGTGTTGAAAATTAAACGAACACCAGAGCAATTGTTTGATGTCACACTTCAGCCGATCATCTTCACGGTGATGTTTACCTATATTTTTGGCGGGGCAATTTCTGGAGATGTGAAAAGCTATTTACCAGTGATCATACCGGGAATTCTTGTTCAGACTGTCATTTCAACCTCAATCGTCACGGGTGTTCAGCTTCGCGAGGATATGAATAAAGGGGTTTTCGACCGGTTTAAATCCTTGCCAATTGCCCGAATTGCTCCGTTAGCTGGTGCCTTAATGGCTGATACGATTCGCTATGCGATTGCCACAGTGCTAACATTTGTGATGGGCTATCTCATGGGCTACCGACCAGAAGGCGGTATCGGTTATGTGATCCTTGCTGGACTGCTTGTGATTGTTTGCTCTTGGGCAATTAGTTGGATTTTCGCTTTCTTTGGCGTGATTGCCCGTTCAGCATCCAGCGTTCAAGGCATATCAATGCTTGTCTTGTTCCCACTAACCTTTCTTTCAAATGCATTTGTTCCAGTAGACACAATGCCAGATTGGCTTCAGTGGTTTGCCAACGTCAATCCCGTTTCGCACCTTGTGTCAGCGGTCAGAGACCTCACAAACTCAGGAACAATTGGTAGTGATTTTGTCATCTCACTCCTTGGCGCAGCCGTGATTGTCGCGATTTTCGCACCGCTCACAGTCAAGGCGTATATGCGCAGGGCATAGATGAATAATGAAATGCGTCAGGTGATTTTTGGTATAATTAATTCCGGATTACGATACTAGCATCGTAATCCGTTTTTTTGTTTGCAACGTAGGGTTGTATGTTCGACTTAGCTGGACGGCATAGACAAGAATGTGACGGAGGAGACAATTTCGTAATAATCTGTGGTGATGTCTACAGAGAAGACATCTAAATAGTCAAATGGATGCACCAGTCTACATCACCCACTAATTTCACATTGATTAAATTGGTTATCACCTACGGCAACGACTGTCCCATTTGATCTAAGTCCGACAGTATGGCTACACCCCGCTGCAACTGCAATGACATCGCTCCAATCACGCACATTACATTGTCCGCGGATATCTGAACCAACAGCGTACACAGTGCCATCAGATTTAAGCCCGACTGTATGCTTGCTGCCTGCTGAAATCGCTACAATACCGCGCCAGTCACGAACATCACATTGGTCTTCAATGGTTCGACCTACAGCGGTTACAGTGCCATCTGATTTAAGTCCAACCGTATGAAGGTAACCAGCAGATACTGCCACAATGTCATGCCAATCATGTACCTGACATTGTTTATAGCGATTATTGCCTACAATTGCCACAGTGCCGTCGGCTTTAAGTCCTGCAGTATGCCAGTCACCTGCAGTGACAGCCGAAATATTCTGCCAGTCATGCACCTCGCACTCTCCTTCAGTATTCCGCCCCACAGAGGCCACCGTTGCATCCGATTTAACCCCAATGGTACGACGCCAACCAGCGGCAATAGCAACAACGTCTTGCCAGTCGTCTACATTACATTGTTCATGCTTATTCCAACCAACTGCCACAACTGTGCCGTCTGATTGCAGTCCAACGGTATGCGAACTACCAGTATGCGCATTGCCCGCAGCAATTGCCACAATATTGCGCCACTCGCTGGTATTACACTGACCATATCGATTATCTCCGAAAGCGCGCACAGTTCCATTTGATGAAAGGAGGGCAGTATGCCGATACCCTACCGCTATAGCAATGATTTTATCAGCATTCATTAATGAAGTATGATGCATTTCGTATCCTCCTTGTGTGATCGTATCTACTTTCCCCCCTAGTATTATAGCAAATCAGCATATACAAGTAATCACAAGATAAATTGCCTATGAATTTCAATGTCATTTCCGAACCCAACCTACTCCTGCAATTTCTTCTAGAATGAAATGCTTTTATGCCAGATTCCTTTTACAAAAATCATTCCTGCCAAGCGTTGTAAAAATAGATTAGCATTCTCGCATTGAGATACGTTAAAATAAATAATAACATCGAATGACGAACTTTCAATACGGTGATAACAGACATGATCATTGCAAATGAATTGATAGAAAACGATAAAGAAACTAGCTGATCTAGAAAAGGAATGGATAAATTGTGAAACAAGTATTTGTATGTGAGAAACCAAGTCAGGCAAGAGCCTTAGCTGAAGCATTAAGTGAAAAGTTTGCCAATAGAGAAGGGTACTATGAGGGGCATGATGGCAAAATTTTCACCTACGCATTTGGTCATTTAGTGACTTGTGAAATGGACCAAAGTAAATTAGGTTGGAGAGTCGATCTAAACACATTGCCTTTCTTTATGCCCAATATTCCACTAGCGATTATTGATGATGCCGGTGTGAAAAAACAATACAAAGTGATTGTTTCCTTGATGAAAGCAGCGGATATCATCTATATTGCAACTGATGCAGGGCGTGAAGGTGAGCATATATTTAGAAAAATATACCAATTGAGCGGTGTTGACAAGCCGCTTAAACGACTTTGGCTACAGGATATGACGAAGGATGGTATCGTTAAATCATTTCACGGAGCAAAGGAAGGGTCGGCCTATGAGGCGCTAGCAATTGCTGGTCGACTCCGCGAGGAATCAGACATGCTCATTGGATTCAACTCGACAATCCTGTTAAGCAAACTGAGTGGGAGCGGGAAGCCGTTGTCATTAGGCCGTGTGCAGACGCCAACGCTGGCAATGATCGTGCGCAGAGATGACTTAATTGACAACTTTGCAAAACAACAATTCTACACAATCGTTGCTGATCAATTTGAACTGACACTAGACGAAAAGCTGACAAAACAACAGGCTGAGGCCATTAAAGCGAGTCTAAAGTATCAACGTAGTGACATTCGTTTTGTGAGAAAAAACATTGAAGAAAAACCGCCAAAGCTATTTGATTTAACACAATTACAAGTGCACATGAATAAGCTTAACGGCTGGAGTGCAGAAACAACGTTGAAAATGACGCAGTCACTTTATGAAAAGAAGCTGGTAACGTATCCGCGGACAAGCTCTCAATACCTAGCGAATGATAGCGAATTGCCGGCGCTACTGCAAAGTCACGCAGGCAATCATTGGGTACAGCAAATACAAGCGAATGGGTACAAAATCGAAAAAACATTTGTAAACCCATCAAAAGTGACCGACCATGAAGCGATTATCATTACCAAAGAAAAACCACGAAATCTAAATGCAAACGAAAATATACTCTACAATGCCATTCTTACACGGTTTCTGTGTGCATTCTTTCCGCCATGTGTGAAGGGAAAGACGACAGCAACATTTACTGATAGCGAGTATCTATTCACTGCAAATGAGACGATTATTAAAGTGTTAGGCTGGCGTGAACTAACCGGGGAATCAGTCGGTAAATCAGAAATCGCGCAGATCAAAATAGCTGATGTTGGTGATTACAAAATCTTAGAAAAGGAGACGAAACCACCGCAACGCTATACAGAGGCAACCTTGCTACAAGACATGAAAAATGCAGGTAAGTTTCTCGAGGAGGCCGACGAAAAAAAGCTGTTAAAGCAAGTAGAAGGCATCGGGACACCGGCAACCAGAGCCAGCATTATCGAACTACTTATGAAACGAACATTTATTGAGCGAAAGGGCAAGAGTGTCATCGCCACAGAACTCGGGAAAACAATTATCAATATGATGCCAGAACAATTTTCCCTTTACAGCCCTAAGCTGACAGCAGAGTTTGAAACGATGCTGTTGCAGGTGGAGAAGAAGCAATTGGAAGACAAGGTATTCTACGCGCATTTAGAAACCTTGATCCAACAAATTTCAGTAGAGATTCGGTCAAACGTGAAGGAAGTCAACGAAGCAGGTCCATCATCATCAAAAGAAATTGTAGCCATCTGCCCAGTTTGTAACAAACCAATTTATGAAAACACAAAGGCCTATGGCTGTAGTGGCTATAGAAATGGCTGTAAGATCACTTTATGGAAGAATGGCCTGACGAAACTCGGCAAAAAAAATATCACAGCGAAAGAAGCGAAGCAATTGCTTGAAGGCAAAGCCATCAAAGTGAAGTTGAAGAGTAAAGCAGGCAATCCCTATGAGAAGGACGTTAAATTTAACCCAGAGAATAATTGGGTGGTGTTTGCTGACTAAATGGCTACGTTTCATTGCAGCAGTCATTTTGATATGGAAGTATCTACGGTCAGCTGATGACAAGGTTACAAGTTGAGGTCGTTCCTAGTTAAATGAAACATGTCAACTCTTTTCTTAATATGCGTGACGGAACTTCTAAACCTCGCGACATATCTAACCGAGCGACGATGATTGATGGCGCCAGGGAGGGAATCGTGTTGCTTACAATAACTTTAGTTGTTACAGTTAACATTAAATTGGTAATCCCCTTGGGTTTGGTCATTGTGTTTAAGAACATAAGAAAAAAGTAAAAGTATGCCCACTCTCAATTTAATTTCGATGGTGGGCGATATTTTTATGATTGCGGACTATCGTAGACATCGAGCCGCTGTTTTAAAGCTTCTTGTAAAACCTGTGAGAAATTAATTCCTGCTTGTTCTGCTTTCTCATTTAACCAAGACGGCACAGTAAGCGTCTTCTTTATTGACCGCATTTCATGTTTACGACGATATTCGGTAAAATCAACATCAACAAGTGTTAGGATATCATTTTCGGATTCTTTCTTGATTACAGCTATTTTTGAAGGCTGTGGTAAAGGTTTTTTCTCATCTTCCAACAAGCACCCCATCATACCGATAGCATCTCTAGCCATCTCCATTGCTTCAGCCAGATCAACACCTTGCGTATTTATATCGAAGTCAGGTATATATACAACTTGGAAGTCAGAGCCTTGTGAAATTGTAATCGGGTAAGCATTTTTCATAAGTATCACCTTTCTTGTTTTAGTTTTAGCAAGGGTTGATTATTCCAATCCTTGTCTTTTTATAATTGCTTTTGCCGGCCTTTCATCAACTTCTCTGTGGCGTGGAATAGGTTCAGTAGAAACGCCATTTCAATATATATCATGGTTGGTACCGTTTCTTATCAGTGTCCAACCATTCATTTCGAGCAATTTCACGTGGTCTCTTTTCTTCATATATTATGTACTCGATATATTTAATCATACGTGTTTTACACGTATTGTCGACGACTTGTACAAAAAATTATCAGTATAAGTCGTTTCATGTGTTCATGTTGGATTACAATCCTAAGCGTGACGGTTTACAAAGAATCGTGATAACGCTTTTGATAACAAAATCCATGAAAACGATGTAATCAAACGAAAAAACGCACAGTCGAAATTGTGTTAAACCGTTGTTTTTGCGTGTAATTGTATTGGATTTCAGCGAATGAGGAAGCAGTGAGAAGGGTCTATTGGTTAAGCCTTTAGTACCAATGATTTCAAGGGTTTTAAGAGGTGTGGAATTGGCTTCGTGCAAATTTTGTGCCAAGTCAGATTGAAACTGTATGTAGCTTGTCAATAATTTTCTTGAAAGAATAAACAGTGAA
>JAVBKF010000162.1:0-15849 GCA_031554215.1 Caryophanales bacterium
TAACGTGTTAATATCAAGGTCATTTGTTGGCTCATCGAGCAGTAACACATTCGGGCACTGAATCAATATCTTTAATAAGTACAGGCGTCGCCTTTCACCACCGGAAAGTTTTCCAATCAAAGTTCCGTGCGTATGAGCTGGGAAGAGGAATCGTTCTAGCATCTGGGCAACGGAAACCTCGCTACCATCAGCAAGCGAAATTGTCTCTGCAGTCTCCTGCAAGTATTGAAGGAGTCGCTTTTCCTCTGGGATGTCAACAAGTTCTTGTGAAAAGTATCCGATTTTCACCGTAGTACCGAGGTCTACCTCGCCCTGGTCTGGGGCCATCTCTCCTGTGAGTACTTTAAGTAAGGTCGTTTTACCTGCGCCATTGTCACCGATAATGCCAATTCGATCTCCCTTCTGCAGGAGTACTGAAAACTGATCGAAACACATCTTATCCCCAAAACATTTCCGAATCGCTTTCGCTTCAATGACTTTCTTTCCGAGTCTGCTTGAATTTGTCTCCATCTCGAGTTGGGTCGTTGTTTCCTTGGATTGGTAGTCTTTTTGAATATCGTCGAAGCGGCCAATACGTGCTTTCTGCTTAGTCGTTCTAGCTTTTGCGCCTTTACGCATCCAAGCGAGTTCGGCACGGAAGAGTCGTCCTAATTTTTGGGAGGCCTTCTCAGTCAGTTCATCCTGTATTGCTTTGGATTCCATGTATTGCTGGTAATTACCCTTATACTCGTGTAATTTCTGTGAGGATAATTCCCAGATTTTCGTGGTACAGGCATCGAGGAAATAGCGATCATGAGTGACAAATAGAATCGCTTTCGTATAGTTCTGTAAATACCCTTGTAACCATTCCGTGCACTCAAAATCTAGATGGTTCGTTGGTTCATCGAGTATTAACAAATCAGGGCTTTCAACGAGTACTTTGGCGAGTGCCACGCGTTTTTTTTGCCCACCAGAAAGTTGGTTAATCCGCGTTTGCGAATCGTGAATGCCCAGCTTGTTTAGAATCATTTCCACTTTTGAATGCAGTTCCCATCCGCCGAGTCCATCCATTTGATCTTGCAAAACAAAGGATTGCTTCTGCAAAGTCGTATTATCTGTGTCCAGTTTCAACTGCTCAAGGTTGTCATCGTAATCACGAACAAGCTTAAATAAGGGTGTGTCATTGCGGAATAGGTAGTGATGGATCGTTTCATCGTAATCCATATCAAAATCCTGTGCTAAATAGGCAATTTGGTAGTCATTTGGCTTTTCTACCATACTACTGTCAGCCGCGTCGAGTCCTGCAATGATATTCAGTAAAGTTGACTTGCCAGTGCCGTTGATGCCAATGAGACCAATGCGCTCACCTTCGCTAATTGAGAAATCTAGTCCCTCAAAAAGTGTCTTATCTCCGGCCGTCTTCTTCACGCCGGTTGCTTTATATATTTTCATCGCTACCTCATTTTCCTAATAAGTCTCTCCCTTATTATAAATGATAGTCGATAAAATAGGGTGAAAAAGTTTGCACTAGTTGTTTAGCAAAATCCGATACAATCATTGATAAAGGATGCACATTTTAAACTAGGTTCCATTTGTAAGATGGGACTAGATTTGACGACATCCTGTCTGGTGGTGATCAAACTACTTGAATCATCGGTGATATTGATCATGAAGCGGGAATCTGACTAAGCAAGTGCGACCGAAGCGCATCACTCATCACCCTCATAGATGCTAGCGTAGAATGCGACAAGTTTGAGGGAAGGAAATGCAGCTATCTCGGCAATAGACTAGAGAGACATCGAGCTATTGCAGCTTTATTCAGTTTTTTGACGAGCAATTGCCCATTCTTAGTCATTCGTAAAGCTATACCGCACTATGTGAAAATAGAGCAGATTAAGCGCTAAGTTTTGATTGCTGATGAGCTAGAACCCCGGAGTGTTTACCGCCATCTACGGAAGCATATTTCACCTGAAAAGGATACCTGTTCTGTGCCCGAGTATCCATAGTGGCGGATGTCGGGAATATTCTCATTCTAAGAAGTAGCGCAATCGTTCTGCAAGAGGTTCCATCCTGCGTGAATCCATTTTACAAAGCGCTTGGCCTAGAAACAATTTCGACAATGCCTGTATTTCTTAATCGTGCAGGTATTAGAAAAGCACAAGCTAAACAGATTATCCAATCATTTCAAGTGACGCCTTGCTAAAATAAGGTCAGGAACAGAAGTAGGGTGACTGAGATAGGCACACTGCCATGATTTGCTCATAAAATGGGGATAAATCATTGATAAAGGTAGGCGGAACGATGACACAGAATTTCGGTCACAGAGCCAAGGAAGAAACGTTTGCGGCTGATGTAAACAACAGCCCCTTTTTCCAAAAGGATCCGCTTAATTTCATTAACATTATGGGGCAAGATCAGCTCAGTACACTGGAAAACACTTCACTACTTGATATCTTCCTCAGTAGTGGACATATCGTTGAACCGCACTATCACCAAAACGCGGCGGAATTGGTGTATTGTATTGCTGGTGCAGCCGCTATTTCAATTCTAAATCCCAATACAAAACGAATGATGAACTATAATGTGACACCCGGGCAAGTCGTCAACATACCACGCGGGTGGTGGCATTACGAAATTGCTACAGCGAATCACACGCACTTACTCGCTATTTTTGATGCACCAAAGCCAGAAGTCATTCTCGGTTCAGATATTTTAGCGATAACACCTGCTGATGCAATGGCCTACACCTATGGTGTGAGTGAACATCAGTGGAAGCAGGCAACGACGAATGTCAAGCCATCGACTTATATCGGTCCGACGACATCTGGTCATCATTAATGGATGATGATTCAAAAGAGTACCCGCAACAGAAAATACAGCCTAAAAAAGAATCACCTGAGCATCAGAGGAATCTGTTTGCTTGGGCTATTTAAGTATTGCCAACTTAGTGAAGAATACAAACAAGATGCAGTAAACCGCTACTACATAGTCAACAAATCAATAGACCTAGTGGCAAATGAATTTAAAATAGATGTATCTACACTAACAAGAGGGACTTCTAGCACAATGGCTAACAATAGTTTCGTAAACCATTGCGGATTAGGTAACAGTCGCTCCCGATGGAGAAAAAGAAATACTGCGATTGAAGAACGAGCTTCGTGATACAAACGATAGGTTGGACATCCTAAAGAAGTTCATCAACAGACTAATGACAAACAAATTTCATTAATGGTGAACTGAAATTTATCTCGCAAAAAACGCAAAGTATCTGTTATCAGGATGTTAAGAATCTAAGGCGTTTCAACATCGTTTATTCTAGCTAGAATAAACGATACCCTTTAAAATAATCGAAACGAAAGCGGGGCATGAAAACTGAAATAAATAGCGTTTGCCATGACCCCAGACAAAACTTTGGTGCACAAAAAATATAAAAAGTTGAATGATCAAGGTTTTCAAATCAGCGAGCGAACCGTTGGTTTATAGATGAAAAAAGCTGGCATTAAAGCAAATGTTGTTTTTTCCCTACAAAAACAACAACAATTAACCCGGATTTTGATCAGAAGCTTTGTTTTTCGTTTGCATGAGAATAAAAGTGATCCAGTTGCTTTTGATTAGTCCTGCTTGAACACAAAGGAAATTGACATCAAAGCAAGATGCCGTATCACTGTAGCCCTTTGTGCGTTTCTCTTTCAGCGACAAGTGCATAAATCTTCCTGCCCAATCATACAAGTAGATGACGACATGCGTGCTATGTACAGTAGTCTAACAGCAAACATTTGTGGTAAAAAGACAAGAGATGAATTTGCCGCATGCCTAAGTGGAAATCTTCAGATAACCCCTTGGAATAATCCCCCATAATACCAATATCACATTCATACTAACACAACCCAAATAGTGCCCTATCGTTAATGAGCCCTCTTCGCATCAAACTGAACAGTTCTGTTCTTACGCGCCAATGAATCCGATAAGCCAGCAAGGAAGGAGCGGAAAGTCATGATCAACGCGAAGCCGAAATCCGCATGGATCATCAGTCAACTGAGAAGAAGCCAATCACTTGATGGATCATGGTCATATCCATTTGAAACTGGTATTACAACGGATGCCTACACCATTATTTTGCTGCGATCACTGGAAATAGACACTGAAGAAACATTGATCAGTGGGCTAGCAACAAGGATCATATCGAAGCAAGAAAAAAATGGTGCATGGAAAGTTTTTCACGACGAGCATGAGGGAAACCTCACAACAACGGTTGAAGCCTACTATGCCCTACTTTACTCGGGTTACTTTCATCAGGACGATCCAAGGCTAACAAAAGCAAAGCGTTTTATACTGGCGAAAGGCGGGCTACGCGAGGTCAACATCTTTGCGAAAATCCTGTTAGCTATTACAGGGCAAATTGACTATCCAAGCTTTTTTCCCCTACCAATAGAAGCGATATTACTACCACTGACATCACCCATTAACTTTTACTCACTTTCAATGTTTGGAAGAGCAAATATGACACCGTTCATGATTATCGTTGATAAAAAATATGGTCTGAGAACAGTGAAAACGCCGAGTTTAAGTGATTTAAATGTCGACAGGCACCAAGCTAATTCATGGATTTTGCCGCATGAATGGCAACAATGGCTTCCGGTTCTGAAAGAGGAGTTTGATGGTTTGGCAGGTTCGCCAGAACAGATACACGCACTAGCAATCGGGCGAGCAAAGCAGTATATGCTGGACCATATTGAGGCAGATGGGACCTATCTCAGCTACTATAGCAGTACTTTTTTGATGATTTACGCATTGTTATCCCTTGGTTATCCAAAAACAGACCCGCTCATCATGCGTGCACTTGCCGGTATTAAATCGATGAAATGTGATATCAACGGACTGCCACATATGCAGTTTACAACAGCCAATGTATGGAACACGTCGTTAATTGGTTACGCATTGCAGACTGCAGGGACCCAAGCAGACGACCCCATGCTGGCGCGGGCGAGTCGATACCTACTAGGAAAGCAACATGACAAGTTTGGCGACTGGATTATTCATAATCGAAATCAACTACCTGGTGGGTGGGGTTTTTCAGATATTAACACGATCAATCCAGATGTTGATGATACGATTGCTACGCTCCGGATGTTAGCGGGCATACCTGCATTCAACAAGGAGTCATGGAACAAGGGCGTAAGCTGGCTATTATCAATGCAAAACGACGATGGTGGCTGGGCTGCCTTTGAAAAAAATACAAACAACCCCTATCTACAGCTCTTGCCGATTGAAAAAGGAAAGTTGATCTTATCAGATCCATCCTGTGCAGATATAACAGGGCGAACACTTGAATTCCTAGGCGGTCACACGACCATTCAGTTACAGCATCCATCTGTAAAAAAAGCGACAGCATGGCTAATGGCCAATCAGAAAGAAGATGGTTCTTGGTATGGAAGGTGGGGGATATGTACGATCTACGGTACTTGGGCTGCTGTGATGGGGCTGGTAGCTGTCGGTATTTCAAGGGATCATCGAGCCGTGGATCGGGCGGTCAAATGGTTAGAGAATATCCAAAATGAGGATGGTGGTTGGGGCGAATCTTGCATGAGTGACCAACAAGAAAAGTACATCGCTCTTGGTGAGAGTACACTGATCCATACTGCTTGGGCATTGGATGCTTTGGTTGCGGCAGCCGTAGAGTCAACAACAGCCATTGAAAAAGGAATTTCCTATCTGGTTCAATCTGTTGGGGGTGAAGACTGGGCGTCATCCTACCCTGTTGGTCAAGGGATAGCAGGCTTTTACTATATTCATTATCACAGCTATCGGCATGTATTTCCTTTGATTACTTTATCACATTACCATGCGAAATTTGGTGTGTGACGAGGTGATGACAGATACAATTTCCTACTTGAAGCTACGGTTTACGATCTATTTAACTTTTCTAATACACATACTTAGTTGCTAATACATCATAACCAATGTCTAAAATGAATTTATAAAGAAATTGTATTCTTGTCTTTATTGCGTTTTTATAACGCGTAAATCTGGACTATGCCATAGCTCTTGTGTATCCCTTTTTTCTGCTATTTAACTGTAAAAACAGGGAATCATAATTGAACGTTTTCATGAGTATTAGCAGATTATGATGCTTTAATTCACATCAAGAATAAGGTGCGTGAGCTCATGGTGGTTGAAGCGGTTGAAGTATTTGGGGTGTAGACAGACTAAATAACAGTATACGTAATAAAACAGACAAAAATTAATGCCAAGTGCGGGTTCGCTCTTGGCATTAAACTTTAAAAAAAGGGATAAATGTTGTTTTGAGATTTGTCTTAATGAGGTCGGTTTGGTGAGAGCAGGACTGCTCCAAAATGGGTTGGTCCTAATTGCTCAATAGGTATTTGAAGCATCCTGCCACACCTTTATTGCTAGGTTTACTGGTTCTGCAAATGTTTCACTAATTTATCAAAGGTAGCATCGTATCCCATTGTTACGCCGTCTAGTGCCTCATCGAATGTCTTCATTTCAATCTCGGATGCATTCACAGGAACAGCGACAAAATGCATCTCTGTTTTGCCATTCTTCTCGGTAAATGTGAGCGTATTAAGAATTTCTGCTGGCCAAGTCGGCATCATTGGATGACCAGAGAGGTTCCCTACTTCATCTGTAATGGCACTAACGAAAACGAGCTTTTCTGGTGCAGTGATTTCTTTATAAACGAATTGCCCCCATAATGTGAATCCATCGGCAGTAGCCATGCAGTAACGAAACTTTCCGTCTGGCTTTAACTCGAATGTAGCAACATCAAGTGTGCAACCTTCTGGTCCCCACCATTGTGCTAAATGTTCTGACTGTGTCCATACCTTAAAAACAAGATCCCGTGGTGCGTCGATTGTCCGTGTAATTTCTAATTGATTCATTATGTTCCTCCAAAAGTCTATTTTTTAAAAAGCAGGTTCAATTATTCCTCATTCTATGGTTTCTCGGATTTTCCTTGTAATGTGGCTAAATAGGTTTCCATCCGATCAAATCGCGATTCCCAAAGGTTAGAGAATGATTGTACCCAGACATCTATTTCTCGAAAAGGCTCTGACCGCAATTGATAAACTCTTCGGTTGGCAACTGGTCTTATTTTGACGATTTCACAGTCATTTAATACTTTTAAATGTTTAGAAACCAGCGGTTGTTTCATCGCTAGCTTTTCGGAAATCTCACCGACAGAGAGTGGTCCACTACGAAGAAGTTCAATAATTTGCAGGCGGCTAGGTTCAGATATTGCTCTCAAAATTTTGTCCATAACTTAATATAACTCAGCAGGAATATTCCTGTCAAGTTATATTTGGTGAATAACTGGCTATTCTATTGATAAGTGCACTTACGGCTGTATGGGGATTCAGTAGTACAGAAGGAGGCGGGGGAGATGGAAGATGCGGGTGGTGTCTAGTCAGGGCAGTTAGGGAAGAAAAGATGAACCGTTTTATCTCTATTTAGATCAATAATTTTGCTACTTGTTTATCAATCATGCAGTTTTTTTTGTGTTTAGAATAGCTAAAGTGGATGTACGCTATTTGTTACGTATTCTGGTGCATTCATCATAGGTTCCTGATTCTGATCAAAACGATCTGCACCTTTTTGTGAAAAACAACCAAATCATCATTGGGAGAATCCTTCATTGCGTAAGGCAGTCTATCAAATGATGCAGTTTTGGGTTAATAAAGGCATCGAGGGTTTCCGAATGGATGTCATTAATTTTCTATCAAAAGACCCAGCGCTTCCAGATGGCATATTGCGTGATGGCCAGGCTTTCGCAGATGGTCAATCAGGTTGCAATAATGGTCCACGGATTCATGAATACTTACAAGAGATGTATCAGGAAGTTGTAGCGAACGCTTCATTGATGACAGTTAGTGAAGTGCCGTTTGTCATTGCCGAAGAGGCAAAGTTGTATACTGCCTCAAATAGAAATGAACTGAACTGGGTGTTACCTTTTGAACAGCTGGATTTGGATTGTCAAAATGGCGACAAATGGCACCTAAAGAAACTTGACTTGGTCGTTTTGAAAGAAAATTTCAAGGGATGGCAGCAAGCACCTCACGAAGGGTTTGGCAGCCTCTATTTAAATCATCACGATCAGCCACACCTTGTATCACGATTTGGTAATGATGGGCAGTATCTTGAAAAGTGTGCGAAAATGCTAGCAACTTGTTTGCATTTTATGCAGGGAACACCATACATTTTTCAGGGTAAAGAAATTTGAATGACAAATGTTAATTTTGCAGATTTGAATGACTATCATGATATGAAATGAAAAATATGATTCAGGAGAAATCAATTCTTGGTTGTCAATGGAGAAAATCACCACAGCTGTTCAGGCTAGGAGTAGTATTGTTTAAAATAATTAGATTTATCGATTCACTGACAAAAACAACCTGAAATATCGTGCAAGTTCGCAGTAGGTAACCAAAACACTTCCATATTCAGTCATGTTTCATGCTAAAATAAATGTATAGTACACGAGAGGTGGAATTTAAATGGAATATGTGAAGTTTGGGAACACAGGTCTTGACGTTTCCCGCATTTGTTTAGGGTGCATGAGCTTTGGTGATGCAGCACGCTGGAACCATTCATGGGTGCTAAATGAAGCGGACAGCCGGCCAATTATTAAGCAAGCGCTCGATGTGGGAATTAACTTTTTCGATACAGCAAATGTCTATTCAATGGGGGCTAGCGAGGAAGTCCTTGGTCGTGCATTAAAGGATTACGCCAATCGTGACGAGGTCGTTATTGCTACAAAGCTTTTTGGTAAAATGCAAGAAGGCGCAAATGGGTCCGGGCTTTCGCGGAAGGCAATCCTCAGTGAAATTGATAAAAGTTTACACCGCCTTGGAACAGATTATGTCGACCTGTATATCATCCATCGTTGGGACAACAAAACGCCAATAGAAGAAACAATGGAGGCACTGCATGATGTAGTAAAGGCTGGTAAAGCAAGATACATTGGTGCTTCTTCTATGTTTGCATGGCAGTTTCAAAAAGCATTGTATACGGCTGAGAAAAATGGTTGGACCAAGTTTGTATCGATGCAAAATCATTTAAATCTCTTATACCGTGAGGAAGAACGAGAAATGTTGCCGCTATGTAAGGATGAAAAAATTGCGGTAACACCGTATAGTCCACTTGCAGCTGGGAGGTTGGCGCGCGATTGGTCGGTGAAAACAAATAGAAACGGAACTGATCAGGTTGCCAAATCAAAATACAACGATAGTGCTGATGTAGATTATTTGGTGGTGGAACGTCTGGCGACGCTGGCTGAAAACCGAGGGTTGCCTCGCTCGCAAATTGCGCTTGCATGGCTTCTGCAGAAAGAAGCGGTTACCTCTCCGATTGTCGGCACGACAAAGGTCTCCAACTTAGACGATGCAGTTGCGGCCACATCAATTCAGTTAACAAACGATGAAGTAGCCTATTTGGAAGCATTGTACGTACCGCATAAGATTATCGGACATAAATAAAAATAGCCACAAACAATGTTTAGAAAAATGTAAGTTATGTTCGTCGCAAGGCTGTCAAGAGGAATAGAATTCTTGACAGTTTTTTTCATGTTCAGATCTAGCTAACTGGTAAAGTCAATGAAATAACCGGTGGGCAAGTAGAAACGCCCAAACTTAACAAGAAAATAGTAGACGGTAGCACTTTGAGGAATGGAAGAATCATCGATAAAGAAACCAATAAACAAGGGGAAGTTATCCAATAGGAATCTGGGCGGATCTGCCATTATTTTCAATTGTAGATCTCGGAAACTCGATCAATGGATCGTAATGACCTTTCCCTCTACTCTTAATTCTTTAGGGGTGAATGGCGTGTAGTTGCGATTAAATGAATGCAGTTCAATTGTATTATTTAACTGAACGAACTTTTTAACGATATGACCATTCTCTGTTTCAAAAACACCAACTTGACCATGTTCAATGTAGTTTTGCCTTTTAACAAACAATAATTGACCATCTGGAAATATTGGTTCCATACTGTCTCCGGTAACTTTGATCAAATAATCCCAATGTTCTTCTGGGGCAGCATGTAACGTGATTTGGTCTGTCCCGATATCTCCATTGACAACGCCGGCTCCAGCTGCAGCGGTACCAACTAAATCCCCACTGAAAATGCTGACTGTTTCTCTTACTTGTGTAGAGAACTGGGTACGTTCGCTTAATTCCTCTTGATGGGCTTCGCTGGCATAAATTAAATCAATATGTGTATCAATTGAATTTTTGTCATTTAACTTCATGTATCTATCTATGGATTGTTGCTCTCTTTTACTAAGTAAACTTTTCTCTGTTTTAATCGCAGATTCATCTAACCCCATTATATAGGCAGGTGAAACTTGAAGCGCTTTTGCTAGTCGTGCGATTTTATCCCTTTTCATGTTGGCAATATACCCAGTTTCCCATTTTCTAACTGTACTTTTCCCAACACCTACGATTCTTCCTACTTCCTCTAAGGTGAGTCCTAGTTCTTTTCTACGCAATAATAGTTTTGTTGGATTGTCCATTTAATCAGCTCCTCATCTACATTCTAACAGGAAAAGTGTCCTTTGTGCAACATTGATAGTGATTTATGCCGAATAAGTATCCTAGTAGCGTTGACTTGGAAAAATCAGTATGATATTCTATAAGTGTCCTAAAGGAAACAAAAAAATGGTTTGTCTGTTCTAAGTTTTGCTGAATAGTAATGAATGAAACTTAGAACAAGCTAGAGAAAGTTGAAATTGAAAGAATTGGCATTGAAGCTGGAAATAAATAAGGACTCCCTTTATCTGAGAAATAGGCGTAAAAAATTTTTTTATCAATTAGTGTCCTAAAGGAAACGAATAAGACGCGAGGATAGGTGCTGCAAACGCAGTGAACTAAAAAACAAGAACAATTAGTGCGTGCCATATTTGTAACAAAGAATGAAATACGGTAGTAGGGGATCATGAAGAACTACAATGCCAGAAAAATGGGCAGTTAGCAAGATTGAAATTGTAGCGTGATTAAAATAGGTTAGGGCGGATAAAATCTATTGTGTTTTTCCTCTCCATAGCTATTTTAATAGCCAAGTTCATTGGATATGAAGAGGAAATAGCTAATAAATGATCAGAATATCATGTTCTTTGACAACCGAGTAGGGCAGGAAGCCATGCGTGTAAATGATGAGCAGTGAAGAAAAGATGATTCACTACACATAAATAACATCGCTGGTGAAATCCCTTAGGGTATGAATAAAGATTGAACGCATTAAACCTCGGTTCAATACGCTCAGGTTGACGACCGCTAATCAAAGGCTTACGACCATTAACGAAAAAACGGTGTCAATTGTAATCGTAACACAGTATTGAAGAAGTTTAAATAAGCGGGTTCAAGAGGGCTGGCAAATAGCTCGAATGCGAAAAAGATAGATTGGAGAACTCGTCCCGAAGAAGGTTAGAACCCATCTATCTTAATAGAAAATTTGAAGTGCTGAGTGATAACCACTGCGAGAGGCGTGGCAACATGGGTGCTAATTGGTTCAAAAACCATCTATAACAATTGCGATGAGGTTTACGATAATTTAGTAGCGATTGATAGATAAATGAATAAATTATCAGTTTAGAAGTCGCCATATGCTTCTTTGTCGTATGCGTACACTTAGTGTGGCGACGTGAGAAATAGAAGGGAAATAGACAGAAAGGAAGGTGAAAAAAATGAAGACCATGTTAAACTGTGAAACGGAAAAGAGCTGTTTAGTTGATGTGATCTATTTAGACCGAATGATGAATGGCTATGTTTGGCAAGTAGAGGATGCTGATAATAATGGCAATCCAATTCGTCTCCGCAATAAAGTAAAGCGATATTTTCCTGATGATCCTTGACTTCACGCAGTTAACCACGGAAAAATATCTTTTTGTAATCCATGGTATCACCAGTGTGATACCTTTTCTAAGTGCGATTGCAATAATTTAATCGTTAGATTGTTTCCACGCTATCTGAAAGCTAACTAGAACGATATGGAATAGTCGTTAAACCTTGGTGAAGTGACAAAGGCGTGAATTAGGGTGATTCAAGACCTGATCAAATTTCAGCGGCTATAAACCTAGCGTTTGGGAACACACAAATGATAATTGTACAAAGGAACAAATAGCGATATTTCATTCCATTAACCTGACGCATTTCAGTAAAGAGAAGCGTCTGTTTTTTACCCATAAAAATTTGAAAGTGAGGAATTTTTAATGAAAACGAAAAGCATATTAAAAAAAATATCAATTTTCCTGATGATCTTAGTTACAATCTGTGGCAACTTTGCAGCGGATCCAACACCTGTTCTCGCAAGTTCATTATCGTTAGATGATCCAACTATATATACCTACACGGGGGTGAGCCCGCAATTAGGCGTTCCTTATACACATAAGAGCATTTATGTTTTGAAAGTCGATGGTAAAGAAGTATTCTGTGTAGAATCTGGAATTCTTGCTACGGAAGGTGAAGGCTACCTTCCAGAGGATTATATTGATGCCAAGAAAGATAAGTTAGCTAAGATTGCTTATTATGGTTATACCAATACCAATCAAACGCACTATGATTATGCGGTGACTCAGGTAATGATTTGGGAAGAACTTGGTGACCAATATATATCATCAAATATTCCTAATTATCATGAAAGAAAAGCTGAAATCATGGCACTAGTGGACAAACATGACACATTACCATCTTGGAACAACCAAGAGGTAAATGTATCTGTTGGGGAAAGCATTACATTAATTGATGCCAATAATGTCCTAAGTGATATGACACTTGAATCGAATGATACCAATGCTGCTTTAAGCCAAAATGGCAACAACCTGACAATCACGCCAGATGCTAATTTTAAAAATGGGTCGATTACTTATCGCAAGGTACCACAAAATCAAGTAGGTACTTCAATCGTATATAGGAAACCGGGTCGCCAATCAATGGTCGAGTTTCACTTAGATAGTCCTAAACAGGCGTCTGTTAAAGTCAATGAACAATTAGGCCAGGTCCAGATAGATAAAACTGGAGAAGAGTTTGGAACGACCATGGTGAGTGAGAACTATTCATTAGAGGGGGCTGTCTATGACATTTACACAGAAAATGGCGTGAAAGTCACTTCTATGACCACTGATCAATATGGGAAAGCGACTTCTGCACCGATAAAGCTAGGGAAATACTATGCCCTTGAAAGAACAGCGCCAAATGGCTATTTATTAAATGAAAATAAGATTCCTTTTGAACTGAAATATGCAGGTCAAACTGTCAAAGTGACTTCTACGTCCATTGCACAAGAGGAACAGGAGCAGAAAGGGAATGCAACGCTGGTCAAGGAAGATTCTGAAACTGGTGCGACTCCGCAGGGAGCGGCAAGCCTTGATGGTGCAGTTTATGAATTGCATCGCACTTCAAATGATGAACTTGTTGAAACAGTTACAACTCAAGGTGGTAAGGCAACTGTCCAAAATCTGTACCTTGATGATTACTACTGGATTGAGGTAGCAGCACCAGAAGGGTATTTAATTGATGAAGAAAAACATCATTTCAAATTAGCTTACGCAGGTCAAACTGTAGAAACAGCCGTTCAATCAACGACTGTTAAAGAAGAAGTCATTAAAGGTGGCTTTGATCTTGTAAAGTTTGGTAGCTATGATTGGCAAACGACTTCATCAAACCTGCCGAGTGCAAAAGAAATTAAACCACTCGAAAATGTTGAATTTTCAGTTTTCAGTGATACTACTGGAAAATTGGTTCAGAAAGGTTTGACCGATAGTGAGGGATATTTGGAATTCACAGAGTTACCTTATGACACCTATACGGTCAAAGAAACGAAAACGCCAGAGGGTTATGAGCCTGCTAAAGATTTTAAAGTAACGATTCATGAAGAAAACGAAACCCATCACTACAGTGTCGAAAATAAAGTCATTGAAGAAACATTGAAAGTCGTTAAGGTTGATGCTGAAACTGGTAAAACCATCCCGAGAGCTGATGCCGGATTTCAGATTAGGAGTTTGCAGAATGGTGAACTTGTTTCCATGCCTAAATTGAATGAAGATGGTGTAACCGATATATTTTATACCAATGAAGAGGGCTACCTGATCACGCCGGAAAGATTGCCTTATGGTGAATATGAACTCATTGAAGTTGAGGCACCAGAGGGATATGTGTTAGCTAAGGAACCAATGAAATTTACAGTCGACGGTTCTAATGATGGATTGATTGAAATTCGTTTTGAAGATATGTCACAAAAAGGAATCGTAGATTTCACAAAAACAGGCCAAACACCAATTGATGTAGCAATTAGCGAGTCTGAATATGGACAAGTTTATGAGTTTATTTATGACTACCAGCCAATCGCGGACGTTACTTACCGCATTGAAGCGGCCGAAGATATCATCACAAATGATGGTACTTTAAGAGCGAAGAAGGGTGAAACGGTTGCCACGATGACAACCGATGAATTGGGCGAATGGCAGTCACCAGAATTGTATCTAGGGAAATATCAAGCTATCGAGGTGTCTGCACCAAACGGATTTGTCGTTGATCCTACACCAATTGCGTTTGAACTAGAATACAGTGGACAACAAGTAGCGCTAACCTCAGCATCTCTTGCAGCCACGAATGACTTTCAATCTCTTGATATTCAGTTATTCAAAAATGAAGAAGCTGTCTCATCTTGGCAAGATAACCGGCCAGAGATTGAAACAATCCAAGGGACTGATAAAGTGTTTGGGCTCTTCACTCGTGAAGCGCAAAATCTGTCAGAGGAATTGCAAGTTCCAGCAGATGCTTTAGTTGGCTATCAAACAGTGAAAGGTGGTGTTGCTGCCTTTGAAGTGAAATTGCCACAGGGAAAATATTATTTGAAGGAAATCGACGCTGGGGATGCTCATATCATAAGCGATGCGGAATATGACTTTGAGTTTACAGCTGAAAACAATCATGCGACTTTTCCTATCCACATTTATCAAGACGCCGTTGCTTATGGTACAGAAACAGAAGAACTGGTAGGCACACCTATCTTGAATACGCTGCATTTCAATGAATTCTCTATCAAGAAAGTAAATGAGCACGCAATCTTTGATAAAGAAACAGGTATGACCTTTGATTATAGTCTTTTAGGCACTGGAGCTGTCTTTACTTTAGAAGATGAATCTGGTGAGGTTATCCAGGAAGTAACAATAGATGAAGATGGCATCGGTGTTTTTGAGAATATTCCAGTCGGTACATTTTACTTAAAAGAAACAGCACCGTCTGATGCGTATTATCTATTACGAGATGAAACCATTCGGATTGAATCGACCAAAGATGGTGTCAAAGCTTTCGATGAAAATAATCAACTAATTGGTGAGCAGTCTAGTGGTACCGAGGAAAGTGAAGGAAATACGATTCTTTTTGAAGTGAAAAATGATTTAAAGAAGGGGACTGCTGAATTAACTAAAAGCGATGTTTCCACTGGGAAATTACTACCAGACACTGGTGTGAGAATCCTTGATCAAGATAAGAACGTCATAGCTGAGGGCCGGACAAATGACAAGGGCGTATTCACTTTTAAAGATTTACCTAAAGGGGTTTACTATTTCCAAGAGTTTGATGCTCCAGATGGTTACGAGCTTGACGAAACGCCAATGAAATTTGAAATCAAAGAAGATGGGGAAGTTGTTAAGTGTCAAATGACAAATCAAAAGATCCAAGCTTCACCGGGCACAGGTGATACAACCAACACAGAAATCTTTGGTTTAGTCATGGTTACCGCATTAACGTCTCTAGGCTTATGCGTTCGGCGTAGAAAAACGAAAGTTGAATCAGAATAGGATGAGAATCGTAAGAAATAACTTCAAAAAAATACTGTTGTTTCTTCTCTTCA
>JAVBKF010000058.1:0-13414 GCA_031554215.1 Caryophanales bacterium
TATGCCTTTCTAATGCTATTTTCAATGTATCGATAGCAAGGTCGGCAGTCATATGCGCACCATTCAGGGAAGCTATAACAGAACGATCAAATAAATCAATGATTGTGCAGTTGTAACGTGTAGTACCATCTTTTAAAAATAGGTAAGTGAAATCAGTACACCAAATCTTGTTCTTTTCCTTGGCGCTAAATTGCTGATTTAATCTATTCGCAAATACTTGATTCGTTTTACCCTTGCGGTATTTTGGTTTTCTCTTTCTTACGATCGAACGGAGCCCCAGCTCGCGCATGTACTTATAGTTAGTTGTACTGCTTCTTTTATGTCCTAAAGGTATCAGTAAGTGCCGCATCATTCTGTATCCAGGAACACCCTGTCTTTCGTGATACACTTCTACTATTTTTCGCTCCACCATTGTTTTTTGCTCGTAGTAAAGTGCCCTTCTATTCTTCAAAAAATTATAGTAGGCATTTGGATAAATTTGAAGTCTACTGAGTAGCCAATTCAGACCGAACTCATCCTTATTTTTCTCAATAAATTGATAAATCTTTAATCGATTTCTTTCGCAAAGAATGCCGCTGCCTTTTTTAAAAATGCAATTTCCTTTTCCTGTTCTGCTAGCTTCTTACGTAGCCTCCTGTTCTCTTCATACGCATCTGCTTGTTCTTTTACTGTTGGGTTATATCGGCATTCTTCGCGGTGTTGTTGTAGCCAGTAAATTAGCGTTCCTTGGCCTAATTGATACTCCTCTGATAGACTTTTCCTCGTTCTTCCTTCTTCCAAATGAAGCCGTATGATTTTTCTTTTTGTTCTTGTTCGTAATGTCTATGTGTTCACATTTGAACACTCCTTGATTTTTATTTTACCAATTTTTTATACCAAGGTGTTACAACGCTATTGTATCAGAACAATCAGGACACTTTCTTTTTATCGCCTAATAGGCATTAAATAATATTATATATATACCAATTGCATATTGATATTTGTGGTTGTTAATCTTATAATGAGAAATGTCGCAATAAAAGCCTATTTTTAGGGTTTGCATGTTAAAGTTGTCAGTTTGTAATATAAAAAATTATAAAGGTGGTTTAAAAATGTCAATTTCATTAGCGAAAGGACAGAAAATTGATCTAACTAAAGGTAATGCAGGTTTAAGTAAATTAATGGTCGGTTTAGGTTGGGACGAAATGAAACAGAAAAGCGGTTTCTTTAGCCGCCCAGAACCAATTGATTGCGATGCATCTGTATTGATGCTTGACGCAGCTGGTAAACTTGCTGACCTTGTGTACTTCGGTCAATTAAATAGTAATTGCAAGAGTGTGAGGCACACAGGAGATAACTTGACTGGTGCTGGATCAGGCGATGATGAGCAAGTATTGATTGATTTAAGTCAGGTACCAGAGCATGTTAACAAGATCGTGTTTATTGTCAATATCTACGATTGCGTGAAACGCAAACAGCATTTCGGCATGATTAAAAATGCATTTATCCGTGTAGTCAATGCAAGCAGTAACGCTGAATTGGTCAAGTTTTCACTTTCAGAAGATTATAATAACATCACTTCTTTATTCACAGGAGAGATCTACAGACATAATGGAGAATGGAAGTTTAATGCAATCGGAGACGGAACAAATGACCCAGGATTAAAAGAAATTATTGCTAGATACCGATAAAATGTTTTCAATTAAAATATATTTTTAAAAGGAGAAAAAAATGGCTATTAATCTCTCAAAGGGACAAAAAGTTGATTTAACGAAAACAAACCCTGGCTTAAACAAAATTACTGTTGGCCTCGGTTGGGACACAAATAAATACGATGGAGGAAGCGCTTTTGATTTAGATGCTTCTATTTTCCTTCTTAATAGTTCTGGCAAATGTGCTAGCGATGCTGATTTTGTTTTTTATAACAATAGTGCTGGCGGCAATGGTTCTGTTGTTCACTCGGGTGATAATCTTACTGGAGATGGAGACGGAGATGACGAACAAGTACAGGTTGATTTAAGCGCTATTCCAGCTAGTATTGCGAAAGTTACGTTTGCAATTACAATCCACGATGCTGAAGAAAGAAACCAAAATTTTGGACAAGTATCTAACTCATTTGTGCGAATTGTGAACACTTCATCAAATGAAGAAATGATTCGTTACGATTTAGGCGAAGATTTCTCTATTGAGACTGCAATTGTTGTTGGCGAGTTATATCGTCATGGTGCTGAGTGGAAGTTTAATGCAATAGGTAGCGGGTATCAAGGTGGACTTGCTTCTTTGATTCGTGACTTTGGTTTAAACTAAATTTGTAGAAAAGGAAGGTAATTTATCATGGCAGTTTCTTTACATAAGGGACAAAAAAATTGATTTGACAAAATCAAATCCTAGTTTGACGAAAGTCATTATCGGATTAGGCTGGGAAACTAATAAGTATGCAGGCAACAATGACTTCGTTCTAGATGCAAGTGCAATTTAGGAGATTTTATTTTTTACAACAACCTGAAAAGTGAAAATGATGCTGTCATTCACACGGGTGATAATCGAACTGGTGAAGGTGATGGAGATGATGAGCAGTTGACTGTTGAATTCGCAAAATTACCAACGTAGTTCGAGAAGATTTCATTTACGGTTACGATCCATGATGCAGATGCGTGTAAGCAAAACTTTGGACAGGTTTCAAATGCTTTTGTTCGTGTGCTTGATGCTAGCAATGAGCAAGAAATGATTCGCTATGATCTTGGTGAGGATTTCTCTGTAGAGACCTCAGTGGTTGTATGTGAGTTGTACAAGCATGATGCTGACTGGAAGTTCAATGCTGTTGGAAGTGGCTTTACAGGTGGGTTTATCTGAACTTTGTAAAAACTTTGGTGTGGATATATAAATATGATTAGTAGGGAGTAAATATGGATTTTTTTCAAGGAATAGCTGAAAACTACAGCAGTTTCTTCTCATGGGATCAATTTGTGAATGCGCTATCGACGCCTGAAAACTGGGCGATCATAGGTTCACTGATTATTCTTGAGGGATTATTATCAGCAGATAATGCTTTAGTTTTGGCAGTAATGGTCAGACACTTACCAGAGGACCAACGTAAGAAGGCGCTTTTTTATGGTATCTTTGGTGCGTATGTATTTAGATTTATTGCGATTGGTATTGGGGCTTACCTGATTCAGGTTGTTTGGATAAAAGTTGCCGGAGGTTTATATCTTCTTTGGTTAGCCTATTCGAATTTGTTCAGGGGGTCCCCAGGTGAAAACGATCTCGGTGATCAAGAGAAACGAAAGCAATGGGGTTTCTGGAGAACAATTCTAGCAGTCGAGATGATGGACATTGCATTCAGTATTGACAGTGTAGTCGCTGCTTTAGGCGTATCAAATGAGGTATGGGTACTAATGATCGGCGGTATGCTTGGCGTACTAATGATGCGTAGTGTTGCTCAACTTTTCTTGAAACTAATCGAGAAAATTCCAGAGTTCGAAAAAACAGCATTTATTTTAATTGCCATTATTGGTGTGAACATGATCGCTGGATCATTCGGCTTCCATATAGGCGAAGTGGTCTTCTTTAGCATTCTGATTTCAGTATTTGCTGGTACTTTTGTTGTTCATAAGCTTCGTCATCGTAACAATCCAGTTAAAACAGACGATTCCGAGAAGAATGTAGGATAACAATAGTTTAGAGAGGAAGGTTATAGTGCAGACTATCCCCTTTCTTTTTAGAATCTAGGGTTTAACGAATGAGTAAGTAAACTTGCGCTTAAATGAGTTGTCACTTTTGTTTTTTCATTGGCACACAGTAGTAAATAGTAGGCAATTGCTTACCATGTATACAAAACTTTTGTTTTTGGAGAGAAGGTAAGCATGATGAAACAATTTTTATTTTTTAATCAAGAGAAAAAAAAGGAATTATTTTATAAGGAACCACAGTCTTTTTCGAAGTATTCAGACAGAGGGGTTCTGGCGTATGCATTGGGTGGGATTTTGTATATGCCTGGTACGAGAGAGACAATTGCTGAGGAAATTTTAAACCATAAGTATCTTGTCGGGAGACATGAAGGACTCACTTCGCTAGTAATTTGTTTGGAGGATGCTATTACCGATAACGTTGTCAATTTTGCTTTTGAAAATATTGTGAGGCAGCTGGTTATTTTACATGATGCAATCGCTTCAGGCGAATTTCAAATGCAGAATTTGCCACTGATTTTCATTCGGGTCCGAAGTGGTCAACAGGTAAAAGATCTTGTTGCTGAAATTGGTGAGGCAAAGGATGTGCTGACTGGGTTTAATTTTCCTAAATTTGATCCAGAAACGGGTCCAGCCTTCATAGAAGCGCTTAAAGAAGTAAATAAGGTTGATTTATTTTATGGAATGCCGATATTAGAATCCAGCGAGATCCTTTTTAAAGAAACCAGAATCGATAGCATGTTGAAAGTAAAACAGATGCTGGATGAGTGCGCAGATTTAATTTTAAACGTCCGCATGGGCGCCACTGATTTTTCTAGTAAGTTTGGGATACGCCGGAATTCGGAGACAACGATCTATGAGGTTACTGTTATTAGGGACTGCATTGCTGACATCGTTAATTTCTTTGGAAGAGCAGAAGGTGGGTATGTTATTTCTGGTCCTGTATGGGAGTTTTTTGGTTCTAAAAAACGGGTTTTAAAGCCAGATTTGCGTAAATCGCCCTACGAAAAGTTTGGTGAGCGTGGACGCCAGATGAGACGCGAAATTTTGGCGCGTTTTGAGGATAGTCTAATCCGGGAAATTATTTTGGACAAAGCCAACGGGCTAACAGGGAAAACGATTATCCATCCTTCTCATATTAAGGTGGTTCAGGCGTTGTCTACAGTATCATATGAGGAATATTGCGATGCATTAGCGATTATAACAGCAGAAGAAAATGGTGTTATCCGGAGCCTGTTTAATAATAAGATGAATGAAGTGAAGCCTCATACAAATTGGGCTAAGAAAGTGATTAACCAATCCACAATTTTTGGAGTGTTACATGAGCAGAAAACATACGTTGACCTCCTCGAACACGCAACAGAGTGAAGAGGTCAATAGTCAGATTGACGACTACTGGGTAAAAGTAAATATTGAAACGAATGAGTATGACTTAGATTTGCATGCATTTTTTGAAATGGCGATTCGGAAAAATTTGAAACGGTCATTTCTTTTTGTCAGCAAAGTACTTGGCAAGCACTTGCGAGTAGATCCTAAGCGGGCGATGCTTGCTGGAGAACTGCTTGCGTGTAAGTGTTTTGCAGAGGTGTATGGGAATGAATCTCCGATGCTACCAGCAATGGTTGCAGCATTTGATTGTCCTATCCCAGTTGATTTTAAATTGGAGCGAATGGTGTTGCCGGAGAAGACGCTTGTAATTGGGTTTGCAGAAACTGCCACTGCGCTTGGTCACATTGTTTTTAATGCTTTTGATAATGCTAGATATGTTCATACAACGCGAGAGGTTCTTGAGGACTTTGATGACCCTATTGTCTTTGAGGAGGAGCATTCGCATTCAACAACGCATTATCTTTATATTGATCCTAGTTTCATTGATGATTGTCAGACGGTTTTTCTCGTTGACGATGAAATCTCGACAGGGAAAACGGTCGTCAACATTATTCGTGAGATGAGCAGACAATGGAAGATCGATCAGTTTGTTGTTCTTTCTTATTTGAATTGGCAGTCAAAGGAGAATCATGCTCGTTTTCTAGACTTAGAGAAAGAGTGCCAGATTTCAATTCAAGTTGTTTCATTGATCAGTGGGAAAATAGCGGTAGCCGATGTTTATCCAGTTTATCCTGAGGTGGATTTACTAGAAGCGCTAGGCATGAACTGTACAGTTGATGAGCTACCTTTGCCACAGTTTGCTTCTAGGTCAAACATCAGTCAGCAGGTGCACCATCGTGATGTAACCCATGTGCCATATATAGAAGAAACAGGACGTTTTGGTTTAGATTCTTCTGAGCATGCACGACTGGATTTGAAAATTAGTGTAGCCGCACTATGCTTAACGGCAAAGCGAAAGTCTGAGAAGACACTCTGTATTGGTACTGGTGAGTTTATGTATCTACCGCTACGAATTGCGAAAGAAATGGGAGAGAATATTGCTTTCCAATCTTCTACGAGAAGTCCAATCTATGCGCTTGATCGTGAGGATTATCCGATTAGAAATCGAATCAAGTTTTCCAGCCCGGAGAATCCAGCGGTTGTGAATTATTTGTATAACTTGGAGACTGCTGATTTTGATGAAGTGTTCTTGTTTCTTGAACGGAAGACTATAGCAGCAAACTTGGAGCCATTGCTGGCACAGCTAAAAGGAAGATTTGCCAATCTACACATTGTCTATTTTTCAGCAAAGCGAGGTGATTCTGAATGAGTCATTATGAGCGAAGGCTCCCAATCTATATGCTTGTGGACTGTTCTTGCTCAATGGCTGGTGAGCCGATTGAAGCCGTGAAACACTGTCTTAAATCGCTACTAGCGGAGCTGGAATTTGACTCACAGACGAATGAAGCAACATGGGTATCGATTGTCTTATTTAATAGTGTGGCGAGACAGGTAATACAATTATCAGCACTTCATTCGATCACTTTACCAAACTATTTAGATATGAGTGGCGTGACGGCTTTAGGGGAAGCTTTGGAACAGCTATCGGACTGGATAGATACTGAGGTTATCACAGGTACATCTGGTGACTGGAAGCCAACGGTTTTCATCTTCACTGACGGAGGTGTGAATGCAGATTGGGAGAGGAAGGCAATTCAGTTTAAGGCATCAAATAGGGCAAATATGATTATTTGTTCCGCGGGTGCTTGTAAAGAGAGTGCAGATCTCTCTATACTGACGGCTGACATTGTTAATTTAAACGCTTCCTCGGCACGTGATCTTGTGCAGATGATTACTTGGGATTAATAAACGACTTAATTTTTAAACATTGGGTGAGGGTATGAAGACTGAATTTGCAATTTTGGCAGATGGCACAAGGAAACCGTATATAAAAGTGGATAACCCACCTCATGGTGGGATGAAGCATACTTATTTTGCACCAGATCGCTCGTATGTTGTGCAGTTTTTTAACAATCAGTATGCAGGGCTTAATCCTGATCTTCTGGAGCGACTTGAGGCGATTATTGGGCGTTACAATCCTACTTTGCCAGAGGCAAATGGTGGAGCGATGGGAAATACAGAGGCTTCTGCTGATTATTTTTCTGGTCGTTTTTGTTGGCCAACGGCGATCGTTACGTCGCCAGAACTTGGGATTATGTGTCCGGTTTATCCAGATCGCTTCTTCTTCACGAAACGTGCTTCAAAGTTTGCTGACTTGGACGTGCGTAATCAGGATAAGCGAAGTAACTGGTTCACTGGGTCTGCACGTGAGAAGCTACAGAGAGAAGAGTTGGGTGATTTTCGTTCAATGCTCCGAATTGCTATTTTACTGGTTCGTACTGTGAGACGGATGCATCAAGCAGGATTGGCACATTCAGATTTGTCTTGCAATAACGTGCTAATTGATCCTGTTTCTGGTGATTGTGTTGTCATTGATATTGATTCTCTTGTAGTGCCAGGATTGTACCCACCTGAGGTAATTGGAACACCTGGATACATTGCTCCAGAGGTTTTAACAGCGGCGTATTCAGATGATCCGAGGCGCTTTCCGCCCAATATGCTCACTGATTTACATTCTCTTGCAGTTTTAATTTATCAGTATTTGTTGCTCAGGCATCCGCTCTGGGGTCCTAAAGTTCATAGTACAGAATCTGAAGGTTTGGATGGATTTCTTAGATTTGGCCCAGAGGCGCTTTTTATTGAAAATCCTCATGATGACTCGAATAGACCACCTGATTTAAAAGTGACAATAAAGGATCTTGGTCCTTTTCTTGAAACAATGTTTTTGCGTTCCTTTGTGAATGGACTGCATGTGCGTGAAGAGCGCCCGTCCGCATTAGAATGGGAAAGAGCTTTGGCACACACGTGGGATCTTTTGCATCCTTGTAGTAATGTGGACTGCGAACAGGGATGGTTTATCCATCATGATGATAAGCTTGTATGTCCTTTTTGTGGGACAAAAGTGAGTACTAGGGAGTTTATTAAACTGACATTATTATCTGAGCTTCGCGGGCGTGAGGGACATTGGAAAGTGTCGGGAGAAATGATTGTGACTGATAAGACCTCAATATTGAAGTGGCATATGTTTAGTCATGTGTTTCCTGATGAAAAGGCAGATGATACTGTTCAAGCAACTATTTATGGTCGTAGTGGCAAATGGATTCTAGTAAACGAGAATATTGTTGGTTTAGTCTCGCCAACAGGTAAAGTTGTTCCGATTGGTCAAGCATGCACACTCGAAGAGGGTATGGTTATGCGATTATCCAAACAGAAAAACAGTCAATTGTTAAAAGTATCACTTATCCAAGCCCCGTGATTTAGTCCGGATGAGTCAAGCGGTATTTAAAATATAGGCTAAAAAATGATTGTAAACCGCGCAGGTTTTTCTGCAAATCTAAATAAATGAGGCATGGCAATGAATTTTCAGCAGAGATTAGATTCTTGTGATTTTTATGACTTAATTGAAATACCAATAGGGGAGTTTGAAGGACCGTTTGTTGTTAGAAAACCTTGCACAATTGTTGGGAGTTCTTCGGTACTATGGGCGAGGAAAGGCCCAGTGCTTACGATTGAGGCCAATGATGTGAAACTGTCGAATTTTCAAGTTGAGGTGACAGAAACCTCTACTAATAAAGAAGACCTTATTGCAATTTGTTCAAAAGGCAGTAATCAGAAGTTTGAGAATGTTGAGGTTGTTGGACAAGTGGTTGGGGTTCCTGATGAGGAAAATGAGTGGAATTACCCAAGATTATTGACGTTGAATGATATTCCAGCTGATACAGAAGCCATTTTTCAAATGGAAATAACAACGACTACTAAAGCGAAATTGGTTGCTTTGATTAAGGGCGTTGAACTCATTCCGGAAGAGCTTCACGCTGGAAAAAATCGGGTAATGATCAAGGTCGATAAACTTCAGAATGGCACGGTTCTTTATGGTGATTTTGTGCTGGTATCTACTTTTGTAAGACGAATATATGTGAGCGGAAGAGTCACCGACAAGCCGGTCAGTTACTTACCTGAAAAAATCATCTTTCCTGTTGTGGCTCCAGCAACTGAGGATAGTGGGCAAACAGTGGTTTCTCAATTACCAGAAGTAAGTGACAACATTACTTTATTAAAAAGAGGTCAGCGCTTGGCAATTGAGAATTTGCTAACTTGTAAAGTAGATATTCATTTTTCTTATGCCAGACTTCTGCAACATTTAGAAGTAGATCCCTACATCTTCCTACTTGATCAAAATGGAAGAGCGCGGAGTGATGAGCAACTTATTTTCTTCGGAAATAATCGATCTACATGTGGAGGCGTTGAGTTCCGTGAATCGAAAAGTGAAAATACGATTGCGCTCGACTTACAGCTTATTGCACCAGAAATTCACAAAATTTCGATCTGTTTTGCTGTTTATGAAGATCAATCGAATAGCAATTTCTCAATGATTGTGAGCCCGACAATGAGACTCGTTTGTGATGGTGTTGAGAGAATCTGGTTTACGCCAGAAGAATTGAAATTTGAGAAGACAGTTGTATTCATTGAATTTTATCGGTATCAGCAGAGTTGGAAGATTAACGCGATTGGTGCGGGATATCATGAGGGTTTAAAGAAATTATGTGAGAGTTTTGGATTAATAGTGATGTAGGTTTTCCAGCCTATTTCAGTTTCAGCTAACCTATTTGTTAACTTTTTAGAGAGAGGAAGATTCACCTTGAAAATTGGTAGTTATCCTGAACAGGATGTTCAGTTTCTTCTAACGTTGATTGATCAATTTATGGAAGAAACAACTGATGAAAGAGAAAAAAAAATTCAGTCCAGTAAAAATTATTTTGAGATGTTGCCTGTTGAAAAGCCGCCCACTGACGAATATATGATGTATTTCTATCAATCGCTGGAAAAGTATAAGCGTAAGGTTGCTGTTGCAGTTGGCGTTTGTTGTGCGCGTATTTTTCAGAATAAGGGCTCAGCAGTTGTACTTGCTTCTCTGGTTCGTGGAGGAACACCGCTCGGAATTTTGATGAAACGCTATTTCAATTACCGTTATCAATTTGACCCGGTGCACTATGGTGTTTCGATTTTGCGCGGGAAAGGGATTGACGAAGCGGCGATTAGTTACATTCTTTCTAAACATGATGCCAGTTCGATTCAGTTTGTTGATGGATGGACCGGAAAAGGAGCAATCAAGTTGGAACTCGACGAAGCAATTGCACGCTTCAATAAGACACATTCAGTTTCGATCTCTCCAGACTTAGCAGTTGTTTCAGATCCTGGATATTGCACAGAGATTTTTGGTACAAGGGAAGATTTCATTATTCCTAGCGCGTGTCTAAATGCAACGGTTTCAGGGCTGCTTAGTAGGACGCTTTGGAATGAACAGGTGATCGGTAAGAACGAGTTTCATGGTGTGAAGTATTATGAGGCATTTGAATCAATTGATGTGTCAAACGTTTTTGTTGAGGCCATTGTAAACCTATTTCCAGAAGTGCAGTCTGAGGTTGATCAAGTGTTGAATAGTGATGTGGATCTGACTGCAACATGGCAAGGGCTTGCGGAAATTAAGCAGATTCAAATGGAATTTGGGTTACCGTCAATCAACCTTGCGAAACCTGGAATTGGTGAGACAACGAGGATATTACTTAGAAGAGTCCCATGGAAGATCCTTGTACGCGAATTAGACCATGAGGATTTAGCGCATATTTATTTATTGGCAAAGGAAAAGGGTGTGCCGATTGAAAAATATGATCAAATGACTTATCTCTGTTGTGGGTTGATTAAACCGTTGGTGCAATCATGATATTTGCGAGTGATTTAGACCGTACTTTAATTTACTCAAAACGATCAATGGGGACAGTTGATTCGGACTCGGCTTTACGTTTAATAGAAACGAAGAATGGGCAAGAAATTTCCTATATGACAGAGAAAGCAATCAGTTTGTTGGAAGAAATCAATGCCCTGCACACATTTATTCCTGTCACGACCCGAACAGAAGCAGAATACAATCGCATCATTCTTTTTAAAAGGTTACAACAAAGGTTTGCGATTACGAATAATGGTGCCAAAATACTAGATATGGGTTTACCTGATTCTGATTGGTCAAAAATTATTGCGAGCCGATTAGCTAGTTGCTTTGATAAGGTTGAAGTACAGTATTATTTCTCGAAGATTAGTCATGCGAGCTGGGTTGAAAGAATGATTGAAGTTGATGAATTTTTGGTGTTTCAAATCATTCCTGAAGCAGTTCCAGTTGATGAACTCGCCAATTTTGTCCTATTTTTGAAGAAGAATGACTGGACTGTGTCGCAGCAAGGAAGAAAGTTGTATATGGTGCCAGATTGTATTAATAAGTGGGATGGATTAGCTTATATTGAGCAGCAACTTGGCAAAAAAGTCATTTGCGCAGCAGGCGATTCAGAGCTGGATATGGCGATGTTAAAGCGCGTTTCGCACGGATTTATTCCAGTACACTCCGCAATTCAAACAGTACTTGCTAATATCAATTACACCGAGGTAAGCGGAATTGCGGCTGCTGAGGAGATTTTACAAAAAGTTTCTGCAATTATGAATCAAACATTACCTGTAACTACTAAATGATGGTGAACGAAAATGACGCTTACAATTAATCCGAAATCAACACTTTTAAATATTGACAATTGGCAGGTTGAACTGAGTAAGCCTGCTAGCGAAAGAACAGGCTATATGCATGATGAACATCAGTGTGTTTATCAACAGGTTTGCGCGCTAGTTAAGGGAAAAATGCTGTCAACAGATGAATATATTGAGATGCTTTATTCCTTAAATGAGATCCCGAGTATACACATTCTTCATGATGAGCTTGATAAAATGAATGATCCATTACGGTTTCAATCGGTGCAAAGGATTGTTAATTTAGCCCTTGATCCGAAGGGATTATCAGTGAATCGTTGTACTGCATTTGTGGATGGAGAAAAATTAATTCCAGGTAGGGAAAATAGTGATGTCTATCGGCATCTACTGGCTTCTTTTAAAACCCTGTTAGAGATTTTTGTTGCGAATCATGATGCGGGGCTTGCGGATACTCATTTTAGAAGGATACTCATTGATACTACCAAATGGTGCTGGTCATATCTAGCCAAGTGGTTAAAAGATTGTGATTTTCCAGCACGTATTCCGAAGGTTATTTGGTATGGCGATTTTAATAAAAGTGAGGCTTATTTTCTGGTCTATCTAATGCTAGTTGGATGTGATGTAGTGATCCTGCACCCGTCTTATAAAGGGTTTGAGCCGCAAAGTGCTGCGTTATTTGAGCAACTTGAAAAGGGAAACTTGATGCGGTCTAATCTGAAAATATTAAAATATCAGAGTCAGGCTACTGAAGCCATTGATTTTCCCACTGAGGAGCCAATTCGAAAAACAACGCTGGCTTTTCTTGCTGAACAAGAGATGAAAGTAATTTTACATGCAGATGATTCTTCTATCTATCGTCCTTGGCAGTTCAGAAATTACTTAACCACTTCGGTTACACTGAAAACGACCTATGATGAAGCATTTCTAATTGCGAAGGAGAAGGCATTTGTTAGGCCTAACTTTTCCGTGAAAGGAAAAATCGTGCAGGTACCGAATCTATTTACCAAGGTGATGGGAGAAAGCAATGATCGTAAGCAAGCGTTAAAAAATGATAAGATTTTGACAGAGACTCGGTTTGTGCATGAGATTAGGCGTTTTCCGTTTACCACTGAGGATAGAAGTTCAAATAATCTAAAAACGCACTACCAGAAGCTGTTAAGTAGCGATGGAAGCATTGATCCTGACAAGCTTATGCAAAGTAATCTGTGGCGGCATGTGGTGCTTCCGAATGGATTACAAAAGGCGCTGGCAGCAGCTATATCTCGCTGTTGCCATAGACCGATGCTAAAGCAAAGGCCAAATGAGTCGGTAGAGGACATCCAGTTGTATTTGTTTAGAGAGGCGCTGTCGTTTCCTGAAAGACCCTTTGTCACGATGCTGCAACAATTTGATTTTTCACAAGATATACCGAAAATCATTTTGCGAACAACGGTAAAATCAGGTACGCTGAGTAGATCAGATGCTGCATTTCTGTTATTACTAAATGAATTTGGTTTTGACATATTTGTTTTTAATCGATATGGCCGTAATGATGTTGAAATCCATATTCGTGACGAACTTTTTGATACACATTGGCTGGAAAATATTGCGACTCCAGAGGATGAAACAGAAGAAAAAGGCGTAAAAAAATTTCTCAATAAAATGATTAGAGGCGATTAGACGATGGAGAACACACTATCACCAGCTGCGATTGATCAACAAGAGGAAGTGCTCAATAGTCCTGCAGCGCT
>JAVBKF010000149.1:0-4898 GCA_031554215.1 Caryophanales bacterium
CCCATATTTCTTAAATTGTTACCATTTAATGGTTATTGAATATTTTTTTCTATATCAAGACCGAAAGCAAGGCATTTTTCAGATGTTATAGTAAAATGAGATAGAATAAAAAAAGAGTGGAGTGAAAGAGATGAGATTTGCAACCATTGGGACAAGTTGGATTTGTAGTACTTTTATTGAAGCAACAAATGTAACCAGGAGACTAACGCTTGCAGCCGTTTATTCAAGAAAACAAGAAACAGCTGAGGCATTTGCGAGGAAGCATCAGGTAACACGGATATTTACTGATTTAACTGACATGGCAACGTGTAGCGATTTCGAGGTCGTCTACATCGCTTCACCAAATTCATGCCATTTTGAACAAGCGATGTTGTTTTTACAAAATGGTAAACATGTCATCTGTGAAAAACCGATTTTTTCAAATAGTAAGGAACTTGAGATCGCCTTTGCTACAGCTAAAGAGAACAATGTCTATTTATTTGAAGCAATCCGCAACATTCATGATCCAAACTTTGCTACGCTAGGGCAATCGATCAAGCAAATTGGCACAGTACAAAATGTGCTACTTCATTGCTGTCAATACTCTTCCAAGTACGATGCGTTTTTGCAAGGCAATATTAAAAACAGTTTCAATCCTACTTTCTCTGGAGGGGCGCTTGTCGATCTTGGAGTCTACCCTATTTTCGCCGCTACTAGCCTTTTTGGTGCACCAGAGTCGATCACTTATGTTGCGCAGAAACTGCATAACGGAATTGATGGTGCAGGTACACTGGTACTCCAGTATGATCATTTCAACTGCACAATCCTATGCTCAAAAATATCTGATGGTTCTGTACAGAATGAAATTCAGGGTAGTCATGGTTCGGTTCAATTTGGTGCAGTCTACAATCTCGCACCACTGACTGTGATTGACCGGCTAAGTGGTGCAAAAGAGAATGTGGCGACGATTTCGTGCGAGAATAATATGATCTATGAAGTTGAGGCGCTGACTGATGTGATTGAAAAGAAAGATGATTTGCGGTATCAGGAATTGAGGGAACTCAGTCAGGAAGTGCTACGCATCACAGAAACTGCACGAGCACAGGCTGGGATTTTGTTTGGATGTGAACAGTAGGTTGTGCTTTAGCTGAGGAGTTTGCCGCGGTGATGATAGGGTTTTGATGGCGACCCCATTCTTATGAGTGGGGTTTTTGAACTTGGTGGATTGATTTGTATTGGGGATATTCGCTAGTTTAATCGCTAGTTAGGTAGCCATTTGTGACTAGCAACTACCCGCTGATAGAATCACTGTACAACAAGAAAAGCCCCAATTAATCATTGGTTGCAACATGAAAACGCTATGATTGACATTTTTCAACTGTATTAGTTTGGCAGCACAGTCCACCTCACTACCAAAAACAGCTAATCGTCCCTTGAAAGACGATCAGCTGTTCTTAGACTTAAATCTAGCAACTACTACCCTGCTTACACGCACTATTACGAACCTTGGAACCAGTTTCTCCTGACAGCAAGTTTCCGCCAGTGGCAATGATAATCTCATCCGTTACTGTGTTTGAGATGACAGTGGTCACCATTTGCATGAGTTCATTGACTTCTTCTTGAGATTGCTTGAAATCCTGAACAATCGGCATTTCATCAAGCTCTGCCTGCATTTTTGCTAGGGTATTTTCGGTCTTCTCTAGCGCTTCCTTCTTCCCGTAATGCTCAAAGTTTACAGCTTGTTTCTGTAAATCCTTCATCATTCCGAGTAACTGAGTGATCTTTGGATTATCATTCATTTGCGATTCCGCTTGTTGAAAAAACTTCACTTCCTCGGTTGCTGCAATCATTTTGGCTAACTCTCTCGTTTTATCAACGATTTCTTCTCTAGAACTCGTCATTCCCGCTCACTCCTCTATCATTTCTCCATTTAAAGACCAGGTCTTCGCATCCGTAATCTTCACCTTGACAATTTTCCCAATCGCATCAGCAGAACCTGAAAAATTAACGAGCTTATTTTTACTTGTATAACCAGCCAGTACTTGGTCATTCTTTTGACTCATGCCATCAACCAAGACGTCAACAACTTGTCCAATAAACAGTTGGTTCTTTTCCCAAGCAATTTCGTTGGCGACGCTATTAAGCCTTTGCAAACGCTCCTTTTTCACTTCCATTGAAATATTGTCTTCCATCACTGCCGCAGGTGTTCCCACGCGCGGAGAATAGATAAATGTATAAGCAAGGTCATAACGAACTTCTTTATAGAGCGACAATGTCTCCTCAAACTGTTCATCCGTTTCATTCGGAAAACCGACAATGATATCCGTTGTTAATGCAACATCTGGCATGACGGCCTTAATCTTACCGACTAACGTCATGTACTCCTCACGTGTGTATTTACGCGCCATCTTTTTCAACACTTCCGATGAACCTGATTGTACCGGCAAGTGAATATAATCCATTAAGTTCCCCTTCTTCGCAAGGACATCGATGAGGTGATCATCAAAATCACGTGGGTGACTTGTCATAAACCTAACACGCGGAATGCCAATCAGCCGAATCTCGTCCATTAAATGACCGAGACCGTACTGACGATCGCTAAAATCTTTCCCGTAAGCATTGACATTTTGTCCAAGTAACGTCACTTCTTGATAGCCAGCTGCAGCGAGTTCGCGCACCTCTTGAATAATATCCTCAGGGTACCTGCTCCGCTCTTTCCCACGTGTGAACGGTACGATACAATAAGTACAAAACTTATCGCAGCCATACATGATATTTACCCATGCTTTCACCTTACCATTACGCACCTTCGGTAAATTCTCAATCACATCGCCTTCCTTCGACCAAACCTCAATCACCATTTCTTTTGAAAAATAGGCTTCCTTTAAAATGTTTGGTAGGCGATGAATATTATGCGTTCCAAAAATCATATCAACTTGAGGATGCTTCTGCAAAATTCGGTTGACAACAGATTCCTCTTGCGACATGCAACCACAAACGCCAATCAAGAGGTCTGGTCGTTCACGTTTCAGGCTTTTCAGCGCACCGATTTCACCAAACACTTTATTCTCCGCATTTTCACGAATCGCGCAAGTGTTCAGCAAGATGACATCGGCATCAGTAATTTCTGCTGTTGGCTCATAGCCAAGCGCCATGAAAATTCCGTTCATTACTTCACCATCATGTTCGTTCATCTGACAGCCATAAGTACGAATATAGAATTTCTTACCGTCACCTAGCCCCTTTAAATCTTCTGCAATGGCAAAATCATGCGTATATTGCACAGCCGCTTTCCCGCGCGTTTTCGCTTCTTTCAGGGACGGGGCAGTAACAACTTTATCAAAATAACGACTATAATCTTTTTCAGGTACTTTGCTCATTTTTTACTCCAATTGGACAAGGAATCAACAATCTTGCCACTTTATTTTGTCTTTTTCATCAACTCAGTATAGCAATTTTTCTCGATTTTCTCAAATTTTCGGGCGGCATGAATGCACCATAAAGTTAGGCGCACCGATTTGAAAAGAGATCGGCTATTGATTTGTTGGGGAACTGTTGATGAAGTAAACATGTGAATGGCAAAGTTGCAATACCTCAACGGTTCGGGATTTACACCTGCTTAAAAGCTTTATGGCGAGCTAGGGACAAACATAAAAGACCTAGAAATGTGATTGAAACGAATCCGCATTGACAATATCCTAAACACCTCACCTATGACAGTTAGGACGTGAAGACACACAAATTTACACGTTAAACACCAATCTTGAATAGACCACCCAGTCCTTTAACCAGACCTGATACCTGATTAACGGCTGAAACCATCTGCCCCGCAGTACCGAACATTTTATTAAAATCTAATGAACCGTTTTGCGACTTGAATTGGTTAATGACTGTTGCCATGCCAGAAGGTGCCTTTTGCCCAGTATTATTTGACTGCTGGTTCTGATATCCACCTTGTTGAAATGGCTGTTGAAATTGCTGAAATGGGTTTGGTTTGTAATCGTTGTCCTTAAATAATAACGGGTTAGCAAATGGATTCATCTGCGGCTGACCACCTGCTTCGTATTGGTTTCCCTGTGCACCCCCAAATGGCGGGTAGCCTTGCCCCCCACCTGGCGGAGGTGACATCATTGCATTGGGGCCTGCTGGCGGGAACCCCATCTGTGCACCATACTGCCCATGACCTGGCGCATTTACCGGATAAGTGGGCTGATGATTTTGATAAAAGGGGTGCACTGCTTCTTGTGGTGCCTGCATATAAGGCTGATGAGCTGTTGGGAACGGTTGCTGATAACCAGCTTCTGGTGGCCCTGGATACATGCCGCCTGAATCTGTTGGCGCAATAGGGTTCCCGTAGGGTGCCGCATGAAATGGTGGCAGATGATGACCCATTGCATCCGTAGTTGGATAGCCTTGATTCGTATAGGGATCACTTTCTGGCCAGCGGTTAGATTGGACTTGCTCATTATTTGGCTCCCAATTTAGATGGTTTGCTAAGTGCCCTTGTGGAAATTCTGGTTGTGACGGAGATAGATATCCCCAATTTGTTGCGTTATCATTCGTACTGACTTGAGACTGCGGATAAGGAGCAAAACCCTCTGCCATCGGTTCCCCTTGTTGTAACTGCCAGTTGTAAGGATGTTGTGGGTACTGCTGACTATCCTGATTGCTGAATGGCATTGCTTCTGCTCCGTGTGATAGCGGCTGATTGAAAAACGGCTGCTCATTTCTTGCATATGGCTGTAACTGATTCATGTTCGCTTGCTGATTTCCTCCGTATGGCCCATACTGATTCATGTTCACTTGCTGATTCTCTGCGTATGGCTGATACTGATTCATGTTCGCTTGCTGATACTCTGCGTATGACTGATACTGATTCATGTTCGCTTGCTGATTCTCTGCGTATGGCTGATACTGAT
>JAVBKF010000190.1:0-10378 GCA_031554215.1 Caryophanales bacterium
GAACAGAAGATGTTGCGGCGAGCGCATCACTTAAATCAGCATTTTTAAAGGAAGCTACTGAGAATTCAAGTATGCATTGGGGAATCATTATCGCGATACTTTGTGTCGTAGCAACATGGTTTTTCATGGAGAGAACAACAAAAGGGTACGAGCTTAGGGCTGTTGGTTATAACCAATACGCTTCACAATATGCCGGTATCAGTGTTAAAAAGAACATTGTTTACTCGATGATGATTTCTGGTTCTTTAGCAGGACTTGCTGGCGCAATGGAAGGACTCGGCGGCTTCGGATATATGGCAAACTCATCTAGTTTCAATGGGATTGGATTTGATGGAATCGCCGTGGCGCTATTAGGTGCTAATAACCCATTTGGCATATTATTATCAGCATTCCTTTTCGCAGGTCTAAAGGTGGGTGGTGCGGATTACGCATTCACGATTGTTGCACCGCAAGAAGTCATTGGGATTGTAATTGCAACAATCATCTATTTCGTGGCAATCAGTTATTTGATTCGCTACTTTCTTGATAAAATTGGGAAAAAGGAGCGGGGCAAATGAGTTTCTATGACATTCTATATATTGTCATTCCAAATATGTTATTGTTTTCTGTACCATTGATTTTCACAGCTCTTGGTGGCGTTTTCTGTGAACGAGCTGGCGTTGTTAATATTGCCCTTGAAGGCATTATGACCGTTGGGGCTTGTACAGCGATTATTTTCAATCTGACATTCGTTGATACATTTGGCAGTGCAACGCCTTGGATTGCGATTCTCGTGGCGATGATTGCAGGGATGTTATTTTCAGTTCTACATGCAGTTGCTTCTATTACACTGCGAGCAGAACAAGTCGTCAGTGGCGTTGCTCTCAATATGCTAGCACTTGCGGGTTCTATGTATTTCGTTAAGCAGATTTATGGCGCTGGTGAAACAGGGAAAATCACTGAACCACTCGCAACAACGGATATTCCGGTTCTGGAACATATTCCATTTCTAGGTGAACTTTTGTTCCAAGACACATACTGGACAACATGGATTGCCTTTACGCTCGCAATCATTTCATGGTTTGTCATCTTCAAAACCCCATTTGGACTTCGTCTTCGTGCAGTAGGAGAGCATCCAATGGCGGCTGACACAATGGGCATCAATGTCAACAAAATGCGTTATGTTGCAGTCATCATTAGTGGCGCCTTCGCTGCTGTTGGTGGAGCAGTGTACGCAGAAACAATTACCTATGATTTTTCGCATAGTACGATATCGGGGCAAGGTTTCATTGCACTTGCTTCAATGATCTTTGGTAAGTGGAATCCACTGGGCGCACTCGGTGCAGCTTTATTCTTTGGTCTCGCACAATCGCTTTCCATTATTGGCTCATTCTTGCCAGTCATTCAAGATGTACCACCGTACTTCTTGTTCATTCTGCCGTATGTGCTAACGATTCTTGCATTAGCAGGATTCATAGGTAAATCTGTTGCACCAGCGGCATCTGGCGTTCCGTATGTTAAAGGGAATCGTTGATGACCGAATGATATAAACAACTAACTATTATCCAAACACCGGTTTGGATAATAGTTTTTTTCATTCGATGATAAATTTTTGCGAATCATGGCTCAGATGGTGATATAATAAACGAACGGCTAGAAATGAAACGATTTATAGCTATTTATATCGTGAGGGTGAGTGGCAATGAAGGGGAAACACGTACTCGTTACAGGAGCAAGTGGGGATATTGGTTTCGCGATTGCAAGTGATTTACTCGCTAGAGGGTGTCATCTCTATGCACATTATCATCAAAATCAAGCGCCAATCAATCTGCTAGTGGAGGCAGGAGAGCAGTTGTCGTCACGTGTGATACCGATTCGTGCTGACTTTTCAGATCACCATGCAGTAGCATCATTTGTCAGTACAATTGAACCTTTAGACATGATTGTTTTTGCTCACGGTACTAGCTACTATGGGCTAGTCACTGAACAGGAACCAACAGCAGTCGAGCAGTTGATACAACAACATCTGACAACACCGATCCTGATTACCCAGACACTAGTGCCCAAAATGATATCGCAAAAGTCAGGGCGAATCGTGTTTATTTCGTCCATCTGGGGAGAAATTGGTGCATCATGCGAATCTGTTTACTCGGCAGCAAAAGGTGGGCAAAATGCCTTTGTAAAGTCACTCGCAAAGGAACTTGCACCTTCTGGAATCCATGTCAATGCTGTGTCGCCTGGGGCGATTGCTACAAAGATGATGGCTGGATTCAGCGAATCAGATACGCAGGAAATTGCCAGTCAGATTCCACTTCGTAGACTTGGGACACCTCAAGATGTCGTGGGCCTTGTTTCCTTCTTACTGTCAAATCATGCGAACTATATAACCGGTCAAATCCTATCCGTTAATGGTGGTTGGATGATGTGAACTAGCGCGCTAGAACAATTGTCTGGTCATGAGTTTATTTGCATCGAAGTTGATGTAAGCTGACAATTTACCTGAACCTTATCTGGCTGGAAAGTAGTCATTTTGTCTGAAAACAGGCGGTCCCGGTTCGTTTTATTAATACAAAACAATGTCAGTTGAACTGCGGGATTCGCATAAAGTTTCGGTAACTGTATAAATATCTCTTTGAATATTATCCTAAAATCATATATGATAAAAGATGGTGAACGAATGACAATCAGTTACTATATTGAGTATGAGATAATTCATAACCAATTAGGTTTATTGGGTGAAATAGCATCACTCATGGGTCGATTGAAAATTAATATCGAAACAATCAATGGCTTTCATCATAATCGTAGCGGGATACTAATTACCGCAGACGATGAAAAATCTGTTCAATCATTAGCATCTATTTTGCAAACAATGGAGACAATAAGGCTGATTAAAGTTCGCAAGACAGAGCTAATTGATCGACTGGCTGTCAGACATGGACGCTATTTTGCCGACGAGGATCAGCAGTTGGGTGTTTATCGCTTTACTCGGGATGAGATTGGCATTTTGGTTGATTTCCTTGCACAAGTTTTTAAAGCACAGGAGAAGTCAAAGCTATTAATTGGTGTGCGTGGGTTGCCGCGCGTTGGTAAAACTGAATCAATTGTTGCTGCCTGTGTCAGTGCAAACAAACAATGGGTTTTTGTCTCATCGACTTTATTTAAACAAACGATGCGTGAATCGTTGTATGCGTATGAATATAGCAAGGAAAACATCTTTATCATTGATGGGATTGCCTCAAGTATTCATGCTTCCGGAAAGCATTTGCAACTTGTTCATGAAATAATTGGGCGAGAAAGCATTTTAGTTGTTGAACATCCGGATATTTTCTGTCAAAATACGAAATATAAGATTAATGATTTTGATTACATGATTGAGCTGAGAAGTAGTTTGGATGAGGATATTGCACATCACGGAAGCGGTTTACAATTCGGCGAAGAACATTTTGGAACATTTGATTTAAAGTAGAGTGGGTGTAAATATGAGTTTGGGTAATACGTTAAAATCCGCAAGAGAAGAAAAAGGCTTTAGTCTTGAATATATTCACGAACAGACAAAGATTCAGAAAAGGTTTCTTCAGGCGATAGAGAATGACCAGTTTGAAATATTGCCAGGAAAATTCTATGTGAGGGTTTTCGTCAAGCAGTATGCAGAACTAGTTGATCTTGATGTTGACAAATTGATGATGGAATACGAAGGAGATGTGCCAGCCGTCAATCTAGAAGAGGAAGCGGTTGGTGCGATTCCGCCTCATGCGCAAGCAACCACTGTTGTCGACAATTCAAAATGGCTTAAACTAGTGCCAAAGGCGCTTCTTATTTTGTTTGTGCTTGTTGGCGTTGCCTTGATGTATTCGTTCTTTAATCATTACTCTGACGATGAAGCTGGTCCAATCGTGGACAACGATAGCGGAGAGAAATTTGTAGACGAGTCAGAGAAAAAGCCTACGCCAGATAGTACGACAAACGAGGATTCAGAGGAAGAACAAGATACTGATGAAGATGAAATAGAAGGTACTGAGCCAGAAAAGCCAGTTCAGGTAATTACACCGACTGGAATTGGCCCTGATAAGAAAACATCAACATATGAATTAACAAACGCACCAACATTTAAATTAAAAGTAGCGTCTACAGGCACCGCGTGGGTGAGTGTAAAAAATTCAGCACAACAAGAAATTTATCAAGGTACACTGAGCAACGCACAGTTCCAGGAATTTGATCTTAGTGCAGAAACTGAAGTGTCAATTAAGACGGGAAGTGCGCTTAGTACACAGATTTACGTGAATGATCAACTGCTTGAATATCAGGCAGGTTTAAATCAAAGTGTGCCTCAAACCATCACAATCAAATATATCAAGTAATTTTTTGCTAGGGGAGCGCAGAACATGAATTTACCAAATAAAATAACGATTTCTCGTATTTTATTATTACCAATATTTATGTACGTAATGTTAGGTCCAGATTGGGGAGAAATAGCAATTGGTGATGAAACGCTCGCTGTTTCACATCTTGTTGGAACATTGATATTTGTTATTGCATCTGTCACAGACTGGGTCGATGGGTACATTGCACGAAAGAATAATTTAGTCACAAATCTTGGCAAGTTTCTTGATCCGCTAGCTGATAAATTGTTGATTAGCATTGCTCTTATTATTTTAGTTGACCTTGGCTATACATATGCCTGGATGGCTGCCCTTATTATCTCTCGTGAATTTGCAGTAACGGGTCTCCGTCTCGTTCTTGCAGGCGAAGGTGAAGTTGTCGCGGCAGCAATGCTAGGAAAGATTAAGACATGGATTCAAATTATCGCAGTGACAATTTGTTTGCTACATAATATTCCATTTAGCTTAATGGGTATTCCGATGGATGATATTTCTATGTTTGCTGCAGTGGGTATTACCCTGTGGTCAGGATGGGACATTTACTGGGTAAATAGACAGACGTTTTTGAACTCAAAATAAATCGGTGCGTTGTTTAGTGCGGTGCACGAATTAAACGTTTTATAGGAAGTAAACGGAGTAGCCAGCATTTGTGGTTGCTCTTAGTTCTTTTTTGGCGATAAATGGTCAGGCACTCTGTTATAATGAAGCTTGAAAAAGAATGGGATTTATCAACTTTCTTATAATGAGATATGGAGAAATGACAATGGATGCAGAAATCATTGCAGTTGGTTCAGAACTATTACTTGGGCAAATCGTCAATACAAATGCCCGTTATTTATCAGAGAAGCTGGCGCTTTTAGGTGTAAATGTGTTTTATCATACTGTCGTTGGTGATAATGAGTCGCGCCTCCTTCAGTCGATTGAGGTGGCAGAAACGCGTTCAGATTTAATCATCATTACCGGTGGTCTTGGACCGACAAAGGATGATTTGACGAAAGAGGCAATCGCTACCCATTTACAGCTTGATCTTGTTGCTGACAGGCAAGCGCTTGAGACCATCGAGGCGTACTTTGAGAGTACTGGTCGTGAAATGACTGCGAACAATAAAAAGCAAGCACTTGTTCTAGAAGGAAGTACTGTGTTTGCGAACCTAAATGGAATGGCACCAGGAATGGCCGTCACAAAGAATGCGCGTACCTATATTTTGCTTCCTGGACCACCATCAGAGATGGAGCCGATGTTCAGTCAATTTGGTACGCAGTACTTACAAAAGGTCCAAGAGGCGCATAATCCGATTGTATCAAGGGTGCTGCGTTTCTTTGGTATTGGCGAGGCGGAGCTTGAAACTAAGATTATCGATCTACTCGAGCAACAGGAGAATCCGACAATTGCGCCGCTCGCCGCTGATGGTGAGGTGACGCTTAGGATCACTGCAAAGGCTAGTCATATAGAGGAAGCAAATCGACTGATTGATGCAACTGAACAGCAACTCCGTCAGCGTGTTGGAGAATTTTTCTACGGATACGACAATACTTCTTTACTCGAGGAATGCTATGCAAAGTTGCAAGAAAAGAATTTGACAATTGCAGCAGCAGAAAGTTTAACTGGGGGCTTGTTTCAGCAAGAGTTGACCAGCTTGCAAGGTGTGAGTGCGATTTTTAAAGGCGGTCTTGTCACCTATTCCAATGAAGCAAAGGAAACAGTTTTAGGGGTCAAGGCATCAACCATTTCTACATATGGTGTTGTGAGTCAGCAATGTGCAATTGAAATGGCAAGCTGCGTAAGGGAGAAGTTTGATACAGATATCGGGGTTAGCTTCACCGGCGTTGCAGGTCCTAGTGATCTGGAAGGAAAGCCTGTGGGGACCGTTTTCCTAGGCTTTGCCTTCCGCGATGGGTCTACGATGGTCAAAGCGCTCCATTTAGGTACTAAGCGCACTAGTAACCGTATACGAAGCGTAAAGCATGCTTGTCATTTTCTACTGAAGCATCTGGCATAGCGTGTTGGTCGCTGACCGGCACGTGAATGCCTCTTAATCAATCATGCCAGTATAATGAAAAGGGTTTTATTTCATTCAATGAAATAAAACCCTTTTTTTGAAAAACTTTTTTTAGTCTGAAGTTACGAGCTTAACGGTATTTTGTTGCTAAAAAGTGAAATGAATACCTGAAGCTACCAAAAGGAATAAATTGCTGTGTAATTTTTACGAATGAATGTTCGATTTTTTTCTTGTGCTTCTGACTTATCCCATGTATAATAAATTCATGGAAACATATTATGAGCTCTTGGAGGAAAAATGAATGTCAACAGATAAGCGTAAAGCAGCATTAGATAAAGCACTTTTGGATATCGAAAAGCAATTTGGAAAAGGATCTATTATGAGGCTCGGTGAGGATACTGGGCGCCGAGTGGCGACTTGCCCAAGTGGTTCACTTGCCCTAGATGCTGCGCTTGGCGTTGGTGGTTACCCGCGTGGACGTATTATTGAGATTTACGGTCCTGAGAGTGGCGGTAAGACAACCGTTGCGCTTCATGCGATTGCTGAAGTACAAGCACGTGGCGGGATCGCAGCATTCATTGATGCTGAACACGCGTTAGACCCTGTTTATGCGCAGAAATTAGGCGTTAATATTGATGAGTTATTGTTATCACAACCAGATACAGGCGAGCAAGCTTTAGAGATTGCTGAGACGCTCGTTCGTAGTGGTGCGGTAGAAATGATTGTTATTGATTCTGTCGCTGCGCTCGTACCAAAGGCTGAAATCGAGGGCGACATGGGTGATAGCCATGTTGGACTCCAAGCGCGTTTGATGTCACAAGCCATGCGTAAGCTTTCAGGGTCAATTAACAGACAGAATACGATTGCCATCTTTATCAACCAAATTCGTGAAAAAGTGGGTGTTATGTTCGGAAGCCCTGAGGTAACACCGGGAGGACGTGCCCTGAAATTCTATGCAACAGTGCGATTAGAAGTTCGTCGTGGTGAGCAACTCAAGAGCGGGACAGACATCATTGGGAATAAAACAAAATTAAAAGTAGTCAAAAATAAAGTAGCACCACCATTCAAAATTGCTGAAGTGGATATTATGTATGGTGAAGGCATCTCAAGAGAAGGAGAAATTGTTGATCTAGCTGCTGAAATGGACATTATCGCTAAGAGTGGTGCATGGTATGCATACAATGGTGAGAAACTAGGACAGGGACGAGAGAACGCAAAGTTATTCTTAAAAGAAAACAAAGATATTTGTCTTGAAATTGCAGGCAAAATTCGTGCGGCTTATGGACTTGATGTGGATGAAGTGGCCATAGAAGCGAGCGAAGTTACAGAATAATGTCGCCAATGGATTTAATTGTTGTAAAGTGACGTGTAAAAGACTGTCATACTCATATCATTCAAGGTTGATGAAAACTAACAAAGAGACAGGTCTGTTTTATTTAAAGTGGTTTAACGAACTTTAAATTAGGACCAGCTGTGTTCAATTTTGTTAGTTTTCTCATTTTTTACAGTGTGTCAAAAACAAATTAATCGTGATATACTAAATTGATTTTGTAGACTAAGGGATAGTGTACACAGTTGCTTCAAAAAAAGCGCCAGAACTAAGTGAGAAACGTTGTTTTGCTTAGTTGACGAGGAAGAGGCTATCGAGTTTTCGGCGGATACCTCTCAGTTGACGGAAAGAATCAATTTCTTTTGTTGTGCACAACTGTAATTTTCTTTTAAAGCATGTTGGTGACAATGTGGACAAAGGGAGAAAAAATGCACAGGATTATTTTAGGAGGAAAACAAAGTGTGTGGAATTGTTGGTTATGTAGGGAATGCTGATTCCAAGCAAATCTTAATGAAAGGGCTTGAAAGGCTGGAGTATCGTGGATACGATTCAGCCGGAATTGCTGTCATGAATGATGAGACAGTTCATGTGTTTAAAGAAATCGGCAGAATCAGCGATCTGAGGAGTGTTGTTCCTGAGGATGTTTACGCTCCGATTGGCATCGGACACACACGTTGGGCAACCCACGGTGTACCTAACAGGAAGAATGCCCATCCTCATCAATGTGAGACTGAGCGATTTACGATTGTTCATAATGGTGTCATTGAGAATTATGAGCAACTAAGAGATGAATACTTGCAGGGCGTGCTACTCAGGAGTGACACTGATACTGAGGTAATTGTTCAAATGGTCAACCAATTTGTGCAAAAGGGACGTATGACAGAGGAAGCTTTTCGTGAAACGTTAAGTTTACTACACGGGTCGTATGCAATTGCCTTGCTTGACCGTGCGGACTTTGGAACGATTTACGTAGCGAAATGTAAAAGTCCGTTATTACTCGGGATTGGTAGTGGATTTCATGTGATAGCCAGTGATGCCATGGCAGTCATTGATTTAACGGATAAGTTTGTTGAACTTGCGGACAAAGAAACGGTTGTTTTAACGAAGAATGCGTATCAAATTAGGAACCTAGATGGCGAAATTATTGAGCGTGCGTCGTTTACAGCAACTATTGATACAAGTGATATTGAAAAAGGGACTTACCCGCATTACATGTTGAAAGAGATTGATGAGCAACCAGCTGTCATTCGCAAAATTGTCCAGAAGTATAGAGGTAATGGGAATAGGCTCGCGATTGATGCAGAGATTACCCGGGCTACTTTGGATGCAGACCGGATTTACATTGTTGCTTGTGGAACGAGTTACTATGCAGGTCTTGTTGGAAAGCATTTGATCGAATCGTTGACTGGGATTCCAGTGGAAACGCATGTTGCATCTGAGTTTAGTTACAACATGCCATTATTATCTAAGAAGCCGTTGTTTATTTTCATCACACAAAGTGGTGAGACCGCAGATAGCCGTGCAGGACTCGTTTGTGTGAAAGAGCTTGGCTATAAGGCGCTGACAATCACAAATGTTGCTGGATCGACATTATCGAGGGAAGCGGACTACACGTTGCTCTTACATGCAGGACCAGAGATTGCCGTTGCATCGACGAAAGCTTATACTGCTCAGATTGCGGTATTGTCTATCTACGCGGGCCTCATTGCCGATGCTATGGGGAAATCGGCAGTGTTTGATATTGAGCATGAGTTAGCAATTGTTGCCACAGTGATGGAGACTATTTGTAATGACAAACTAGAGATTGAAAAAATGGCTAATGAGTTTTTGAGTGTTACCCGCAATTGTTTCTTTATTGGTCGCGGTGTAGACCATTATGTTGGTCATGAGGGTGCCCTGAAATTAAAGGAAATATCTTATATTCAGGCGGAAAGCTTTGCTGGTGGCGAACTGAAGCATGGAACGATTGCATTGATCGAAGAGGGAACACCAGTTGTGACTGTGATTTCTCAAGCACATGTTAATTTGAACATTAGAGGAAATGTAAATGAGGTTGTTGCGCGCGGTGCACATCCATTGGTCATTTCGATGGAGGGTCTAGCGAATGAGCATGATCGTTACACTTTCCCAGCTGTTAATCCGTTGCTGACACCACTTGTCACAGTTGTTCCGCTTCAATTAATCGCTTACTATGCTTCATTGCACAGAGGGTGTGATATTGATAAGCCGCGTAATTTAGCAAAGAGTGTTACCGTTGAGTAGGGATTGTTTGAACAACTTAAATGAAGTTTTCTTGAGATTTAAAAAAAGTTTAATAATTGTTTTTAAGGTTAAATATTCCGACTGGTTTTGGGATAGTGGAGGAAATCATTAATCAATCAGCCTGAACAGCTATGGAAAGCTACAGGGGTCGGGCTAGGCATAACTGCCTAGCCCCTATTTTTTCAATGTCTATGATAAACTAAATGATACTAGGACAAGTGTCTTTTAAATGATATAGTTAAGTCTTGATTTGGAGATAGGGGGAGAGTAAATGGCGGTACAAACATGGTTAGATTTAACAACATTAAAAGCGGAGGCCTTAAACTTTTGTAAGTATCAGGAGACAGTATCTATAGCATAACTATATGGTTCAAGTGATGGAAAAGCAGTAGGTACTTATATAAAGCATGAATTTAAAAAATTTTT
>JAVBKF010000130.1:0-2939 GCA_031554215.1 Caryophanales bacterium
AAAATTATAATTAAGCAGCTTAGAGATAAATGGAGTAAATTAGGTATTCATAAACTTTCGAAATACTTGTCTAGAACTTATAATGATAATTTAATGAGCATTGACATAACTTTTGAAAATGAAATTATCAAAGTTGAAAGATATTTTCATGAGCCGATACCTGGTTACAATTGCGTAAGTAAAATAGATTTAAGCTATGTAGCTGAACAGCAAACTCTATTGTGTACTGTAAGATCCGATGAATTTTTGTCAAGTGCAAAAGAGTACTGCAATGACGTGGACATTGAAAATTATAGAGAACCTATTGATATATTGAGTGTACTAGAAAACGATAAAGATCTTTCTGTGACGGAGAAAGAACTAGACGTTTCCTTGAAAGAATTAGGTGATTTCTCAGCGGAGCTATATTTCCATTTAAAAGGAGGCAGTTCAAAAGACGAAGCGGAAAGATTTTTATATAAACATCGAAATCTTTCTGATGGATATGAAGCTGGAATAGTTTTGTATCGAAATTCCTTTAGCATTTCTTCATACGAGGGGAACAAAGACTGGGTAGAATTGGGGAAAAGGTCAAGAAAATCACCTGCTGCTGCAACTCATAAGTCTGGTGCTTGGAGAGTAAGAGAAAATCAACTTGCTGGTAAAATTGAAATTGATAAAGAGCGTAATTTTTTGCTAGCTGATCTTTCTAATAGGCAGGGGTTAGATGAGAATCTGTATTATGAAATTTTCATAAAAATATTGGATGTTGGTATTGCCACTTTTGAGCGTTATCGTCAGAAGATAGTTAGAAGTATAAATGTTAAAAATGAATTAGTTCAGGTGCGAGATAAGGAAATAATGGAAAAGATTATAAGAAAACCTGAAGTGATTAAAAATCTTTCCAAAGATGAAGTTAAAAAATTTATTACTGAAGTGAAGGATTATAGGGTAGAGAATAAAAAAATTCAAAAGGAGATTGATATAACAGAGAAAAGATATAAGTATGACATTAGGATTCTCAATGTATTAGCGACCTCCGGGCTAAAAGCAACTTCAATTGCGCATGAGATGCGTAATGATAGAAACATAATTGCAAAAAACTACGATTTCATAGTTGAAGCGATGAAAAAATATGAAATATGGGATGTTGTAAATGAGGAAAAAAATACATAGTATGCATTTTCAAACATACCCGAGATACTGAGGAATAATAAGCGTGTGAATTCTAAAATAATGTCATTTATGGATACAATGCTATCTGAGGTAGAAAAAGGTCATTTTCTTTCTAAGGAACATATAATTGTAGATTTAATTAAGGCATTGGAGAAGCAATGGGTTAGGGATTATACTTGGGTAGAAATTAAAATTGATATTTCTCATTCAGTTATTTTTAAGTTACCAGAAGATGCGTTGAAGGTGATCTTTGATAACTTGATACTAAATAGCATTCAAAATAATGATGACAAAAACCATTTGTTCATCTATATCAAAGCCAAATTGAATAGTGATTTTTTAGAAATTGACTATAGCGACGATGGAAAGGGCCTTAATAAAAAGTACATTACTCGCCCTGATAAAATCTTAGAAGTACATGAGACATCAAGAAGTGATGGACATGGTTTAGGTATGTGGATTGTTAATAATACAATAATTATGTCGGGAGGTGTGATTAATAAAATAGAAGGAAAAGATGGGTTTAGGGTTAACTTTTCAATTGGGAGGATGTTTCGATGAAGAGAATAAATGTTGTGTATATAGATGACAATTTAGATCTTGAAATTTCGAGGTTCCTAGAGGGGTATAGGTCATCAGAGGTTGAAATTAAATATGAGGAAATTTCCTTTAGTGATTACAATGGATATAACGATCTGATCAATGATGTTAGAGTAAAAGAAGCTGATGTAATAATCATAGATTCAAGATTATTTGAAAATGACAATGTTACAACAGATAAGTTCACTGGGGAGGAATTAGGCATAATTTTGAAGAAATTTTTCCCATTTAAAGAAGTACTAGTTGTAACGCAAAATTTAATAGAACGAGATTTTGGTGCTATCAGTAAGTATAGGGGAGATTTCGGTGGATGTGCTCAAACATACTACGCTGACAATCTTGGTGGAGAGTTAGAAAAATCAATAAATAAAGTCGTCGTCTATCGAAATATTGCCAATAAATTAGCTGGAAATGTAGGGATTGATAAGGTGTTGATTGAGAGAATAGAGGATTCCTTACGTGGTCTTTCTCAATATGAAGAATTGAATAAGAAAGACATTGATGAACTTATTAAAGCTTTTGAAGAATTACAGGAGAAAATCAATGGTTAATGATTATCGAAATACCAAATTTTGTATGAAATTAGTGGATGTCAGCCGTAAGAAAGAACAATTAGATGAGTCAATCTACAATGAGCACCCTAGAACCAAAATTACATACAATCAGATAAGGAAAGATGATAACTATAGAAAAGAATTTATGAAAATTTATAATTTTAAATGTAGCTATTGTGGAAACTCTGTGGAGAATATTAGTGTTAACTTATTAGAAGTCGATCACTTTGTTTGCGAGTCTTCTTTTTCTTCGAAGGAGGATGCTGGTAAAATTACTAATTTAGTCTTGGCTTGTTATGATTGTAATCGGTCAAAGAAAGATTTGAAGATAGCAGAAAAGTATCTAAAAACTTTGCATCCTGATTTGGAGGCAATTAAAGCGGTGTTCTATAGAGATCAAAAATATTATATCTGTATTGCGGAAAACTATCGATCTGATTGTTTTATAATAGAATTTTATGAGCAATTAAAATTAGGATATCAGACTAGACGGTTGGATTATCTGCTTTTGAATATGCATGGTCTTTCAAAAAGAATTACAAATCAAGATAAAGTAGATAGGCTCAATACTTTGATAGTTATGCTTCAGAGGAAGCGAAATTTATCTAATATTAAAAGTGAAGTTAATAT
>JAVBKF010000035.1:0-2573 GCA_031554215.1 Caryophanales bacterium
GAAATGTATAAGATTCGAGGTCGATCCTGCATTTCTGTTAGCAGTGGCTAGGCACGAAGCTGGGGAGTATCTGCTCGGCTCTCCGCTACAACAATTGTCCAACTGTCCGATCAACATCAAAGCTACAGCAGACGGGTTCGCGCCTTGGGTAAATCATCCAACGAACCCAATGAAAGGAGCATATGCAGCGTTCCAATCGCCTCAGCTAGGATGGGATGCTAGCGTGTTACAAGTCAAGAACGCGCACGGCTGGTTGGGTAGGACCACTGTAAGACAAATCATTCCCCATCACATCGCTGCCGTCGATGTGAGCCTAGCTGAAACATATGTAGCGAAAGTGCTAGAGCGCATGTCGGATATGCGTAAGTTATAGGGGGCTCGCATGGACCCTACCCTAATAAGCGGGTTCGTACAATTACTGAGTAGCGGAGGGTTATTAGTTGGCTTTGTAATTGTGTTGGTTACTGGCGCTCGCAGTGATTGGATATTCGGTGCTACACACAAGCAAATAGTCGCCAGGTACGAAGCGCAATTACTGGTCGAAACGGAACGGAGTAAGAAATGGGAAGGGATCGCGCTCGAAGCTCTCGACAAACTTGGCAAGTCACAAGAGATTACCGAAGAGGCCATCAAGTCTCGACGCGGTAGGAGTAGCCCATCATGATTGGATGGATTAGGAAACTATTGCTCAAGTTCTATACAACCGATATGAGCATCACGGAAAGCGAAAAGCGTGCGATAGCCGCGATGATCAATGCTGAAACTGAACCAGCCCGCCGCGCACTACGGGAGGCTGATGCACGAATGGAGATGCTACAGGCGTATGCGGATGCAACGCTAAGGAGTGAAACAAGTGATCACAGCGACTATCCACTGGGGCGAACTACTGTTGACGGTCCTAGCGCTAGTGGGGTTGTCTCTCCACATTAGAGGTATCTACGATACATTCGGCGACAAGTCGGATGCGCACGAGCAGAAACGCTCTACGCAGGTGCAGCTTGCTGCTCGACACCAATTCATACGACAGTGTGGCTATGCAACCGTTCAGTTTATGTTCATGTTCATTGGCGTCAATAGTATGATGGTTCCCCAACGTCAACTAGAAGCAGGTATTATCGTGGACATTATCAACGGTATACTATTCTTCTTCTCGGAGATTACGCTGATGGGTCTGAGCATAGTGGACCGTACATCACGTAATTCTATGCTTGCGACTATAGCAGCTCGCAAAGCAGCAGCGCTCAAAGGAGGTGGTGGAAACGTTGCAGCAGTCGCAGAGACTGCCGAGCATTCAAGCGCAGTCGATAACAACGTTGCGAACGGTCTAAGAAAGGTCGGAGACTTACACATCGAGGCCGGAGACACATTACGAACGTTAGCTGGCGAGTTGGAGGAGTAAAATGTTGACAGCCGAAATGCCTCCCCCACAACAATCTAAAGCCAATTCGTTTGGCTTGTTCCTGCTCCTAGGCGCAGGAATCATTGGACTCATAGCAATGGGGAGTGCTATATGGGGAATATGGAACGCATCGGCTTATTTCGCTGGTAGTCCCGTATCCAGCTACGCTTTACCGGAATATGAACCGGATAAGCAAGTATACTGCCCGAACGATACACTAACTTACACCCCTACGTTAGTAATCGAAGGTGCTCCTAGAGTCATTGAGTTCTCTATGACTGTTTGGAAAGATCAAGAGCCTAATGAATTGGGTGAGCGATTTATACCACCACCACCGGAACGTGTGATCTTTGACGTGGATGGTGACTACACTAGAACGCTACAAGTACAGCTCACCGGATTGGAGCCAGGAGCATATAGACTACTACGCGCTACACAGGACGTAAACAGTAGTATGCCTGCACTAACAGCCGTTAGGTTCAACGTAGCAGCGTGCGAGCGCCCCTAGCACACCCCCTAAGGGAAACTGTGGCGTATGCCCTTTATACAGTATACGAGCCGATCTGCACCTAGTGAAATAACTAGAGCGGATCGGCTCGTTGCGTTTTCTCTCCCTCACTACAATCAATATAAATGATTATATCGTTATAAATTTCGTTATATATTATAAGTATCCGAATTTAGAGAGATGCCTAGAGACATATATACATATTGTTTACACTATGCTAGTGTAAACAATAGTATAAATAAAGTAAATGCGTCCGGCTTTTTTATAAAAAAAGATAATATGATACAGAATAATAAATATATATAATTATAATAATCATTTATATTCTATATAACGATCATCGTTTCTTAGCAGCCTCCAGGCTCGTAACGTAAGAAGCGTGTCAAAAGTCTTGCTTGCAATAAATGATTATATGTGTTATAATTATAACTATCCGTTATGGCAATCCATAGCGGCGCTACTCGTTGTAGCGAATTATTTTTAGGTGCAGGAGGCTCATATGGCACGAGGTCAAGTCTTGACGGAAGTTACGAAACAAGAGATCGTAGCGATGCGTGCGGCTGCGATGAAGCCAATCGACATTGCAGCGCAATTAGGCATCACGATCCAGTCGGTGTATCGCATCCTACAGCAAGCTGGCTTGGGTACGAGTCAGACAATCGTTCA
>JAVBKF010000126.1:0-12298 GCA_031554215.1 Caryophanales bacterium
TCCAGGACCACCGCCTCCATGTGGACCAGTAAAGGTTTTATGTAGATTTAAGTGAACCACATCAAACCCCATATCTCCCGGCCTCACCTTCGACATAATCGCATTCAGGTTGGCACCATCATAGTAGAGCTTCCCGCCAGCCTGATGCACAATTTCCTGCATTTCAAGTATGTTCTCTTCAAATAAGCCAAGCGTGTTCGGATTGGTTAGCATGAGAGCTGCCGTATCATCGCCAACATGTGCTTTCAAATCGTCAATATCCACTAAACCATTGTCCAGCGACTTAATCGTCACCGTTTCATAACCCGCTATCGTAGCCGATGCTGGATTGGTTCCGTGGGCTGAATCGGGAATCAACACCTTTGTCCGTTTGAAATCTTTGCGCGCTTCATGATAGGCCCGGATTAACATCAGTCCAGTCCATTCCCCCTGTGCACCAGCTGCCGGTTGTAATGTAAACTCGTCCATTCCGGCAATCTCTTTGAGCTGTTCCTGCAAATCAAACATCAATTCAAGTGCGCCTTGCACCGATGACTCAGGTTGATACGGATGAATGTGCGCAAATCCTGGAATACGAACAATCGCCTCATTCATCTTCGGGTTGTACTTCATCGTACACGACCCAAGTGGATAGAATCCAGAATCAACGCCATGATTGCGGTTTGATAACGCAGTATAGTGGCGCATGATATCCAGTTCAGCGACTTCTGGTAGTTCGGCGGCTTCTGTCCGAATATAGACCTCAGGCACCATCTCTTCCAAAGCGTAGGTTGGAATTTCGCTAGCAGGTAGGGAGTAGCCCTTCCGGCCCGGTTTGCTGATTTCAAATATCAGCGATTGGTCGTGTTTACGCATGAAGACACCCCATCTCATTTATAAAATGATCAATAGCTGCTCTTGAACGCATCTCTGTTACACAAACAAGCATGCAGTTTTCAAGCTCAGGATAATCACGCTCTACATTATAACCACCAATGATGCCCTTTCCAAGTAGCTCTTCATTCATCTGATCAACATTTTTAGCACACTTGATGATAAACTCGTTAAAAATTGGGCCTTCATAGACAATCTCAATCCCAGCCTGTTTAAACGCTTCTTTCGCATAATGAGCATGCTGCATATTGCGTAATGACATTTCCTGAATCCCCACTTTACCAAGCGCTGTTAAAAAGACAGATGCGGCCAACGCATTCAGTGCTTGGTTTGAGCAAATATTAGAAGTCGCTTTATCACGGCGGATGTGCTGTTCTCTCGCCTGCAAAGTCAATACAAAACCGCGTTTACCATCTTCATCGACAGTCTGCCCAACCAAACGCCCTGGTACTTTTCGCATTAATTTATCCGTCACTGCAAAATAGCCACAATGTGGTCCACCAAATGCAGTCGCAATACCAAATGGCTGTGCGTCACCAACAACAATATCAGCACCAAATGCACCCGGCGGCTTCAAAGAACCGAGTGCCAACGGATTGCTTGATACAACAAACATCGCTTTATTTGCATGCGCTATCTCACCGATTTCTGCCAGGTCTTCAATTCTGCCTAGGAAATTTGGGTACTGCGTAATCACGCAAGCAGTATCACTTGTCACGAGTTCTGCAAGTAGCGTCAAATCTGTTACGCCATCCTTAATTGGTACCTCTACTACATCAAGATTCTGTCCTTTTGCATATGTATACAAGATTTCCCTCGTATCTGGTTGAACCGCCTTTGAAATCAGAATCTGCTTCCGGCGTGTGTTTCCAGCAGAAAGCATCGCCGCTTCCGCCAGTGCTGTTCCGCCGTCATACATCGAAGAATTGGCAACAGCCATCCCAGTCAGTTCACAGATCATCGTCTGAAACTCAAAGATTGCCTGCAATTCACCTTGAGAAATCTCTGGCTGATAAGGCGTATACGCTGTATAGAATTCCGAACGAGAGATGACATGATCAATAATGATTGGCATGTAGTGGTCATAAACACCCGCTCCAAGGAAGGATGTCGCACTGCGCAGATTCGCATTTTTCCCAGCCAGTTTTGTCATTTCTTCCACTAAATCAGTCTCTGATGCAGCGGGTTTCAGCCTAAGTTCCCCTTTAAACCTGACGGATTCTGGAATGTCGGCAAATAATTCTTCTATTGAATCAATCCCGATCTTTGCTAGCATTTCTTTTTCATCCTGCTCAGTCATTGGTAGATAACGATGTTGCATTCTATCAACTCCCTTTCCTTTACAAACTTTTAAGACTTAGCTGAAGTTGCAATTAATTTGATCAAACTGACAAGTAGTGTTAGGCTACCCCTTAGCATCAATTACACGTAAAAAGCTTAGCTAGGGCACGCATACCAAATTCAACTTCTTTTCTGATGGTCACTCATAGCACAATCTATTTCGGTTAAACCTACCGGCGCTCTCGTTTATAGAAAGGCGTAGCTACAACAACGGCAGGAATCTTTTTCCCACGAATCTCAACCGAAACCACTTGATCAATCTCAGCGAATGCCGTTTTGATGATCGACATCCCAATATTCCGCTTGGTCAATGGCACCTGCGTACCTGTTGTAATGATGCCAACCGGCTCATCGCCAACAAATACAGGATAGCCGTGTCGAGGAATGCCGCGTCCAGTCATCTCAATGCCAACCATTTTTCGAGGTGCGCCTGTTGTTTTATAGGATTTCAGAACCGATTTTCCAATGAAATCTGCATCGATCTCTGTTTTTACCGCAAATCCAACACCAGCTTCAACCGGGGAGATTGCCGGTGAAAGTTCCTGACCATAGAGCGGCAAACACGCTTCAAATCGTAATGTGTCCCTAGCGCCCAGTCCACATGGAATAACGCCATCATCCCGTCCAACATCCAGTATCGCTCGCCATACGTGGGCAATCTCCTCACTCGCAGCATATAGCTCAAATCCATCCTCACCAGTGTAACCAGTTCTTGCTATCGTGCAGCTGACGCCATCAACAGAAACCCCATCTCTGAACCCAAAGAACGGAATAGCACTTAAATCAGTCGCTGTTAGCTTTTGCAAAACAGAAATTGCAAGTGGTCCTTGTAATGCTACTTGCCCAATCTTATCTGAACAGTTTTCCAGTACCACTTCCGCTGGTTTATGCGCTTCCATCCATGCAAAATCCTTATCAATATTTGCAGCATTGACACAAATAAAATAGTCATCTTCCGCTCGTTTATAAACAATTAAATCATCAACTGTACCGCCATCCGGGTAACACATAATATTATACTGAGCTTTGCCGACCTTCATTTTGGCAATATCATTGGTCAATAGTGACTGCAAGAAATCCCCAGCACAGGCTCCCTGCACTGTGAATTCTCCCATATGGGACACGTCGAATAATCCAGCTCCCGTGCGAACCGCCTCATGCTCTTCGGCAATACTAGAAAATTGCACAGGCAATGCCCAACCACCAAAATCAATCGGTTTACCACCCAGTTCCGCATATTCATTAAACAGTGGTGTTCTTTTTAGTTCCGTCAACAGAAAATCCCCCGCTTCTTTCAAATCTTCATAGGTACTAAAAGATCAAATGCCACTATAAGCACCTATTTCGGTTAAGTTGGATCACGATCTCATCACCTATTTCTGGTGATAAGAATAGCGCTGGCACTCCATACAAACAAGTTATCACCTCAAAACACGCATAACGAAGCTATACCATATTCCTCAGCTCATCCGACTATGTAAATAACTAATCATGCCGGTTATTCTTCGATAATTTCTTGACGAAGTAGTAAATGACAAATAGAAAGCAGACGATGAGCAAAAACGCCAAAACCATTAGACCTGCAATTCCAAATAAAAGTGTTTCTATCAAATCCATCGCTCGCCCTCTCCTCGTTTTTCAAGTTTATGATACTTGCCCCTGCGTTGCTTTTTCTTCACGCCGAGGCTGGCATCCTCATAGACCTAGTACAAGACAATCTTCCTTATCCTATCGTACCATTATCACACGCCATCAGCAATTATTTCTAACAGTTAGATCAGTCCATATAAGCCCTGTCATAAACTGCTCCTGCTCCCTGCTTTCTCAGTTCCTCATTTATGAGAGACTGCAAGTTAAATCCCGCCATTCTTTTGTACAAAACAAATAATGGACCCCCAATAATAGTCTGATCCAGCAAATGACAATGAAATGCGCTTCACTCTACTAAATGAAATTTTTCTTCAAGAATAGTGTTTCAAAGGTTCATTATAAATTCCAATTAATTGGGAGATACTGATGACAGTAAGTTTTGTAAGAATCGGAGGTTGTCTGCATTGAAAGAAGTTGCGGTTATTTATAATGATAGTTGGCTAAACCTACTGGAAAGCAAAGTCGAAGCAGACGGCCCTTGGTGCAACTATGACTTGTTCAAACTAGCCTTGGAAGCTGAAAAGAATCTAATCGTATCTGATTTTGAGGGCCTACGGTCGCCTCAGTATCTAGTCAATTTTGAACCTCTTCCTCATCAACTACAGTCGGCAACAGATGTGACCCAGCATATGAATGGCAAAGCGATTCTAGCGGATGAAGTCGGCCTCGGAAAAACAATTGAAGCTGGACTCATTTTGAAAGAATATATGATTCGAGGACTTGTCAAAAAAGCGTTAATTCTTGTCCCTGCTTCCCTTGTATCACAATGGTCACAGGAATTAATCGAGAAATTCCATATTCCAGTCGCTATCTACCGGAAAAACATTCCATGGAGTAGCTATGATATTGTCATCACATCGCTCGACACTGCCAAGAGGCCCGCTAATCGCGCAGAGATTCTGAAAGAGGAGTACGATTTAGTCATTGTTGACGAGGCACATAAGCTGAAGAACAATCGTTCAAAAAACTACGAACTGGTCAGCCAATTACAAAAGAAGTTCTGTCTATTATTAACCGCAACACCAATTCAAAACAAGCTAGAAGAGATTTTCTACCTTGTCTCACTGCTAAAGCCAGGTTTGCTTGGAAGCTATGAAAACTTTACGAAACGATTTTCTGGTTCTAAACGCGATCCTGAAGCGAGCAAGGTACTCAATCAACTGATTAATAGCGTGATGGTGCGAAATAGGCGAGAAACTTCCGGCGTTGCGTGGACTAAACGGCAAGTGGAAACTGTTTTAATCGAAATGGACCCGACTGAACGGGCTTTATATGATGCTGTTTCTGCGTTCCGAAGCGATACCTTCTCATCACTGATTCTGCAACGAGAAGCTTGTAGTAGCCGAGAAGCAGTCTATTATACACTGAAGAACATGGGCGCAGATCATCTCATCCCGCTAGTTGAACAGGTCAGTCGTAATTCAAAAGCAGAAAAAGCACTCGAAATGATTCAGGAGATTGATGATAAAGTTCTGATTTTCACCGAATACCGAGCAACGCAATTCTACTTGCAGTGGTACTTTCAACAACACGGGATTACTTCGGTTCCTTTCAGGGGCGGCTTTAAGCGCGGGAAAAAGGACTGGATGAAACAGCTATTTCAGACTAGAGCCCAAGTAATGATTGCAACAGAAGCTGGCGGCGAAGGATTGAACCTGCAATTCTGTCACAATATGATTAACTTCGACTTACCTTGGAACCCAATGAGACTGGAACAACGAATCGGACGCGTGCATCGCTATGGCCAGGAACACGATGTCAGAATCATCAACTTCGCTACGCGTGGTACCGTCGAAGAACATGTCATGCGCATCCTCTATGATAAAATAGAACTTTTTGAAAAAGTGGTTGGTGAATTAGATGACATACTCATGCGTCTCGAGGTGAAAAGTTTAGAAAAACACTTAGTTGATATTATTGGCAAATCAAAAACGGAGGGTGAAATGCGTGTGAAAATGGACAACTTGGTCAATCTGATTGAATTCGCCAAAGAAATGAACAGTTCAGGCGGCGGACAAGCCTTGGAAAATATCCGCTAATCACTGTCTTTCATGTGCAACTTCTGATAGACAAACGACAGGTTGGATCAACTTAAATAAGGAAGTGTGATGATGCAAGCTGAACAAGTACATCGCTTTTTGCTAGATTATTTCCGGACAAATCAGTGTGAGATTACAGATGCTACGAACGAGGAAATGAGTGTAGAACTAACGATTGATATTGATAAACAACTGATGAACCGCCCTTTCTATTGGCATTACCTTGAGAAAACAGGTGGTGAACCGAAAACAAAACAATTGCGCCTCTCAACCAATCCTGCTAGCGCAACAGAAGGCGCCGAAAAAATCCATTTCGGTTCGCCAAGGCTCCATCAAATTTTCAATTCATGTAAACAATCAGCCACCCATATTCGCTTATATGAAAGCAAACCAGTCGGGCTCTATCCATGGCTTGCTGTCAATGCAACCATTTCTTATCAATGTGACCAGCAGAAATCGCAATTTGTTTCGATTGCACTCAATTTAATTAATGGTGACATAACCGAAGATTTCATTGATGGGGTCAGTGGGCGCACGCTGTCACCGAAGATTGCAAATCTTAGTTACACACTGCATCCATTCATTACACTCAGAAGCGGGATGAAACGAATTGAAAACTATATTCATACGATTATTGCCAAAGAGAATGACGATTGGAGTCAGCAGGCAAATGAACGTATGGAAAAGGACTTGCAGTTATTAAATAGTTTCTATATCGATATTGACGATGACAAGTATGACCAAGAATTAGAAGCGATTAAGAATCTCTACGAACCGAAAATCCATGTTCAAATTGTCAATGGTGGTCTATTTTATTTAGCGAACTGAAGCGAATTCCTCTCATCTGTTAGCCGGAGAAATGACATCACTTTGTGGACTCACACGGGACCCTAGACGGCGTGTAACTATATCATTATCAGGTAGTATTTTAAAGAAAAATTTGCTATGATTTATTGGCTAGGCTTTCCTAGAAGAAAACACTGGACCCTAGTAACACTACACAACAAATAGAAAGAAGGATTTAACATGATTGGTCATTACCTAATGTTCGACAGAAATTGTGAAGAAGCACTGCAAACATACGAAAAAGCGTTTGGTGGAAAAATCACGGAGATTCAAAAATACAAAGATATGCCTGCAAACCCGAATTTCCCAATTCCAGCATCTGATATGGAACTCGTTCTACATTCTCGTATTGTGATTGATGGCACCGAAATCATGGCTGCAGATAGCGCTGGGAAAAGTGGCGCCGGTTCAAATATGTATGTCTCCATTACAACGAAAGACGCCGCACTTGTCAAAAAAGCGTGGGAAATCCTTGCGGTCAAGGCAGAAGTCTACATGGAGCTTACACCTTCGTTCTTTGCAGAACTACACGGCTCACTGAAAGACCAGTTCGGTGTTAACTGGATGTTCACTGCTGAGAAATAACGTTTAAACGGTAGCAATTACTATGAAACAGGCAGACATGACTGCATTAAAGCGGATTATGTCCGCTTTTTTTCATTTGAAAGCGTTTGCGCCAGAAAATGCAGACGATGGGCCCTTAGCAAATTTATTGCGGACTCTCTTCTAGGAAAGTCGTGACCACACCCAGGAAAGCATCTCCGTATTTTGTTAATTTCGCATGACCGACACCAGATACCTCTAGGAACTCTAGGTGATTCTTTGGTAATTTGGCACAGATATCATGCAAAGTAGCATCAGAGAAGACAACAAAAGCAGGGACATTTTGCTCCTGGGCTAACTTACTCCGGAGTGTTCGGAGTCTTGAAAACAGCTCTTTATTTTCGGCATGAACTACTTTGCCCGCCTTGCTCAGTCTCGGCTTCGTGCGTTCTTCTTCTTTGACAATCTTCATTGCCACAGTTTCTTTTTCAAATAGTATCTGCAGTGACTTCTCTGTCAATTGAACAACTGGATATTCACCACTTGTTGTACAGAGATACTCATTTAAAAGTAAAAATTGAATGATATCGCGCACCTTGCTCTCACTCACATCAGCCATAATCGCAAAGGTTGATTGCTGATCCAGATGAAGACTCGTGATCCGCTGGTTCTTCTTTCCTCGTAATGTATCAACAATTATCTTAATCCCAAACCGCTCATTCAAACGCTTGACACAGGATAGAATTTTTTGTGCCTCAACCGTTACATCTACCGTTTCAAAGTGATCATTGCAATTACTACAATTTCCACAGTAGTTATCGGTAACATCTCCGAAATAACGGAGGATATAGGCACGAAGACAATCCATCGTATGACAATAAAATGTCATCTGTTTGAGTAATTCACGGTCCTTTGCCCTAATCGCTCTTTGCGCCAGTGGATCTATTTCATCGTTATCATTGCTATTATCAATCAGAAATTGATTGGTGATTACATCCTGACCACTGTACAACAATAGACATTCGGCCGGTTCACCATCTCGCCCTGCTCTCCCTGCTTCTTGGTAATAGTTTTCGATATTCTTTGGCATATTGTAATGAACAACAAAGGAGACATTACTCTTGTCAATCCCCATACCAAAAGCATTTGTAGCGACCATAATCTTTTTCCGGTCATAAAGAAAATCTGTTTGATTGGTTTCACGTTCATTATCCGGCAAACCTGCATGGTATCTTCCGGTCTTATAGCCAAGGTCCAGTAGATTCTGGTAAACCTGCTCAACATTTTTTCTCGTCGAACAATAGACAATTCCGCTCTTTCCTTCATGGAGTCCCAAAAAATCTTCAAGCGCGTCGATCTTGCTCTTTGGCTTCTTCACGGCAAAAGACAGATTGCTTCGATCAAAGCCTGTTGTCAAAATATACGGATCTTCTAAGCGTAGTTTCTCAATGATATCATCTCGTACATGTGCTGTCGCCGTCGCAGTGAATGCCGAGATAATCGGTCTCTCTGGCAGTGTTTGAATGAAATCAACCACTTTCAGATAACTTGGTCTAAAGTCCTGTCCCCATTGTGACAGACAGTGCGCTTCATCAATCGTAATCATTGAGATCGTGATTTGGCTTGCTAAATCCAAGAAAGCATCAGTGAGTAGCCTTTCCGGTGCAACATAAATGATCTTGTATTGATTACGACGTATATTCTGTAAAACGGTTCGATATTGGCTAGCAGTGAGTGAACTATTCAAATAGGCCGCCCCAACACCAGCTTGGACCAACGCCTGTACTTGATCACTCATCAGTGATATCAGTGGTGACACAACCAGAGTGACACCTTGAAGCTCGAGTGCCGGCACCTGAAAACAGATTGATTTCCCAGCACCAGTTGGCATAATCCCAAGGACATCTTGTCCTGCCAGGATCGCCTCGACCAGTTCACTTTGCCCTGTCCGAAATTGATCATAGCCAAAATATTTTTTTAGAACAGTTAATGACGACACAACGGACTTCCTTTCTCTTTCCTGCAAATTCGCTTCCACTCGCAGAAATTTAAAACGATTTTCTCCATCATAACATACTACTAGAAGCGGTAAAAAAGAGATTTATAACGGCTTTCATCAAAAAAAGCAATTCTTTAGAAAAAACTGCTTTAATTAAGCTAGAATAAGAATCTTTATCAAGTCATTTGCCCAATTTCCGCCTGTCATCCCACTATTCCTTATTGCGGCTTTGCGACCTTAAGGTTAGTTCTTGTTTGACCATCGCAAGCAAAGCCGAAATAAATTTCTTAATATTAATCTTGGCTTGGTATTTCTTATTCATATTCTTTCCTTCAAGCTCAATCATTTTAGCCCTTACCTGGCTAAAATCAAAAAACTTAGTAGAATAGCGCTCAAATGTTGAACTAGTGAAGTCAGACAATCCAAGTGATGCGGTGTTTTCGAGGGCGTTATGGATCGCTCTTCTCACTCTTTGCTCATAAGCTTTTCTTTCTTTTTCTACATCGACATGATCAAGGCAATGTCGCCTTTCAATCGCCATCTGATAAATTTGCTTAAAGGTAACATCCTCGGTCCGAACCTCTTTTTCAAGTTGTAATAGCACATTGAGTAAATCAATAAAATCTCTACACGCATTCTCTTCTACAATGCCAAGATCCATGAGCAAGTCTTTGGCTACATCATTAAACGAGAAAGTGCTCATTTCATAAGAATGATCAAACTGGGTGTCATCAAGTAATTGTAGCGATTTCCGAAAGTTATGAATCGTTTTCTCTAACTGATAATTTTTCATGACTTTCCTAATAATATGACTTGTCTCGATTAGGCTAACAGGTTTCAGTACATAGTATTCGGCACCTAGCTGGTAAGCCTTCTCAACAAATTTCTTATGTTCAATTCGTGAAAATAAAATAATTTTCCCTGGAAACTGCTTGTTCAACTCTTCAAGTACTTCAATGCCGCTCTTATTTGGCATGAGTAGCTCCATGATCAAAATATCAACCTTTAATTCTACGAGCGAGGATAGTGTAACACCACTCCCATTACTCGTCTCCCCAACGATATCACCAAATTGTCCCTGGTCAATGATGTTGATCAGCGTTTCCCTTGCTACCTCAGAATCATCCGCAATAAAAAAATTCATTATTTCCTCCAAATTATCTTGCAAGTACCCACTAGGCAAGTTAAAAACAGGTCAAATAGAGTCAACTTCATTCTACATGACCCGCTAAAAAAATGATATAAAATTTGTCACAATTAACCTAAACAAGTGCCACCCACTCCCATTCATGAATGTTTTGCGATTGGTTTTGTAGTTTATTGTAGATAATTGTAGATTCTAGTAGGTGTGTAGTAGAATTGGTCTAGCTATGGATTGAAATTATTTCCATCCAAATTTATATAGCCCGTTTTCAACAGTTGAAAGGAGCACAAACAAAGAATGAAAACAAACGAACATTTCCTCCGAAAGTTACACTCACTTTCAGGAATCATTCCTGTCGGTGTATTTATGACAGTGCACTTACTCGTCAACTCCAGCGTACTTAGAGGGGTAGAATCTTACAATTTAGCTGCCGAGTTCATGGAAAGTCTGCCTTATTTAGCCTTCCTAGAAATTACTGTGATTTTCTTGCCACTATTATTTCACGGCGTTTACGGCGTTTACATCGCGCTACAAGCAAAACACAATATCAAACAGTATAGCTACGCACGAAATTGGAAGTTCTATCTACAAAGAATTACAGGACTTATCGCATTTGTTTTCATTTTAATGCATATCTGGCAAACGAAAATGCAAGTTGCATTGTACGGTGTTCGTCCAGACTTTGACATGATGCATGAATTATTCCAAAGCCCACTAATGGTGTTCATTTATATCATCGGTTCTGCAGCTTGTATCTATCATTTTGCGAATGGTATCTGGACATTCCTTATCACTTGGGGCATCACAATTTCTGAGAAATCTCAAAAAATCTCTCAATATGCCGTGCTCATCATTGGACTCACACTTTTCGGTATTACAATGTTTACGATGTTTACTTTCATCTAAGCCTAATAACCTAAACCAACAGCGTTCGAGCATAAGGTAGTATTTTCAACAAAATGACTGCAGAAAGAAGACCATCTTTTTTAGGATGTCGTTTTCGGCAGCAACTGTAGTCCCTCATTGTTAGAATTATTGAGGAACGCTAAGAGAAAATTGTACGGAGGGAAAACGAATGACAAAAGGAAAATTCGTGGTCGTCGGCGGAGGGCTTGCAGGTCTTATGGCAACCATTAAGATCGCTGAAGCTGGAAATAAAGTAGATTTACTATCTATTGTACCTGTTAAGCGTTCACATTCAGTATGTGCACAAGGCGGGATTAACGGCGTTTTAAACACAAAGGGAGAAAATGATTCAGTTGACATTCACTTTGATGACACCGTTTATGGTGGTGACTTTCTTGCCAACCAGCCTCAGGTGAAAAAAATGATCGAAGCAGCACCTGAAATATTGCAAATGTTTGACCGAATGGGTGTAATGTTCAACCGTACAGCAGAAGGAAACCTTGATTTCAGACGCTTTGGTGGTACATTATACCGTCGTACTGCATTTGCAGGCGCAACAACTGGTCAACAGCTACTGTATGCACTCGATGAGCAGGTACGTAAACTTGAAGACGAAGGTCTCGTCAAAAAATATGAGTCTTGGGAATTTGTTTCTGCTGTCCTCGATGACAATGGCGTATGCCGCGGTGTCACTGCACAAAACTTGAAAACAATGGAAATCGTCCCCTTCCCTGCTGAAGCAGTGATTATGGCAACTGGAGGACTCGGCATGATTTTCGGTAAATCAACGAACTCAACCATCAATACAGGTTATGCAGCAGGTAGACTGTATGAACAAGGTGCCAAATTTGCAAACGGGGAATTTATTCAGATTCACCCAACCGCAATTCCAGGAGATGACAAGAACCGTCTCATGAGTGAATCCGCGCGTGGTGAAGGTGGTCGTGTTTGGACTTA
>JAVBKF010000221.1:0-2530 GCA_031554215.1 Caryophanales bacterium
CGCACTGGCGCAAAGCCTGGCGCCTGCAGGCGCGACGCCGACCAGAACTCGCGCACGCCATCTTCGGCCCCGCCGGTTCGCTCACGCGCGACCACGAGGTTGCCGCTCGCGTCCAACCATGGCGAGAGCCTCTCGGACCACGATTTCGGGAGGTCGCCGAACGTCGCCTCGACTCGTACGTCGAGTCCGACCTCGCCGTCTGTGGAGTCGTCATCGTCAAGGGAAATCTGTCCGAACAGGAATTGGATCGCCCGCAACACGCTGGATTTTCCCGCTCCGTTCGCGCCAATCAGCGCCGTTAGCGGCTCGAACCCCAGGTCAAGACCGTCGAGGCACCGAAAGCCGTCGACCCTCAGCCGGACAATCTTTGCCGCCATGACACCTTCCCTTGCTGCCTGCCGCAACGCACCTCACATGCGGACCTCACGATGGCCCGCCGGACGCAGCACAAGGTACCGCCGCGGGCGGGACGCGGCAGTCGAATCGCCGCCCTGCGACCGAGCCGCTCGATGGCGGCTCCGGCAGAGCGAGTTCGCATGTTGCGCTCATGTGTGAGGCGCAGTTCGGCTGCTGGCGCGCTCTCGGGCGCAGGAACTCCCTGGTGGCGGCCGCAAAGTATCCAGGACCTCGGCGCCGAGTTCGATCTGAAGCGACCACGTTCGGTGCGTGGGCGGATCAGCCGCGAATGCGGTGGGTCGTCTCCCCGGTCTTCTCGTCGGTCAGCCGGTCACCGTTGCGGATCCGATGGGTCGTCTCCCCGGTCCTCTCGTCGGTCAGCCGATCACCGTTGCGGATCCGATGGGTCGTCTGACCGGTTTGCTCGTCCGTGACACGTCCGTCTCCGCGGATACGGTGCGTGGTCTGCCCTGTCTTCTCGTCCGTTAGGCGTTTACTCATCTGCACATCGTGCCTGCGTCCACCGACAGTTCCACGATTTCGAGGGCCGCGGACTCTCTCGCCATGCCGCGACCTAGGACGTTCCCGTTCTCGCCGTCCTCGGCGACGCAGTTGGAGATCGGGGACCTGATCGGCGTTCGGTCGGAGTCAGATAGATGGGGATGCCTCCAGGTTGTCGATCTCCAGCCCCGCTCTCGGAGCGTCCTGTGGGCAGGTCTCCTCGATTGGTCCGGGGGGTCGCCGCCGAGCGCCGAGAACACTGCCATGGCGAGGCTGTTGGACGCCAAGCTGACGCGCATCGAGTCCTTCACGCAAGGCGGACTTCAAGTCCTCGATAATCGCGCCGCTCACTCCGATGGCGTCACCTCCAATCGGACAGATAATTCGGTCAGCACGATTCATCAAACCAGCGGCTGGAAGTCGCGTGCGAGCAGCGACCGAGCGAGCGGACGAGCATCCATAGGAGTCCGTTCTCCTGGTATCGGGCCCCGCAGAACGTCCGATCATGCCGCGACCCGCGCGGTTCCGGAGCTGCGTCTTAACCGCATATGGGCGCAGGACACCGGTACGCCAACCTGCTACCAGGTGCAGCGATGGCTCGGCCCGTCTAGCCTCGGACCGTGTCCACCAAGTCCGATCGTCGGGCTGCTCGCGAGACCGTCGCTGCCTATCACGAGGAGCAGCTCGGCGAGCTCGTCCGTCGCGTCCAGCCAGCGATCGAACGCTTTCAGGCAGGTGACATCGACGCCTTCGAAAGCGACGAGGTGATCTTCCAGTACTCGCGGGCGGCCAAGGAGCTCTGGAAGTTCTGCAACCTGGGTCAGGTTGAGTTCACCGCGCGAGTCGTCCGCGAGGAACAGCCCGGCGACTGGTGGGATCGCGGAGCGCCCCGAAGACGGTGACGCCGCTCCCGGGCGGTTCCATCTCAGGCCACGAGTTCGCCGTGCAGGTCCAGGCGCACCCGGAACCCACGGTCCTCGGTCGGGACCGAGAACGGCGTAGGCGCCTCGTCGTGCTGCAGCTTCTCGAAGATGCTGGACACCTGACGACTCATCGACGCCTCGAGGAGCGCCTTGTTCTCTTCAGGGCTGGCTCCCGCCATCAGCTGCTTCACCAGGCGCTGGATATCGGTCGGTTCGGCCACGCAGAACAGTCAATCACCGCGACGCGCTGCGTTCGTGCCAGGCGTTGACCGGGTGCGCGTCGATGAAGCGGTCCAGCGACTCGGTCTTGATCCGAATCGTGCGACGACCGAGACGGACGGCCTCGAGATCGCCGGCGGCGATGGCGCGTCGGACGGTCTTGGCCGAGACGCCGAGGATCTCGGCGGCCTCGATGATCGAGACGAGGCGGCGGCTGGTGCCGGTGGTTGCGGCCATGCGGGTGCTCCTGGGTCAGCGGCGGCCCGGTTGGTCGCCTTCGCCCCTCAAGGCCGCGATCTGTCCTCCAGTGGCCACCCCACTTTCACCACCCCACCTGCACCCCCACGCCCCCCAGTGCCACCCATCTCTCCTTCCCACCTACTCCTCCTCGCCCTTTCCCTACCTCCGCCCACCCCTCCCCTCATCCGCTTCCTCTCACCTCCCATCCCCACAGACCACTTTCATTCCAGAACCGGGGTGGCCCCGCCCCA
>JAVBKF010000165.1:0-3563 GCA_031554215.1 Caryophanales bacterium
GGCCTGCCCGCCCTGGCCGAGCAGGTCTACCAGGTCATGTCCGGCGGGTACGCCGGAACCGCCTCGCCGCCCGGCGTGGCCACCACTCCCCCGGCCGATGCCCCGGAACCTGCACCGGCGGCACCGGCCGGGGGTCCGCTCCCCGCGACCAGTGAGGACACCGCCCCCGCGATCGCCGCATCCGCCGCCCGCCGCCGCGTGCTCGCCGGGGTGTGAGCGTGGACATCCCCTCCCCCTGCCCGGTGTGCGGGGCGATGAGCCTGGCGCCGATGGAACGCACCACCACCCTCCTGGCCGTGTGCGACGTGCTCACCCTGAAGGCCCTGGAAGCGCTGGGGAAGTACATCGTCCGCGTGGAGGGCGCCCGGTACCGCATCCTGAAGGCCCAGGAACTGCCGTACACCGTCGCCCACACCCTGTGGACGGCCCCGGACCGGATGGTCGACAAAGCCCTCCGCGGCGCGTGGGATGTCGTGCCCGCCGTGGTGAGCCTGCACGGGTGCTGTGACATCGCCGCCGGTGCCGTCGTATGCGCCCTGGACGAGTACGTGCACGACCTCGCCGTCACCGGCACCCCGCATCACCTGGACCAACTCGCCTACCGGTTCGACACCCGCCTGGGCCTGCCCACCCTGGAGTCGGTATGGACCTGAACTGGTGGTGCCCCGACGACATCCGCGCGGTCGCTGACCGCATCGACGCCGACACCGACGGTGAGGTTCCCCATGTCGGCGGCTGAAGCGATCTTCAACCGGGAACTGCTGGAACTGCGCGTCACCGGCGGGCTGATGGACGTGTTCGACTCGTGGGCCACGTCCGCGGTGAACACCGTGATGCGCGGGCAGACCCCGGCGACGGCCGACGCGCTCCTGCGCGGAACGATCCTCCGCGCGATCCCCGACGACATGCGCGACACCGCCGCCCAGTACCTCACCGACACGGCCCTGCTCGATGACGCGGCCGCCGTGCTCCAGGAGGTGCACGCCTACGCCGTGGACGCGGGCCTGTCCGCGGCCGAGACGCGCGCCCTGAGGCGCACCGCGGTGAGGGCCGACAAGGGGGTCTACGTGCCCGACCCCTCCCGCATCCGAACTCAGGTTAGTAAGGTCCCGCAACTGGTGCCCGCCGGTCCCGGCGATCACCGCATCCCCGACCACCCCCAGATGCTCGCCCGCGACGTCCCGTTCGCCGAGACGGGCATGAAGTACGAAACCCGCATCAACCTGATCGGCCGGGACCTGTCCACGACCGTGTCGGCCCGCCTGGCCCGCATCGAAGCCGAACTCACCGGCAAGGACCTGCGGTGGGTCACCATGGGCGACCACCGGGTCCGCGACACGCACCGCGCCGCCCAGGGCCAGACCGTCCGCTACGACGAGTGGTTCACCGTCGGCGGCATCCCGATGGAGTACCCCGGCGACCCGGCGGCGCCGTTCGACGAGACGGTCAACTGCCGGTGCGTGCTAACCCTGGTTACCCCTGCTGAGCGGCGGTACGTCCAGCAGTACATCCCCGGCGCCTGGCTCACCGCCGCCGCCCCCAACCAGGCCCGCGCCCCGAAGGGCTCACGGATCGGCGGCCAGTGGATCGACACGCCCGGGGGGACGCTGAAGGCCCTGCACGGCGAGAAAGGAAGCCCCCTCGGCGGGGTGCCGTACAAGCGGCCACTGTCGCCGATGGATGCGGCGTACGACCCGGACAACCAGCCACCGCGGCCCCAGGATGTCGCCAACGAATACGCCGCCCGGCTGGACCGGGCGATCGACGATGACCGGTACGAGGTCACCGCGACCGGAGTTAGCGGCGGGGACGCCTACGGCACGAAGATCATGGGCGTCATCACCGACCGGGAAACCGGCGCGCAGATGGGCGACTTTGAGCGGACCATGTACCCGGACGGCCACGTCTACCACGACCAGTTCCGGCTGGACCCGGACTTGCAGGGCCGCGGCATCGGCTCCCGGATGACGGCGGAATCCGAGGAGATGTACCGCAACTACGGCTATGACCGCATCGAACTGAAAGCCGGGCTCGACGTCGGCGGCTACACGTGGGCGAAACAGGGCTACCAGTTCGACGGGCAGTTGACCGCGTACGACGTCGCCTACTACGCCAACGACGCCATCAGCCGCATGCCCGGCGCCACCCCTGCCGCCCGCAAGCAAGCCGCCGACATCTTCAGCCGCGCCGACGCGGAAGCCAAGGCATCCGGCAACGCCGACACGTCCTACCTGCCCACGGGCATCCTCCCCGCGGAAATCGCGATGATCGGCTGGACGCCCGGGGCGACGATGTGGCCGGGCAAGGAGGCCCTGCTGGGTTACGAGTGGTCGGGGGTGAAGCACCTGGACGAGGCGATCACCGCGGCCGCCGACGGCGACGACCGCGCCCGCCTGCTCGCCGACCTGCACCGAACCTGGGTTAGGACGGCGCGGTACGAGTCCCGGCCGGTGCCGATGGATCAGCCCTCCCAGTACGCCGAGACGGAAGAAGATGTCTGGACTGACCCGGACTCCGACGACACGTTCTGGGCCGCGGCCGCCACGATCCTCAGCACTCCCACTAACCCCAGTTTGACGGCGGGGGGTCCGAACATGGGTTCGGACTATGTCATGGCGCCCGCTCGCGCATCGAACCCCGCTCAGGCCCGCGCCCCGAAGGGCTCCAAGATCGGTGGGCAGTGGATCGACACCCCGTCGGCGGTCCTGCACCACCTGGGCTGGAGTGGCGAAAGCCCCGACACCCCCGACCGGCCCTACCGCGTCAACGGCGCCCAGGCTAACCCCGACCTGCGCCCCGAGGTGTACCAGCGGGGCCTGGACGCTCGGATGCCCAACGACACGCTGAGCGTGGAACAGATGGAAGCGGTGGAGTTGTACACCGGCCAGGGATCGTTCGCGCTGAACAACTACCTGCGCACCGGCGACGTCGGCCTGGCGTACAAGAACACCCTGCCCGACTCCCCCGAGGACACCCTGTCGATGCTGGACTCCGCGATGGCGCCGGTGCCGGGCGACCTGGTCACCTACCGTGGCGTCGGCGGGATGCTGAACGCCCCAGACCCGGACCGGCTCATCGGGCAGGTGATCCGCGACAAGGGGTACCTGTCGACCAGCCTGAACGCCAGTGTCGCGTCGGGTCCGTTCGGGGGGTACGGCGAGGACAAGGGCATCCTGAAGATCACCGTCCCCAAGGGCGCCCCGGCGATCTGGCCGAACAAGATGGCGACGGTGTCGGGGGAGATGGAACTGATCCTCCCGCACGGTGTCGACCTGGCGATCACCGGCTGGTACTTCGATGACGCCCTGGGCACCCGTGTGTACGAGGCGTCCTACGCCACCCCCGTCGACGACCTCACCGCCGCCGCCAGCCGGAAGGACCGTGCCGTGCCTGTGAAGACAGAACCGATCGAAACCGAACCCCTATTCGAGATGAAAGTGGGGGAGGGGCGCATCCCGCGGTGGGAGACGTACGCCGAACGCGGCGCCCGGCTCGCCGCCGAAGCCGAACATTTTGCTAACCCCAGTTTGACGGCGGCGGCGCCCAACCAGGTCCGCGCCCCC
>JAVBKF010000248.1:0-2793 GCA_031554215.1 Caryophanales bacterium
GACGCGACAGACCCCCAGTGGCTAATCAGTCTCCGGAGCGCGAAGAAACAGCTCAACATCCCTGTAGCGGATACCTCCGATGATGAAGAGATCGGGGACTACCTCTCCGGCATTACCCGGGTGATCGAACGTCACATCGGAGCGTGCGTCCCCCGTACGGTGGTGGAGTACAAAGAGGGCAACTGCAATGTGATCCGGCTGGACGTTCGCCCGGTGCTGTCTGTGACGTCGGTTGTCCCGTACCTCACAGCCGGAACGTCGTATGCCGCTCCCCTGATGAAGGTTACGGAGGAAGGCCGGTTGTTCCTGCTGACCGGGCTCCCCTTCTCCTGGGGACCATTCGAAATCACGTACGTCGCCGGCCGGCGACCTGTGCCGGCGAATGCACGGCTGGCAACCCGGATGATCCTTCAGCACCTCTGGGAGACCCAGCGTGGATCAGCCGGGCTACCCCTCCAGCAGGACGACGACACCACAATGGTGCCAGGCTTCGGTTTCGCCGTTCCGAATCGTGCGCTGGAGCTGTTGCAGCCTGACGACGAAGGTCCGGCCATAGGGTGACCATGCGATCATCAGAACAGGAGGAACCGTGCCATCAGCGATGAAGACCGTTACCGCCGCTCTGGTGGCGGGTATCCGCGCGCTCCCTGCCATCGGCACGGTGACGGTGGACAAAGCTAACGCCGTCTCCAGCCAGAATTACAAAGAGGCAATCGTCATCGGGGACGACGGCGATCCTGATTCTGATGTCCAGTCCGTGTTCCAACAGGTCTGGGTGGACATGGCGCACACCCGGCGAGATGAGACCGGAGACATTCCGTGTGTGGCTCTGGCTCAAACCGGCTCCACGAACCCGGAAGTGGTGGAGGCACGAGCGTATGAGCTTCTGGCCTATGTCGAGTCGATGGCTCTCGCTGATCCCACGCTGGGGGGAACTGTGGCCACGCTAGAGATTCTGGGCGGATCGTCAAAGCTCGTTGAGAACGAGCGTGGTTCCGCTGTGATTGTTCCGTTTTCTGTCCGCTACTGGGCACACATCTAAGGGAGTAAGACATGGCACTACCAGCAGTGAAGGCGATTGGGTCTACTCCCGGTGGGACAATCGCGGCAATGGTGGTCCCCGGCGCATCGGAGACCATTCAGCCGGATGATGACCTGATCTTGCACATCAAGACCACGGGTACGTCCACCACCATCACCTGGACGGACCCGGGAGCGACCCCATCGGGTACGCCAGCCGCTGTGTCGTCTCAGGTGATGGGAGCGACCGAAGAGCGGTTCATCCGTGTTCCTCCCCAGCTTGCCGGCTCCAACGGTTTGATCGCCGTTGCCTTCAGCGGAGCTCTGACCGGTGTCACCGGAGAATGGTTGCGTGCGTAATGGAATTCATCTACTTCAAGCACAAAGAGACCGATGGAGTGTTTGAAGCTCCGGACGAACCCGGCGTGCGCGAACGCTACGAAGCGCTGGGGTGGGAAGAGCAGGAACGGCCGAAGCCCGGCCCGTTCGTGCCGGCCCCCGGCAACGATGCTCCGGACGCTGCGGACGGTGAGTGGGTTGTCTTGCAGCACAAGGAAACCCACGCCACCCACGATTTTCCCAACAACGAAGACGCGCTACAGGGTGCCTTCGATGCTGGGTGGTCTTACCCCCCGAAACCGAAGGCTAAGCCTCCGGTAGAGGAAAGCAAGCCGGAACCGAAGGCGAAGGCATCCGCCAAAGCCGTTGCAGAAGAGGAGAAGTAAATGGTTGACAGCAACGCTGATGGTAGGACCCGAATCTACTCGGTTCCGACCATCGCCAACATCGCGGCTCCCACCGTGGCGGAACTGAACGCCGGAGTGGATCTGTCCGGTCTGATGACCCCGGACGGCTTGGTCGGTTTCGAGCCGGACACCGGAGACGTCGACAACAGCAAGATCAACAGCACGTTCTCCACGGTGTCGGCCGGACGGGTTTCCTACTCCGGCACGCTGGTTCGGCTGATCAAGCAGACCGGCACCGACACCGTGTATAACACGCTGGTCTACGCCTTCCAGACCAACATCGTTGTCCGACGCGACGTCACAAGCTCCACGGCGTGGACGGTGGCCGACAAGGTGGAGGTGTATCCGGTCCAGTGCGGGGAGGTTCGGAACATCTCGCCGGAAGCCAACTCCGTGCACAAGTATGAGGTGATGACGAAGATCACCAGTCAGCCGAACCTCCGCGCGACGGTGGCGTAATGCAGCCAACTGTGGGTCAGATCGTCAACTACACCATGAACCCCGGCGACTGTTCCACAGCCGCGGTTCAGATGGGAAACCCGTGCTCTCCGGGCACGGTGCTTCCTATGATCATCGTCAAGGTATGGCCCGATGGGTTGTGCAACGGTCAGGTCTTCCTGGACGGTACGGGCACGCTCTGGGTGACGTCTGTTCGCGAAGGTGAAGGACAGCGCACCTGGGCATGGCCTGCTCGCGTGTGACCATGTTCCGGGCCGGTGAGGTGATCGACCGCATCCGGCCAACAGTTCTGAGAATGAGGGGAAAGACCGTGGTAACAGGTGAGATCCCGTTAGGGACGGGTCACGCCATTGCCCAGCTCCAGTTGCTCCAGATGATCGGGCTGGGGGCTCACTACACGGTGAGCAACCCAGCCGGTGGGCCGGCTGTATGTAGGGCAGCAACGATCACCCAGGCAGAGTCACTGGAGGAAGGGACGGTGGGGCTGATGATCGTCTACCCCACCGGACTGGACTTCCGTGTCGCTGTCCAGTACGACCCTGCCGGTGCTCCAGGAACGTGGCACTGG
>JAVBKF010000104.1:0-8652 GCA_031554215.1 Caryophanales bacterium
GATCTACCTCCTGGGCCTCGCGCTCCTCAAGGAGATCACCCGGTGACCGTCGCGGTCGCCGTCTCGCTCTACGGGGGCTGTATCTCGGCCGGGCTCGTGCTCGGCGCGGTGATCGCCCTCGTCAACTCCTGGCGCGTCTGATCCCCGGACCCGTCGCCGTTCACCTAGACCCCTGAGAGGAGGTACCCATGTCCAGCACCGCACCCCCGGAGATCAAGACCGCGATCACCACCGGTACGACCGCAGCGAAGGACACGATCACGGACAACATGCCGCTTGTGTTCGGTGTCGCCGTCGCGTTCGTCGCGTGGTCGATCGGCCGTCGCATCCTCGGCAAGATCTGAGGCTCGCGCATGGCCTCTCCCCCGATCCGGCCCGGTGATCCCGCAACGGTCACCGGGCCGGACCTCGGGCCCGAATTACTCAGGCAGCCCGCCCCGTTAGGAGCACCCGCCGATGATCCAGCGGCTCCCCCGTCTTGCCACCGTACTCGTAGCGCTGGTCCTGTCCCTGGCCGTCGTAGTCGGCCCGAAGGGCGGCACGGCCAACGCGTTTGTCGGCATCCCGGTCCCCCTGGTCGTCGCCGAGACGCTTGCCTCCCCCGCTGGTGTCGTGATCTCCCGCGGTGCCGGGATGGGCATCTGCGCTGGCACGGTCGTTTGCGGCGCGATCGTCGGCGGAGCCATGATCGGAACCGCCCTCTACGCCACGCGAGACACGTGGCTCCCCGTCGTCGAGGGCCTGTTCAGCAGAGGCCGATCCGGCGAGGGCGCGGCCAACACCCGCCCATGTCATGGCACGTCGAGGCTCTCGGGTGGTGGCCGGACGGTCTCGTACACCTACTCCGCCGGGGGTAGTTGCGCGGGCAGCTTCATCATGACGTTGGTCTACTCCGTCAAGTGCTACTCGACCGCCACCGGAGGCGTAGCGAACTACACCGGTACGACGGGTGTCTCGGCCAGCGGCGGGACGAACACTGCGACCGTGAGTCTCTGCCCGGTTGGCACCACGGTGTTGTCGGCCAACGTCGAGAGCGTCGAGTTTGGTGCGACGTTCTTCTCCCCGGGGATCACCCCGGCCCAGACGGTTGTGACCACGGAGATTGTCTGCGCCCTGGCTGGCGGCGGCACCGCCACCATCGAGGGCACGATCTCTGGTCGCGGCGACAGATTCCCGGTGCCGTCCTGTCAGGCTGCGTACCCGGGCTCGGTCCCGGTCCGCATGGACTCCAAGGCCGGTGTCGCACTCGCCCAGGAACCCGTCGTAGAGATGGACTTGAACGATCCGCGCACCGAGTACCCGGACTGCTTCGACGCGGGCGGGCACTTCATCGCGACCGCGTGCAAGGTCCGCGTCTGGGTCGACGGCGCTCCGTGCCACATCGGCGTCCCGGTCTGCGCCGCGTGGTACTCCCGGTCGCTGGACGATCCGGGTGCGGTCCAGTGCAAGTGGGGCTCCTACGTGATCCCGATGCCCAACTGCGATTCGCTGCGTCGTCAGTACCGCCCGGACGCTCAGGAAATGGAGGTCACCGAGGCCGACCCGGACACTGGGGAGATCGGCCCGAAGACCACGCCTGACGCTCCCCCGAAGACACCGACCGAAGGGCCGAACCCCGGCGCGCCGCCGACCACTCCGACCGAGACCACGGACCCGGACTCTCAGAACTGCTTCGGGGATGCGTGGTCGATGAACCCGGTCTCGTGGGTCTACGTCCCGGTCAAGTGCGCCCTGCTCTGGGCGTTCAAACCGAAGGTGTCCCTGCAAACCCGGGTCGAGGGTGTCAAAACCGCGTTCAATAACAAGGTGCCGTTCAAGTGGATGGCCTCGCTAGGAGCGCTGCCGACCGCGATCCCGACCGGTCAGTGTCCCGACTGGCACATCAAGGTCCTGACCATGGACAAGGACATCGTCTGCGGGTCGGAGTTCACGCAGAAGATCACGAGCGCCCGCCCCTGGCTGGCGGTCGGCATGATCGCGCTCGCGTTCATGCCCCTGATCCGAGGACTGATGTACGCCTCGGTGCCGCTCCTGAAGCCCACTCCTACGGACTCGAAGTGATGCGGCGCGAGGGCGGCGGCACGCGTTCCGGGGTCGGTCTCCGCGCGCAGTCGCGCAGCGGCGAGCACGGAGCCGCGCCCACGGACGCTGACGCCGCCCGAACCCGACCGTCGACCCGTTGAGAGGAAAGCACCGATGATCACTGATCTGCTAGCTGCGTTCGTCTGCACTCCGCTGACTTGGCTCGGGGGTGTGCTGCCGTCGACCACCTTCGACCCGTTCGCTAACTGGGCCCTCGTCAACGGACACATGGCCGACCTGAACTACTACCTGCCCATCACCGAACTCGCCATCTTCACGATGTCGGTGTCGATCGTTTTCCCAGCCCTGGCAGGCGTCTCGCTGCTCGTCTGGCTCGTCGCCATGATCCGAGGCGGCTCGGCCCGTGCTTAGCCTCCTGCTCCTCATCGTGCTCGTCGTCGGGCTGTACCTCGGACGCCACTTCCTCGCGTTCTGGCTGCGTCGCCTTCGGGGGCTCGGGTGACCGGGTTTGCGGTCGCGGCCGGTGTCCTCTGGGCCGTCGTGCTCTTCATCCGTGGTCGCCGGTTCCGTGAGACCCGTCGACTCTCGGCCATGGACGGACGCACCCGGGACCACCGGGGCGGGGGCTTCTGATGGGTGACCCGGGCTCGGTTAAGACGGCTCGGCTACGGGCTCGCCAGCGGCGACGCGGTTACCCGATCCACGCCTATGTCGGCGCCAACGGCGGCGGCAAGACCATGGCCGCTGTGTACGACACGCTGCCGACGCTCGCGGCCGGGCGACACGTCGTCTCTACCTGTCGCATCCTCGACCCGGCCACCGGTCAGCCGCACCCGCTCTGGGTCCCCCTCGACGACTACCGCACTCTCCTCGAGGTCGAGAACTGCGACGTCGTCGCCGACGAGGTCACCGGCATCGCGTCGTCGCGCGAGTCTCAGGGGATGCCCGCCGCGATCGCGAACCTGCTTGTGCAGCTGCGGCGTCGCGACGTCGCCTTCCGTTGGACCGCTCCCTCATGGAAGCGAGCCGACACGATCATCCGCGAGTGCTCGCAGGCCACCACGCTGTGCATGGGCTTCGTCCCTGAGACGGTCTCCGACGAGACCGGGGAGCGGCAGTGGCGATCGCGGAAACTCTTCTACTGGCGCACCTACGATGCCGCGACCTTCGATGAGTGGACTACTCACCGCCGCGAGCGGATCAAGCCCGCTGCTCGGCAACTGATGTGGCGTCCCGGCTCCATGGCCGAACGGGCTTACGACACGTTCGACTCGGTGCTGTCTCTCGGCGCGGTCACCGACGCCGGGACGTGCATGGACTGCGGTGGCTACCGGCAGAAGATGAAGTGCCCGTGCGCTCGGCCGGCCGCGTCCCGGGCCGTCCCCGTGATCGGGCGGCACACCGCTCCGGTCGGCGTCTTGATTCCTGAAACTGACGACACTCCGGCCGTGGTGCTCGCCCCGGCTGCGGCTAACTGACACGCTCCGAAACGGCTTCTAAATGCACCGAGGGCCCCACTAGGGGGCCCTCGCTTCCTCACAGGCGACTTTCTCACGGAACACCCGATCGGAGACACCAGAATGACCCACACCGTCGATCAACGCAAGACAACTCCCTCGGCGCGTCGTCCCCGAGATGATCGGTACGTGGCCCGCCGCTGGCTCTGGGACAACGCAGGCCGCTCCGCGAACCGGGTGCGTGCCTGTGGGCTCCGCGCTCAGGGGAGCGCAACGGGCGAGGGAGTCATAACGCTCCGGGTCGCCGACGCCGCCACGGACTCGCCCCGCGCCGGATGGTCCGGCCTGCAGTCCTGCGGCTCGACCTGGGCGTGCCCCGTCTGCGCCGAGAAGATCCAAGCGAAGCGCAACGCCGACGTCGCCGCTGCCCTCGCAGTCGCGAAGGCGCGCGGCCTCGTCGTCGGCTTCCTGACCTTCACCGTCCGCCACAAGAGGCGACACGCGCTCACGTCCGTCTGGGCAGCCGTCTCGCACGCGTGGAGAGCCACGACGTCCGGGTCCCCCCGCGAGTGGACCAAGGACCGCGACACCTTCGGGATCGCTGGCTACCTCCGGCTCACCGAGGTCACTCACGGAGACGGCAACGGTTGGCACGTCCACATTCACGCCCTGGTCTTCCTGCGGCCGCACGGTCGACCGGTCTGGGGACTCGTGCCTCGACAGGGCCCGGAGCACTTCGCCGCCCCCTGGGCCCGGCCCGTCTTCACCATGGGGCCGCTCACTCAGGACGACGCGCGGCGGGCGGTCGAGTTCGACCCCACCACCGGGCACGCGGGCGGCTTCATCGGCCCGTTGACGCTCGTCGAGACCAAGCGGCGCACCACCGGTCCCGGCTCCGTACGTGAGGTCGTCCGGTGGGAGCCCTGCCCGGTCGCGCAGGCCAACGCCTACGCCGATGCGCACCACGGCCGCGAACCGAGGCTTGCCCTGTACGACCGCGACCTACAGCGGCTGTCTGCGCGTATGTTCCGGCGCTGGCGTGGCTCCCTCGCCGGGACCGTTTTCGAGCCCGACGACGAGCACGGCACGGACGCCCGGCTCGTCACCGATCATCGCGAGCTCGCGGCGTACTTCGCCAAACACGTCTACGGACCGACGTCCCTCGACGCTGCTGCGGCCGAGGTCACCGGGTCCTACCGCAAGGTCGCGAAGCGCGGCAACGTCACGCCGTTTGGCCTGCTGCAACGCATCGTGAACGCGCCCGCCGTCCTCGACGAGTCGACCGGCGAACTCGTCGCCGCTCCGGCCCGCGAGGACCTCGCGCTCTGGCACGAGTGGGAGGCCGTCTCTAAGGGCAAGCGACAGTTGCTGTGGTCCAACGGGCTCCGGGCCTACCTCGGCCTCGCGCCGGAGGAGACCGACGAGGAGGTTGCCGCTGTCGACGACGAAGGCCGCAACGTTGCCATGTTCGACGGACGGGCGTACCGACGCATCGCCTTCCTGGGCCTGATTCCGGCCGTCATGGCGGCAGCGGAGGCCGGAGAGGGCGCGCTCTACGAACTGCTCCTGCCCCTGGGTATCCCCTGGACCGCTGCGCGACCGCCAGACGACTGGTCCCTAGCGGCCTAGATCGTCTCCCGTCGACCCGAAGGAGCCTCCAAGTGCCCTTCGGGTCACACGCGCGCCCTGAGCACCGCTGGAAGGCCTTCTCTCGGGTGTCCAGAGGCTCGTAACGGCGGCTTTTTGCCGTTTCGAGGGGGACAGGCCGTCCCCCGGGGCCTCCGATCCGTGCGGGGTTGCCGGAGCGCTAGCGGAGGCGTTCCCGTGCGGGCCACTGGGAGCCCGCCAGGGCGGCGCGGGAGCGCCAGCGGGGCCGCGCAGCGGTCCCGCCTCGGTAACCTGCGAAATAATGCTCCGGGCCGTCACCAGAGCGAACCGGGCTCGTCGACGTCGACGAGCCCGGCGGACCTCGTCGACGTCGACGACCCGGGGTCTCGGCCCCCGGGTCGCCCGGCTGTTCGGATGCCGCTGCACCGGCGGCAGATGCACGTCAGCATCGGCACGATCGGCAGGCGGGTCCGCCCGAGCGGGACCGGCTTCGTCTGCCAGTGCTCGCGGGTCCGGCCCATGTGCTCGTCGACCTGCTTGCGCAACGTCATTGCCGCTGCTCGTCTTCCCACGCGCGCCAGTCGGCCCGATCTAGGGCGTCCAGCCGACGCTCGATCGCGCGGCCCTGCCGGAGCGATCGCCGCCGCTGTCGGCGTGTCAGGCGACGGACCGGCTCGTCGTCGGCCGGGTAGGTCGCTACGGCCTCGCGCAGGCGCACGGCAGTCGCAGCTAGGTACGCCGTCGTCGTGCGCCACATCATGACTCTGCCCCGAACATCTGCTGCGCTGCCTGCCGACTGATCCCGACCTCGCGCCCGATCTCGGTGAACGAGTAGGCGAACGGCTCTGCGTGCAGGGCTGCGCCCGCCGCTATGTAGGCCTCGTGAATGGCGGCTTCCATGTCGCGTAGCGCGGTCAGCGCTTCTAGGTCACCGTCCTTCGCACGTACGACCATGCCCTTAGCGACTCGTCCCACCATGCCGGACATATCCGGGCTCTCCCTGAATACCTTCGGCCGCTTGCGCCGGACTGCTGGGCCCGGCTTCTTCGTCTTCTCGATCGCCATTACAGGCCCCTCTTCTCTCTGATGTGCGCGGCCTTCTCTCGGCAGGCTGCGGCCTCGTGCTCGGTGGTCTTCCCATGCTCGGCCCGCTCCATCAGCCGCGCGCAGGTAGCGCGGGCCTTCGCCTGGGCACTGTCGTCCGTCGTGCGCGGACTCCACCAATCGTGCGGGGTTCCGTAGGACTCCTGGCGGCGTCGGCGCTGCTGGCGGCGCTGACTCGACTCCTCGCGTGACTGCTGGCGCTGCTTCTGCTCGTGGGCCTGCTGCTCCTGGCGCTGCTCCTTGACGCGGTCCCGGTATGCCGACTGGCGGCACGCGTTCGTGCAGTAGGTCCGCCTCTTGCCCGGGTCGTCGGGCTGCCCGAACTCGGTCCCACACTTCGGGCAATTCATCCTGAGGGTTCGCATCGTCTGGGTTGCTCCTCGCCGATTCGGTGTCAACGGTGGCTTGCGGGTCGCGGTGTTATGTATGAATCGTAACGCATCGGATCGGCCGTGCGCAACGGTTCGTAACGGCTGGTCTAGACGAACGGTTTGTAACGCATCGGATCGAGGTCCCGTTACGAACCGTGGGTAACGCCGCGGTGTTACGAACCGTTCGTCACGGGGGGCTAGCCGTTACGAACCGTACGTTACCGATTCCGCTTCTCGGTGTCGCTATAACAGTTCTTAGGCGTCATGTCCATAGCACAACTGTGGTCGGCCAAACGGACCATTTCGGCCAAAAACGGGCCACGGGTCGCCGGTTGTGCTTGACATCGAATTTCCGGACCCGGATGGTCCTGGGTAGTACCTCCCGGGGGTTGCAGCCCTCGGAGCCAACGTCAAACAGTCGGAGGTCTTATCGTGGCGAACATCGCGCCCATCCTGTGGATCAAGGGACGCATTCGACGCGTCACCACCCGTGAAGTTCCGGCCGCTCCCGCGCTCCCTGAGCAGCGCGACCCGGAGACCGGATTCATGACTCGCGAGGCTCGCCCTGCGCGCCCGGGGTACTCGGTCATGGATGCCGTCGTGGACACCGAGCCCGGCGGGCTCGTCACCGTGGTGTTCCGTGAGGAAGCGATTGCGGAGGCTGAGGGGTTCATCCCCACGGACGGTGATGCCGTCGAGATCCCGGTCCGCTGCTATGACAACTGGCAGGGTTCTCCGGGCCGTCGCTACCGCACCAACGGCTACAGCTTCGCAGGCTCGGTGTACGCCGCCACTGCCAAGTCTCGGACCGGTGGCACTCGCGCCGCCGTCTCGGTCTGACGCTCCCCCCCCACCGGGGCGGGCCCGGGGCGCTTGCAGGCGCATCCCGGGCCCTAGACACCCCTCCTGAGCCAACTGAGAGGAGCGTCCTGTGACGCATCATGTCGCACGGGGCAAGCACCATGGAGCCCACCGAAAGTCCGGACCCGTCCGAGGCCCCGAGCGGGAGCCCGTCCGCGACGGCGTCACCCTCCGATACCTCGTCGCCGTCTCCCTCGTCGTCGGAGACCTTGACGCCTACATCGACCGGCTTCGGAGTCTCGACCCTGACGACGCTCGAAGAATCATCGTGCGCCGTCGAGTCGCCATGCTTCGTCACGATCGATCCGTCCTCGCTCGACGCGCTGACCTTCGGCGTCGGCTTCTTGCTGCTCATGGTGACGGCGCTCGTGATCGCGCAGCTGCGGAGGCCGTGACGTGTCTGTGACCCAACGTCTCGGCCTCGGGCTCGGCGCGATCGTCGGCATCTTGATCGCCGTCTTCGCCGTGCTGGTGCTCGGCGGACTCTGCTCCGCTGCCTGGGAGATCAGGCGCGAGAAGCGTGCCGGGCTCGTCCCGACCCGCCCGGCCTGGGACGGCTCCCGCAAGGGCCGGTATCGCCGGTCTGTCCGAGACGCTGTCTCGACCGCCCGGGGGCTCTGGAAGGGCCTGCGCGAGCCTGTCGCGGCCGACGACATCTGCCCCGAGTGCGAGGGCCCGCTGGTCACCATGGACGGCCAGATCGTCTGCGTCGCCGACCTCAACGGCGACCCGATCGCCGAGTCCCTCCATGACGCGTTCTCCGGCGTCTCCTGGGAGGTCCGGCACGAGCCCGGCTCCGGTCCGCACGGCTACTCCGATGCCCACATGGACGCCCGGTGATCCGGGTCGTCGCGGTCGCCGCTGTCGTCGCCGCTGTGTCCACCTTGGCGCGTCACTTCGCCTGGGGACTGGTCGGCCGGTGACGACCGCTCTCTCTGTCCTAGCTGCGATCGCCCTGGTGGCGTTCGTGGTCTGGTACTGCGCAGGTCTCCAGTGACTGAGGCGGACGCCGCGCAGGTCGGCTGGGACGTGCTCCTGCCGGTCCTCAAGTTCACGTTCTGTGTCGCGATCTACCTCCTGGGCCTCGCGCTCCTCAAGGAGATCACCCGGTGACCGTCGCGGTCGCCGTCTCGCTCTACGGGGGCTGTATCTCGGCCGGGCTCGTGCTCGGCGCGGTGATCGCCCTCGTCAACTCCTGGCGCGTCTGA
>JAVBKF010000203.1:0-2726 GCA_031554215.1 Caryophanales bacterium
CGGGCCGGTCGGTGTGACCGCCCCTTCCGCACCGACGGCCACGCCTGCGCCTGCTGGACCTCCAGCCAGTGCACCGAGCCCGGCGGTTTCTGGCGCGACGCCTGACCTCGCTGCGATGCTGGCCTCGATGCCCGCCGAGCAGCAGGCTGCGATCCTGGCCAACCTCCAGAACCAGGGCCAGGCCTCCAGCTAAACCCCCCTCAGGCGCGATCGGCCCCGACACCAAACCCGAACAGGGCAGGGTCGGGGCCGGTCCGTCTTCAGGTTCGTACTTCCACCCTGGGACGAGGGAGCTACATGCAGATCGATAAGGCCGAGCTAGCTGGCCTGACCGGGGTCGACTTGGCCCGTTACTACGCCGACCGTGGGATTCGTGTTCTGCCGGTCGCACCGGCACCGCAGAAACGCCCGCTGATCGGGGCATGGCAGGAGAAAGCAACCGACGACCGGCAGACCATCGAAGCGTGGTGGCGCCAGCACCCCGAAGCGCGGGTTGGCATCGCCACCGGTGGTCCAGGTCCGGATGTCGTCGATGTGGACGTGGCCGGTGGCAAGCCGGGGATGGAGCAGCTGGAGAAGCTGCTCGACCTGCTGGTCATCGAACCCGGCACGTTCCATCTGGTCACCACCCCGAGCGGCGGTCGGCACCTGTACTTCAAGGGCAGCGACCAACGCAACAAGCAGAACGAGAAATCCATCCCCGGTTTGGATTTCCGGGGTGCTGGTGGCATGGTGTTGGCTGCCGGGAACGAAGGATACGACCTGCTGCGGCTCGGTGATCCGGGGCCGGTCTCGTGGGAGGCTATCCGGCAGGCGCTGGCACCACCAGACCCCCTCCCGTCTCCACCGGCGAACTCGCAGCCGCTGCCCGGCATTGCACCACCCCCGGCGCCTCCGAGCCCTCCGGCGGGCACGCGGACGGGCAAGCTGGTAGGACCACGTCGGTTCTACGATGACGCACCCGCCGAGGAAAGCCCGCTCGATTGGTTCACCCGACACCACAGCATCGAGCAGATCCTTAGCGAGGCAGGGTGGACATCGGCGGGTGAGCGAGCCGGTCGGCATGACTGGGTGCGTCCGGGCAAGAAACAGATGGATGGGGTGTCGGGCAACGTCACGCTGATGCCGGACGGCCGGAAGGTCTTCTACAACTTCAGCTCCAGCGTGGATCTGCCGACCGATACGGCGATGTCGGCTGCCCAGCTGTACGCGCACCTGCACCACGGCGGAGACATGCGGGCTGCGGCCTCGGAGGTCCGGCGCACGATGATGCCACGGACGGCCCCCGCTGCCCTCCCGACGCCCTCGCTGGTGCCGGTCCGGCCCGACGCACCCCCGGGCGATCCGGTGGTCTCGGAGAGCACGCCGGGCGCTGAATTGGTGCCGCTGGCCGACGTGGCGCAGCCGAAGATGGTCCGTGAGTTCTGGGACGCACACCCGATCCTACACGAGATCCGGTGGTTCGCCCGGGAACGCAAGGTCAGCCCATGGGCGGTGTTCGGTGCTGTGCTGGCGCAGGCCTCGTGCCGGATCGGTCCGCACGTTGTGTTGCCACCGATCGTCGGCGGTATCGCGAGCCTCAACCTGCTGGTGGGGATGGTCGGTCCATCGGGGAAGGGGAAGGGAGCAGCGGTTGCCGTAGCCGAGGAGTTTCTCGGTGTCGACGGGCTGTTCATGTCCGAGGAGGTCGGGACAAGCCAGGGGATCGACGCCTCGTTCACTGAGGCGCCACCGAAGGGCGGACCGATCCAGTTCAACGACGTGGCGTTCTTCTACGTCCCGGAGATCGATACGGTCAAGGCACACGCCGAGATGTCCGGGTCGGCGCTGCTACCCACCCTGCGCAAGATGTGGTCCGGGGAGGCGCTGGGAGCGAAATACGCCGGGAAGGAGCGACGTCGGCCGGTCCGCAAGCACGCCTACCGAGCCTCGGTGGTCGCGGGCATCCAGCCCAAACGCAGCGGGGTGTTGTTGAACGATGCGGACGGCGGGACACCGCAGCGGTGGCTCTGGCTGCCGGTGACCGACCCGGGGGCGCTGAGACGAGCCGACCGGCTGAAACCCCCGCGCTGGCCCGGACCCTGCCCGAGGTTGGACAAGGACGAGTGGGTGCCGTTCGGGGAGCAGCGAGGCGAGAAGGACGAACCCGAACAGGTCCCGACGGGGATGCGTTTCGAGATACCGGTATGTCGCGCGGCAGCCAACGACATCACAGACGCCCGAGAGCTCAACCTGATGTCGGACGAGGCGGACATGAACTCGCACAGCCTGCTCACCCGGCTGAAGGTCGCGGCGTTGCTGGCGTTCCTGTTCGGGCACCTCGATGCGGGGGCGGGCGATTTCGAGTGGGAGCTGTCCAAGGCCGTGATGTGGGTCAGCAACGCCACCCGCGCTGAGTGCCAGAAGGCCATGGAGGAGGCGGTTGCTGAGGAGAACTACCAGAGGGGCAAGAACCGCGCGCACACCGCCATGGTGGAGCAGACCATCACCCCGGTTCTGCGGGACAAACGGGCGGAGCGCATCGCCGAGCTGGGTGGGAAGGCCCTGGGTATTCTGGTCGCCAACCCCGGTGTGGAGTACAGCCCCCGCGCGCTGCGAGAAGCTGCGATGGACGCGCGGGCACGCAGGGAGGTCGGAGACGATGTTTGGAAGGCGCTCCTAGCCGCTCCGGGTGTCGTGGAAGGCCCCGAGATCAGCAGCGGTGGTCGGAAAATCCGGAAGGTGTC
>JAVBKF010000098.1:0-22053 GCA_031554215.1 Caryophanales bacterium
TCCAATCCCAATCCGGCCAACATAATCATTATAGTCAAGCAGTGCTACCTGGAACTGAAGTGGCTCCTCGCGGTTATCTTGTGGTGCCGGGATGCATTCCATAATTTTTTCAAATAAAGGCTCAAGTGTCTCTTCTTGATCAGCTGGGTTGTCACTTAAACTTGACGTCCCGTTAATCCCTGAAGCATAAATTACAGGGAATTCTAACTGACTGTCGTCGGCACCAAGTTCAATAAACAAATCAATTGTTTCGTCAACAACTTCTTTAGGACGAGCAAAATCGCGGTCAACTTTATTGACAACAACGATGACTTGAAGATGCTGCTCAAGCGCTTTTTTCAAAACAAAACGCGTTTGCGGCATACAGCCTTCATATGCATCAATAACAAGTAGAACACCATCAACCATTTTCATGATTCGTTCTACCTCACCGCCAAAATCGGCATGTCCTGGTGTATCGAGAATGTTAATCCAGTTCTCTTTATAATTAACCCCGGTATTCTTCGCTAGAATCGTGATACCGCGCTCTCTTTCAAGATCATTTGAATCCATTGCCCGCTCTTCAACATGTTCGTTGACCCGGAATGTTCCTGCTTGTTTTAATAGTTGATCCACTAGGGTTGTTTTCCCATGGTCAACGTGGGCAATAATAGCAATATTACGAATATCTTCTCTTAACTTCAAATTTGCGTCTCCTTCATCGGAAAGCCTTTTTCAAAACTCTCCATCAATAGTACGTGCTTATTTTTTAAAATAACTTGTAAATTATATCATACCTTAGTGGATTCAACTGCAAAAATCGTTTAAAATAAAGAAAAAAGATTAGGAGTTGTCTAAGTTGAACCAGAAATCGAGAAGAATTCTCTTCTTAACACTAGCCATTATGGCAGGATTTAGTCTATTACTACTTGGACTTGCTTTTGCATTTGGTTCCAAAGAAACAGTCACACTCAGCGCTACGCTGTGGGTACTCATTATGGTACTAAGCTTTCTGCTAAAGCGCAAGCTTTCAAATAATGAAGATCAGGAATAGATAGAACTCACTCTCGTTTTTCCTAAGGCGTGTTTGAAAGAGATCTGCGAAAAGGTTTTGACAAGAATTTTTCGATTAGCGCGGAGGGCCATCAACAGTTGCTTCACTATCGTTTCAGGCTGTTCTGACTTGCACGCTTCTGGCTAATCTGTGGTGCAGATTAGCGTCATGGAAAAAACCGCAAATACCGGTAGTGTTTTCCTTTCTGTTTTAAATCTTTGATTTAGCAATCAGAAGAGACAGCACACGTCGCCCTAGCGAAGCTTAGCAACAACGTACTGCTAAGCTTTTTTTCGACAAATCTAGGCGGAAATTTTATGAAAGCTTTCATGAAATTTTTTTCAGGCACGCCTTAGCGATGGTGCGTTTTTATTTTCAACTATTATTTTTCTCCAAGAATAAACAAACCAAACCCTTTTACAAAAAAATAATCTGTTTCATCCTTCTAGCACTCATCCTCTGCAGGAATATTGACCTGATATTGACGATAAAACGCTTGATGAAAACCGGGCTTCGAGACAAACAATGACCCCCTCCGAAGTACATTCACAGCCTCGCCGCTAAACGTTGTCATCTCTGCGCCAACCTCATTCATCAGCACAATGCCCGCTGCAAAATCCCAAGGCGCTAAGTACATTGACATATACGCATCAAAACGGCCACAGGCCACATATGCAATTTGGATTGAAGCTGCCCCCAGCGCTCTCATACCACGCACATCAGCGGCAAATCGCAGCATAACTTCATGATCAATGAGCTTATTTTTTCGCAAAAAACCCGCATTAATCGCTACCAGTGCTTCTGGAATTCCGGTTTCGGTCAGTTTAGGCAACCGGTTCCCATTTAAAAAAGCACCACTGCCACGAACTGCGTGAAATAGTTCACGACTCATGACATCATAAATAAGACCAATTTCACCAACACCATCGACGAAAATAGCAACTGAAATCGCAAAATTTCTTTTTTGATGAATGAAATTCATTGTGCCATCAAGCGGATCAATAATCCAAAGGACACCTTTAGTATCAGCAATTTGATGGCCACTTCCTTCTTCAGCAAGAATCAAATGTGCCGGATATGCTTTCTGTATTTTTTCAGAAAAGTACCGCTCAATTTCATGATCCATTTCTGTGACAAGGTCCTTTTCGTCAGCCTTTGTACTGACTTTTAATTCCCCATGCAGTCCAGCTTTTATCACTTCGCCAGCTTCAATAATCCAATCTCTTGCATCAGAAAATATCTGTTCAATCTCACTCAAGCCATTCACTCTCTTTTCATTTATCTAAAAAACAACTTTCCAACTGATTAGACGAGCATTTATTAAGAAAGCCTACGGCACATTCTCTGAAAAAATAACGCTTAAAAGCAGTATATCAAAAAAAATGGAAAGCAAACAATTTTCAAATGACTGCAGAAATGGTAGAATTGACTCATTGAACCCTTTTGAAGCGGAGGCATTTCAAATGAAAAGTGCGACAATACAGTTAATTGATGCATCAATCCAGCAAACTATCACAATTGAAGAAGTAAAAAACCTATTCAAAATTTACCAAGAAAAAAATAGAAAAACTGGCGAACAGCTTTCTTGGACATATGATCGCTATACTTTTCCATATGACACTCAGGATCAAATAAATGAAGGAAAGCCCTGGATATACCTCCACGGAAAAGAAGACGGCTACCACATTATCGCGATTGGTGTCGAGACTAACGCAGGACAATCAAAGATTCGTATCGTATTATCTGCACAGTCAACCCATGGTGATCGAAACAAAGCTGTTGAATATTGTAAAATGCTTGGAGAGCAGTTAAAAGGTGAAGTCCATCTGTTCAATGACAGAGTCATGTACTTCTACCCAAGAAAATAACAACAAGGAGGCATCAAAGATGCTGACAGGAAAAGAAATTATTAAAGATAACCACCCTACATTGAGAATGCGTGCACAGGATGTCGCTATGCCGCCTAGCGAAGAGGATAAGGCTACCTTACGAGACATACACGAATACATCATTAACAGTCAGAAAACAGAGTTTACGGAGAAACACGGCACAAGGTCAGGCATTGGTCTTGCTGCTCCTCAAATCAATATCTCAAAAAAAATGATTGCCGTTCATATTGTCAACAAGGATGACGTACCCACCAGTCATGCTTTTTTCAACCCAAGAGTGATCAGCCATTCAAATGAACTCACTTATATCACTTCTGGTGAAGGATGCTTATCGGTCGACGAGCCATTACCTGGTATTGTTCACAGATACGCTAAAATCAAAATTAAAGCCCATACAATCGATGGTGAAGAAATTCAATTAACATTTACAGGTCTAGCATCCGTTTGTATCCAGCATGAAATTGACCATCTAAACGGGATTATGTTCTACGACCATATCAACAAGTCAGACCCGTTTACACCAATTGAAGGCGCAATCGCAATCGAACGATAACGATTTATCAATTAAAAGGGAAACTGAGACTGCCGCTAGGAACATCCAGAGCGGACAGGTCTTAGTTTTTAATTTGTCTGAACTTATAACAAGCTGAGATGACTCATTTGATCATGTACCGTGCCGGCAGCCACTACCATGCACAATTATCTTAGCTAATTTTCTAGAAAGCCCCATAAAAAATGCGACCATCGCTATGAGAATAACGGTTGGTCGCTCTTTGTTTATTCTTTTGAATCAATTGCTGGTTCTTCGATAGCTGGTTGTGATGGTGCTTCAACCGTATTTTTCGACTTCACTTCTTTAATTGCATAGCGGTCAAATGTCAGTTTACTGCCATCCGGACTTTTCACAATCACAGTGATGTCTTCAATTTTCATGATTGTCCCGTGAAGGCCACCGATCGTGACAACACCATCACCAACTTGCATTGATGTTAGCATCGTTTGTGTCGCTTTCTGACGCTTTTGTTGTGGGCGGATTAACATAAAATAAAAAATCGCAATGAATACCGCCATAAAAATTAATGGTTGCATGGTTATTATAATCTCCTTTCTCTCTTTGATACATTGAGTGATTCCAAAACAAGTCTTTCATAAGCCTAGAAGTAGCAGCGTACCTTCCTTACATAATTTCGTAAGTCCGAATAGCCATGCTTCTAAAAATTTCGAGCATTAGGCAAGTTATAACCATATTGTTCAAAAAATTCTTCCCTAAAGTCACCAAGTTTGTCTTCTTTAATGGCAGCTCTGACTTGCTCCATTAATTTTAACAGAAAATGAAGGTTATGATAAGATGTTAATCTTATTCCGAATGTTTCTTCGCTCCGAATCAGATGGCGAATGTAAGCTCTGCTGTAATTTTGGCAAGTGTAACAATCACATTTCTCATCAATTGGACCAAAATCACGTGCATATTTTTCGTTTTTGATCACGACGCGTCCAGCCGATGTCATCAGCGTACCGTTTCTCGCTATCCGTGTTGGCAAGACACAATCAAACATGTCCACACCGCGAATCGCACCGTCAATCAGTGAATCCGGCGAGCCAACACCCATCAAATAGCGCGGCTTTCCACTAGGCAGAAGCGGCGTGGTAAATTCGAGCATTTCATTCATGATATCCTTCGGTTCTCCAACTGAAAGACCACCGATGGCGTACCCTGGGAAATCAAGCGATGTCAGATCCTGCGCACTGATTTTGCGCAATTCCTTATACTCTCCCCCCTGAATAATACCAAATAAACCTTGTATTTCAGTATTTGTATGCGCTTTCAAGCATCTTTCTGCCCATCTTGACGTTCGTTCAACGGAATTCTTCATGTACTCAAAGCTCGCTGGATATGGTGGACATTCATCGAAAGCCATCATGATATCAGAGCCCAGTGCATTTTGAATTTCCATTGATTTTTCTGGCGATAGAAATAGTTTATCACCATTGATATGATTGCGAAAATGAACACCTTCCTCTTCTATTTTTCGCAAATCACTTAAACTAAATACCTGGAATCCGCCTGAGTCTGTCAGAATCGCGCCATTCCAATTCATAAATTTATGAAGACCACCGGCCTCTTTAATGATTTCATGACCTGGACGAAGCCATAAGTGATAGGTATTTCCTAGAATAATATTAGCACCCATTCCGCTAACTTCTTCTGGCGACATTGACTTCACTGTCGCCTGTGTGCCAACTGGCATAAACGCAGGTGTTGAAAAGCTCCCGTGCGGTGTATGTACTTTACCAAGGCGAGCACCTGTCTGTTTACATGTTTTGATTAATTCATATGTGATTGCGGGCAAACCGAATCCTCCCCTATATAGATGATTATTTTATTTTACTCGAATCAGACCTAATTTAATAGGTTATTTAATGAACATGGCATCGCCAAAACTGAAAAAACGGTATTCTTCATCTACAGCGATTTGATATGCTCGAAGCATATTTTCACGGCTAGAAAGCGCACTAACAAGCATGATCAGTGTTGACTTAGGCAAATGAAAGTTCGTAATCATCCCATCAATTGCTAGAAATTGATAGCCAGGATAAATAAAAATATTCGTCCATCCGCTGGCCTCAGTAAACTGACCATTGCCCGCTTGAGCAATCGTCTCGAGTGTCCGTGCCGAAGTCGTTCCTACAGCATAAACTTTTCTGCCACTTGCCTTTGCACGATTAAGAATCTGTGCTGTTTCAGCATTCATCGAATAATATTCAGAATGCATCTCGTGCGCCTCAATCGTATCCACAGCTACTGGTCTGAACGTTCCAAGTCCTACATGTAACGTAATAAATGCAAGGGTAACACCCATTCTACTCAGTTCTGAAAGCAGTTCTTCTGTGAAATGAAGGCCAGCTGTTGGTGCGGCTGCGGAGCCCTGCTCTTTTGCATAAACCGTTTGGTAACGATCCTTATCCTCTAGTTGCTCCCGAATATAAGGTGGTAATGGCATTTCACCAAGTTGATCAAGAATTTCAATAAAGATGCCCTGATAATGAAACGCGAGAACGCGACCACCTTGATCGCCTTCAGCGACACATACGGCTGTTAACCTGCCATCTCCAAACGAAATTTTCGTACCAACACGAATTCTTTTCGCCGGCTTCACAAGTGTTTCCCATACATCCCCTGCAGTGTTCTTAAGCAGTAACACTTCAATATGCGCATCGGTATCCGTTTTTCTCCCGTACAGCCGGGCGGGCAATACCTTTGTATTATTTAGGACGAGACAGTCTCCAGCCTGCAAAAAATGCTTCAATTGATGGAAATGACTATGCTGCGTATGCCCGGATTCCTTATCTACAACCATCAAGCGGCTATTCGCGCGCACTGCCAGTGGTGTTTGAGCAATTAAGTGGGGCGGTAAATCAAAATCATACAAATCAACTCTCATATCGCTTTTAGAACAATCCCTTCAAATTTTAAATTGGACTACTTCATCGGCTTCAAAAACAAATCACACCTCTAAAACGATTGTCACGATAACGACACATGGCAACACGTTCCTGGTGGTACTGATTTAGTTATCTAAATTCAATTGTTGCTGAACACCATCAGGCAGATTTCTTCGCACATTAAAATGATGGTACACTAAATCAGAAGCAACACGCCCTCTTGGTGTTCGCTGAATAAAACCAATTTGCAGAAGGTAGGGTTCATAGACGTCTTCAATTGTCCCAGCATCCTCGCCAATTGTTGCAGCAATTGTTTCAAGACCTACCGGCCCACCTCGAAACTTCTCAATAATGCCAAGCAGAAGCTTTCTGTCAATTTGATCGAGTCCTACTTTATCAACCTGCATTAACTCCAGTGCGTAGTCCGCGATAGCAAATGTCGTTCTCCCGTCCCCTTTCACCTGAGCAAAGTCACGAACCCGGCGAAGTAACCGATTCGCAATTCTTGGTGTTCCCCGCGAGCGCCTAGCAATCTCAGATGCCGCTTCCTCGTCAATTTCTGTCTCCAAAATATCCGCTGTTCTCGTTACGATTTCTCTTAGTTGTGATTCATTGTAATACTCCAAGCGAGAAATAACACCAAAACGATCACGAAGTGGCGCTGACAAGTTTCCAGCACGCGTTGTCGCACCCACAAGCGTAAACGGCGGCAACTCAACCCTAACCGAACGTGCCCCTGCCTCTTTTCCAATGATGATATCAAGACAGAAATCTTCCATCGCAGGATAGAGGATTTCTTCAATCGCTTTTGGAAGCCGATGTATTTCATCTATAAAAAGTACATCACCTGGTTTCAGCGAACTGAGAATCGCCGCAAGATCACCAGCGCGTTCAATTGCTGGTCCGGATGTTGTCCGAAGCTGTACACCCATCTCATTAGCAATAATCGCTGCAAGTGTCGTCTTCCCGAGTCCTGGGGGACCATAAAGCAATACATGATCCAAGGTTTCATCACGGTATTTTGCAGCTTCAATAAATATCCGCATGTTTTCCTTTACTTTATCCTGACCGATATATTGATTCAATGTTTGTGGACGCAAGCTATATTCAAAGCCATCTTCACTTTCTACACTGCCACCATCTACAATACGATCTTCCATTTACTCACCTGCTCTATCTCCAAATATGACGAGATAACGACTATTTTCTATTCAAAAACACTATAAAAATAAACAAAGTCACGCATTATTTCAACATCATTTTTAATGCTAGCTTGATATATTCTTCTGTTGTACACGATTCACTCGCCAGTACCTTCGTTGTCTTTGCCAGCTCTTTCTCAGAATAGCCAAGTGCCTGAAGCGCTTGGATGGCTTCTAAAAGATTCTCATCTGCAAATACCTGTTGTACGCTCGTTCCAACGATATCACCATCTGCTGTAAATTCCTTCAGCTTGCCTTTAAGGTCGAGAATAATTTGTCTCGCCGTCTTTTTACCGACACCCGGAAACTTCACTAGATAAGCCTCATTTTCCGACTCAATAGCCTGAACGACATGGCTCACTTGTCCGGAAGCAAGTACAGCTAATGCGCCCTTGGGACCAATACCAGTGACATTAATCAACTTGATAAAGAACTTTCGCTCTTCCCGGCTAGAAAACCCATACAATGCTTCAAAATCCTCGCGAACATGATGGTAGACAAAAATCTTCACAAGTTCACCCACTTGCCCTTGAAATGCAAAAGGATTGGGAACAACAAGTAAATAACCAACGCCACTTGTTTCAACCGTAATAAACTCCGGACAAACATAATCCAACCGGCCATTTATGTATTCAAACATTTGTTTCCCTCTCAGTCTTAGGCTTGCATAATTATTGAACAATAAACCTTCTTGACAAACCAAACCCACCTGTAATGTCATACAAGCGGGATTTTTTCTGCTTTTTCATAGCGATGATACCATTTTCATTGTAACACCTATCAGCACAATTTTCAAAACTACCTTGCCAGATTTAATAGAAAATCGGCTCAAACATCCGCATGTTTTGAACCATTTTTCAATCCTCGTATAGATTTTTTAGTTGATACAAATCTAGAAGAGATCTGTCTGTTTACTTGATTGTACTCACAGGTTATCTTCAATTATCTTCATATGCTACAGCCTCTTTTTATCAGAAATTGTATTTCCGGTGCCCTTTTATAGCTGTACCAGTCAGCTATCACTCCCCTAGCCTATCGCGCCATTACCATTGCAGAAGGGTACCAACACACCCACACGACCAATTGCCATTAGCATATGACTTGTCATTGGTACAAAAAGAAAATCTCAGTTTTAAATACCCCTTTGCTTTGGGGATTTAAAACATGAGATTTTCTAATGTCATTCTAAGCACTTCATTATAGCACAATCAGATTCTGAGAATGCAGCTCGTGACTACTTCAATCCTTTTACTTTTCGGTTGGATGTTCTTACCAAAACAAGAATGAATCCTGCTGCAAGCATTGCCCATAAAGCACTAGTAGCTTGATTTTCATCTCCGGTTTTCGGAACACGAGTCCCAGTAGCATATGCCGGCACCGTAATGGTTGCTTCTGTGCTCTTGTTTCCATCCTCATCAATCGCAATCGCTGTGATTACATCACCTGGCAATGCTGGTCTTGGCAACTGAACTGACCAACTACCATCGGGATTAACGACTGTCGTTACCGTCTCTCCGCCTGGAAGTGTCACTTGAATGATTGTTCCTGGCTCTCCTGTTCCTGTAACGATTTCATCACCTGGATCTACCGGATTGATGATTGGTGGGTCTATATGATTTCCTGGTTTCGGTGTCTCTTCGTCGCCAACAGTGGCAGTCGTTATTGGACTTTTGTTTCCGTCCGACGTAATGACTACGCCTGTTACAACTTCTCCTGGCTTTAATGGCGCCGGTGATGTCACTTCCCAGTTACCATTCTCATCTATTGGTGCTGTGACAATTTCTCCATTTGGAAGCGTAATCTCGATTGTAGCTCCGGGTTCTCCGGTTCCAGTAATCACAGTATCACCTGGATCTATTGGATTTATCACCGGTTTTAGTGGTGGTACTGTATCTTGAATCTTGACGTTTATCTGCTTGTCGAATGTGTTGCCAGCTTTATCTGTTACCGTATAGGTTACAGTATAGTCTCCTGCAACGCCTGAAACAACATTACTTTCTTTAATTGTCACAGCACTTGTCAAATCGCCATCTTCAAGGTCAAATGCTAGAACATCTTTCAATAGAGCAGCTTGATCAATCACATCTGTCGTTTCAAAAACTTTATCTGCCGCGGTAATATAGGGACTTTCGCCTCCAGTTACTGGTGCTTTATCCTTAACAAATACGGACACTGTCATTTCAGTTATATTCTTGTCACTATCCGTCAAACTGTAGGTGACATCATAAATCCCTGGTTTTCCTGACAGTACATTTGCTGGATCTGCTGTTGTTTTTCCATCAACCTTGATGATTTTTACATCATCCGTTAAGGTGCCATCTTCTTGATCAAATCCTGTTACATCTTTTAGTAATCCCAAAGCCCCAGCATCATTTGTAATGACATCGGACTTCTCATACACTTTATTTGGTGCTGTAATATATGGTTTTCCATTCTCACCACCGGTTGTCGTGTGGTCTTTAACGAGTATTTCAACTTCATTCGTCGTCACTTTAGCATCACTGTCTGTCACCGAATAGGTCACTTGGTAAATCCCTGGTTTTCCTGATAATACTGCTGCTGCATTGTCGGTCGGTTCTCCATTAACTAGAGTGATTGTTACCTTGTCTGTTAACTCACCGTCCTCTTCATCAAATGCCACAACATCTTTGAGTAATCCATAATCACCCGTATCATTTGTGATGACATCCGTTTGTTCGTAGACTTTATTGCCTGCTGTAATGTAAGGTGCACCATCTTTTCCACCAGTTGTTGTTGTATTTTTGACAAATACGTCAACGACTGATGTGGTTGTTTTATTGTCACTATCTGTGACCGAATAGGTCACTTGGTAGATCCCTGGTTTCCCCGAGATTAAAGACGCTGCATTTTCTGTTGTTTTACCATCTACTTTTGTGATGGTGACATCTTCTGTAAGTGTTCCATCCTTTTCATCAAATGCAGTGACATCTTTCAATAATCCTTTTGCACCTGTGCCATTCGTTACGACATCAGTCTTTTCGTATATCTTTGTTTCTGCTGTGATATATGGTGCGCCGTCCGTTCCGCCTACCGTGCTAGGACCTTTAACAAGTACCTCTGCATCTTTAGTCGTTACTTTACCATCTGAATCAGAAACCGAATAGGTCACTTGGTAAATCCCTGGTTTTCCTGAAATTTCAGATGCTGCATCATTCGTTGTTTTGCCATTAACCTTTGTGATTGTAACGCCATCTGCAATTGTTCCATCTACTATATCAAATGCAGTGACATCTTTCATTAACCCATTAGCATCTGTTCCATTTGTTACAACATCTAGTTGTTCATAGACTTTGTTTGGCGCTGTAATATAAGGTGCGCCATCTTTTCCACCTTCTGTTGTTTGATCTTTGACGAGTACTTCAACAGTCCTGGTCGTTACTTTCGCGTCACTATCTGTCACAGAATAAGTTACCTGATAGGTTCCTAGTTTTCCTGAAAGAACTGATGCCGCATCATTCGTCGCTACACCGTCTACCATGGTGATTGTAACCGCTCCTGTAATTGTTCCATCCTCTTCATCAAACGCAGTGACATCTTTTAGTAAACCTTTTGCATCTGCGCCATTCGTTACAATATCAGATTTGTCGTAAACCTTGTTTGGTGCGTTAATGTATGGTGCACCATTTTCTCCACCAGACGTAGTTGGTCCCTTAACGAGTACCTCAGCCACATTGGTCGCTGTTTTGCCATCACTATCCTTGACCGAGTAAGTCACGGCATAGATACCTGGTTTTCCAGAGATCATGCTTGCAGCATTTCCAGTAGCTACATCATTAACCTTTGTAATCTGAATATCATCTGTGATTTCACCATCTTCTTCATCAAATGCAATGACATCTTTCAATAATCCATTTGCACCTGTTCCATTTGTCACAACATCAGTCTCTTCAAATACTTTATTTGGCGCTGAAATATAAGGTGCGCCATTTTCACCGCCTGTCGTTGTGTGATCGCCGATAAACACTTGGACTTCTTTGGTAGTCGTCTTGTTATCACTATCAGTGACAGAATAGGTTACTGTATGAATACCTGATTTCCCTGACAGATCAGTACCCGCATCAGTTGTAGCTTCTCCGTCAACTTCTGTAATCGTAACCGCTCCTGTAATCGTTCCATCTTCCTTATCAAATGCAGTGACATCTTTCAATAATCCATTTGCACCTGTTCCATTTGTGATCACATCCGATTGTTTATAAACTTTATTACCAGCTGTTATATACGGTGCACCATTAGCACCACCTGATGTGTTAGGACCTGTAACAAGTACCTCGGCATTATTTGTTGTCGTTAAACCATCACTATCAGTGACAGAATAAGTTACTTTGTAAATACCTGGTTTCCCAGAAATATCAGCACCTGGATTCGTTGTCGCTACGCCATCTAATTTTGTGATTGTGACATCTTTTGTAATCGCACCATCTTCTACATCGAATGCTGTGACATCTTTCAATAACCCTTTCGCTCCAGCGTCATTCGTGATCAGATCTGTTTGCCCGTAGACTTTGTTTGGTGCAGAAATATAAGGTGCACCATTCTCACCACCAGTTGTTGTTTCGTCTTTGACGTACACTTCAACTTCCCTTGTTGTCGTTTTATTGGTGCTATCAGTAACCGAGTAAGTTACAGTATGAGTACCTGGCTTTCCAGTGATTGCCGTGCCAGCATCCGTTGTAATGGCACCATCTACATGGGTAATTGTTACGTCACTTGTGACGACACCATCTTCTAGATCAAAAGCAGTAACATCTTTCATAAGTCCTTTTTCGCTCGCATTATTTGTGATCACATCGTCTAATGCAAAGACTTTATTCGGCGCCGTGATATACGGTGCGCCTTCTTCCCCGCCACTAGTAGTTGGTCCCTTAACGAATACTAGCGCTTCATTTTCTGTTGTATGATTATCACTATCGGTCAGTGAATAAGTTACTGTGTAAACCCCAGGTTTCCCTGAAATAATGGCACCTGCATTGGTCGTTGCTGTACCATCTACCTTAGTGATGGTTACATCGTCTGTCAATGTTCCGTCCTCTTGATCAAACCCGAGAACATCCTTCAGTAAGGCGGCATCATCCACAACATCCGCATCATCAAATACTTTATTTGGAGCTGAAATATAAGGTGCCCCATCTACCCCTCCAGTAGTTGTTTCATCTTGAACAAACACTTCAGCATCGTTCGTTGTAATATTTGGTGGAGATTTACTATCTATGACCCAATAAGTCACAATATGAATCCCTGGTATTCCTGTTATTTTTGAAGCTGGATTACCTTGTGAAGGCGCACCATCCACCTTTGTGATCTTCACATCGTCCGTAAGGTCTCCGTCAATCAAATCAAATCCAACGACATCTTTCATGAGTCCTTTTTCAGAAGCATCGTTCAGTACAGTATCTGACTTTAGATAGACTTTATTTGGCGCTGTGATATATGGTGCATCAACAGTACTGCCTGTTACTGTGCTCGTATCTGTAACAAAAACAAGCACCTCTTTTTCGGTTTCATTTCCTTTAGAATCCGTAACAGTATACGTAACTGTGTGAATACCTGTTTTTTCCATAATTTTAGCAGCGGGATCTAGTTCTGGGTTACCATCTACCTTTGCAATTTTCACATCACTCGTTAGATCGCCATCATCTATATCAAATCCTATGACACCATTTAATAACCCTTTTCCCCCATTGTCATTGGTTACTACATCTGACTTATCAAACACCTTATTCGATGCCGAGAGATACGGGGTACCATCTGTGCCACCTGCTGGTTTACCACCAATGATACATACTTCAACCGTTTTGCTAATTGTATGTGGAACTGGTTTGTCATGGTCACTTACTTCGTAGGTAACGGAGTAAACGCCTGGCACGCCGGATACAAGTCCACCTTTATCCTTGATTTTTACTTCTGATGATAAATCACCATCATATTCGTCAAATCCCTGAGCTTTTGTGAGAAGCTGCTTGTCATCGACATTATTTGAGGTAGTATACAATTGGTTATGGGCAGTAATATAAGGGTCAGGTCCAACTGTTTTGCTATCTTTAATCAAGACATGAATCTCTCTTATAACGGCGTCATTACTAGAATTGAAAGCTTTAAATGTCACATTATAGATGCCTGGAGTCCCGCTGACAACGTCACTTTCCTCAACAATGACTGAAGCGCTAATGTCGCCTTCGACGTGATCAAATGCAACCACATCTTCTAACAGTTTCGCATTATCCACTGTATCGGTCGATTCAAAAACTAAGTTGTGTGATGTGATGAAAAGCTCACTTGTCTCATCTTCAGTTTTCCCTCCAGTGGTTACGCGCGGATCATCTTTAATAAATATTTCTGCTGTTGCCGATATTTTGCCATCATGGCTATCTTCCACCTCGTAGGTCACCTGATAAATGCCTGGAACTCCAGGGTCAACATTACTTGAGGTAATCTTTACACTGCTACTAAGGTTTTCAGAGTATGCGATATTATATGCCACTACCCCCTCTAGCAAATCTTCATTGGTAATGTCATCGGTCATCGCAAATTCTTTATTCTCATAGGAAAGAATTAGATCACCATTCGTAACTTGTAATTTTGGTGAGATTTCCAAGGTTTCATTGGTCGTTAACAGCTGATGATTATCAGCTTCCGTGGTTACTTCGTTCTTTACATACTTCATTTTGACTGTGTGAGGGCCAGTAACCTCAGAAACATGGGGCTCTCCTGTTTCAAAAGAAGTATCATCATCCACTTTGTATCCCTGATATGAATACCCTGATATTGTCGGTGGTGTTTTGCTATAAGTCGTTTCACTAGGTACACTTGACGTTGAATCTGGTTGCCCCTCTATAGGCTTGTTATTTTCATCAACATATTCTTCTGTCATCTCGTATTCTTCCGGAATCTCGTTTTGACTAGTATTCTTTGATGTTGCCAATTTAATGTCATCAACAAATAGTCCAGTTGCCTCACCTGTTACTGCAAGCTCGAGTCTAGTTGTAGACTCGTCAATTGGAACTGTAAAGGAATCAGTTGTTATTTGAGTCCATTCTGCCGATGGTTCAACCGTAGAAGAATAAATCTCCTGATCTCCGGCATAAATTGTCAATGGACCACCTGTTTCACTCCCTTTTACCCAGAGTGTAAAAGTAACACTTTCTTCTGGTGTCAGTGCAATATCTTGATACACCTCAGAAGAAGAATTGTCTGGTGTAAGGTACAGACTGTGGTTACCAGAATGACTATCACCTGAAAGCCCAGTTGCAATATTGCCCTTACTTGTCTTCCAATACTGACTTTCTTCATTAGTATAGTCGGTATCCTCTAAATCATTGAAACTTTCAAATCCTGCATCTTGTATCGTATTATTTGTTGAAATGCTACTTTCATCAGCAAGAGCCTTCGTTTGAAGACCCATTGGTGTTGTCACTAGGTTTAGTAGCAACATAGCGAGAACCAAGCGGTTTAGAAATAACGTCTTTTTTTTGGGATTTCTTCTTTTGCCTCTATTTAAATCCATCGTATCATCCTCCTCAAATTCTTTAAAACTAATATACCTATCTTAATAAAAGTAACAAACAAAATAATAATTGATCTGAATATTGACCTTCAACTATGAAAGCATCATTGCGACCATTAAATCAAACGAGCAGTCAATTCAATCTGAGCCTCCGTTAGCAGCAATTAAATGACCATTCCTCGTAATAGCCCCACTAGGATGAGCTACGCACTCTTTTTCAACCTTCATCGGTTGTCCTCGCTAGATGATCGTATAGAATATCATGATAAACAAAGAATTCTGAAAAACAGCTAGCGCCCATTGCTGGTTAAAAAAGATTTAATTAGTTGCACGCAATCCTCTGGCCTTTTTCCTACAATAGCTGATATCAAAATCGTTGTTTGTGAAGCTACTATAGTCAAAACTCAAGAAGATCTTTCATAGGTAGTCGATCTTCTTACTCGAAAAAATCTTTCCATTCTTCCAAAAAAACTCTTGTATGCATAATACATATGATTGTATCAAGCATACTCAATTGTAGTATTTTGTATGTACCTTCTAAATTTATCATATCATAAAAACAAGGTGATTTTCCACGTTTTTCAAGAACTTATTTTTCACAATATGTTATTTTTTATCACAAATTCTATTTTAACTGCCATTTTCAGCAGTAGAACTATCAAAATCATCGCATTCACACTTCTTTTCAGAAAGGCGATTCCCTAGATAGGAAATTAAATACCCATCCTCAAATTTGAATGACCCCTTGTCTCCATTAGTGGTAACTCATCCAATGTCAATTATGATACCTCACTATTTTGGTCAATAAAGTAAGTAATAGTGTGAAATTAATCGACATTTCAAAGATTTCTTGATACGATTAATAGGTGCATTTATTGATTATAAAAGGAGTTACATCAATGAGGAAAGCTACTACACTGCTCGTCATTTTTCTGATCGCATTCACGATGTCTGCTTGCTCAACAGGAAAGGAAGCCATTGAGCCAAAAAAGAAGGAAGAAAGCAATAATAGTGAGAAGAAAGACAGTTCTGCTACAGATGAGCAGGAAAAGAAGGAAAATGAGTCATCTAAAGAAGTTCCTTATTTTGAAGATGATGTAATTGAAACGAGTGAAGCGAAAATTAAATTAACTGGTTATGATTTCTTACCCGCTGCACCAAAAAAAGGACAACCTTCAGACTTATTTATCATTACATATAATTTTACAAACACATCCGATACCGAGCAAAGACCTACAGTCGTTTTCCCTGCAAACACTGTGTTTTCACAAAATGACGAAATGCTACTTCCAGGGATCACACTGAACCACAAATACTCAGAGGGACTAGCAAATATCCTTTTGAATGTGAAGCCGGGGGAAACCGTCAAATGCGCAGGTGCCTATTCTCTCAAAGATACAACCTCACCGGTTCTTCTCACTGTGAATGACGGCATTCTAGGTGAGGAACTGGGCAAAAAAACCTACGAAAATGAAATTGATATCAATCAATAGGCTAACTTACTTGAGCGAAAAAGCACTGAGTACTCGGGGGGACTCAGAAAAAGTCATCCTTTAAACAAACGCATTGTGCCAATCATACGGTTCAATGCGTAAGAAGAAAAAACAGAGAGACGCCACCCTCTGTTTCTCCTCTTGTCTATTAAAATGATTATCCTCCCGCACTTTGAAGCAACAGCTGAGCAGTAGGATTGTATTCCTCTGCCAAAAAGACCAAGATGTCGACACTTCTAAGGCCATGATTTGGCTTCCATTCAGTATTTTCAGCTTCACTTTATATCTGTTTTTGATTCACGAAGAGACGTTTTCAATTTCCTTTTTTTCTTTTAACTTGAAGACGTTTTGAATTTAGAACGCTTAACCCCTTTATTTTCACATAAAAAAACAACCAAAATAGATCTCTCTTGGTTGTTTCCCCTATTTGTACAAGCCATGTTCAGCATCCTCACTGACGCGTTAGTGATTTTTCCATTGTAATATGTGGCTACTTAAATGAAAGAAGCCCTGCAATTTTTCAGTCAACAATCGCAAGACTCCAATCTTTTAATGGACAAACCTCATCGTGACAAATTAGATACCCATACCGAACAGCACTTGTTATTTCCAAAGTACCATCAACGTGTTATTCTTCAGAATTATGATAGACGTCCTGAACATCGTCGTCATTTTCTAACACTTCAATTAGACGCTCCATTAATGTCTGGTTTTCAGGTGCTAGTTGGTTGTAAATCGTAGGAATCATCGAAATTTCTGCAGAAATAAATTCATATCCCTGTCTGGCAATAGCCTCCTTGACATCAAGGAAACCATTTGGTTCAGTATATATTTCAAAAGCATAGTCCTTTGTACTCATATCCTCAGCACCTGCCTCAAGTGCAATCATCATCATTTCATCTTCATCTATGTCTATATCTTCACGACTGATTGCAAGATATCCCTTGCGGTTAAACATATAGGCAACACTGCCTGTTTCACCAAGATTTCCACCATTCTTACCGAAAGCTGTTCTTACATTAGATGCAGTTCGGTTACGATTGTCAGTTAAACAATTCACAAGCACCGCAATCCCGCCCGGACCATATCCTTCGTACGTGATTTCCTCAAAATTTTCGCCATCATGTGCACCATTTGCCTTCTTGATTGCGCGGTCAATTGTATCTTTTGGTGTACTGACTGCACGCGCCTTCTCAATTGCTAGCCTAAGGGCTGTATTCCCATTTGGATCAGCTCCACCATTTTTGGCAGCAACGTATATTTCCTTTGACATCTTCATAAATACTTTACTGCGGTTTGCGTCTAATGCCCCTTTTTTGGGGTTTTGTACTCTACCCATTTGTACATCTCCTTACGTTTTGTTTTACCAAACAACTATACCATGTTATGAAGAAATTGTTTAGTGCTGTTGGTACGGTAAAACTACGTGAGCAAATAATCCTTACAGACCAATTTAAATGATATAACACTCTGCCATCAAAGTCCTGCAACAAACAGTTCTACAATCTAATTCAACCGACATTTCTGATAATAACCCACCTGAATATTGCGTTTTAAGCAACGAATACCTAGTGGTTACTCTGCAAAGTAGCTAATTGCCAAAGTGCCCCTACCGACATAGGTAGCGACAACAGATGTGGCAGGCGTCTTGGAAATAGCACCAGTGTTGGTCACTTTATTAATTTCGGCTTCTAGCGTTCTAGCAGTATCTTTTTCACCGACATAAATTACAGCCACATGTTTTAACGTCTTCGTTTCTAGATCTTGCTCAAGCTTATGAATAAAGAATTTAATCGCTTGTCCAATACTACGAACTTTATCATCTTCAACAATGATGCCATCTTTAAATTTAACAATAGGCTTCACACTTAGTAAATTGCCAATCATGGCTTTCCCTTTACTGATTCGCCCGCCTTTAACAAGGTTATCCAAATTCCCAACTGCGATGTATAATTGTGTTTTCTCCCGAATATCCACAAGTCTTGAGACAATTTCAGCTACTGTGTGACCATCCGCTATCATCCGGGAGGCTTCCGTTAATTGAAACTGCGTTGCAGACGAAACCAATTTTGAATCAACAACGGTTACCTTTGCCTCTGACATTTCTGCCGCAATCCGCGCAGATTGACAAGTACCACTCAATTGTTCAGACAGCATAATACATAATATTTCACTATCTGGTTCATTCAATCGATCAAACGCTTCAACAAAGGCACCAGTCGCAGGTTGTGAACTTTTTGGTAATGTTTTTGAATTTTCCATTCTTTCAAGAAACTGGTCAGGTGTTAAGTCACCGTCCACATATGTTTCACCATCAATCATGATGCTGAGAGGTACTACAGTAATGCCCATCTCTTTTATTTGTTCTTGCGATAGGTCAGTTGTAGAGTCCGTGACAAGCTTAATTTTACGCATGATTTCTCCCCGTTTTTTCTCAATTTCCTTTTCTAATTGTACATTATGTAGGCAAATTTGCAACCTTAAATGCTTCATCTCATTTTACAAGCAATCGGTTTTGCACTGTGTTTATACTAAGATCCAGCTATTCTGTTCGCCGCTTTTTCCGGCATCTGATCAAACAAAGTAGTAAGCACAAAAAAATCACGCAACGCTCCAAATCCGTTCGGAACATTACATGATTTTATTGCGATGCAACTTATTTAGTTGGTGCTACTTCTGGTGCAGTTGGGACTGTTTCAGGTGCAGTTGGGACATTGTCTTTATTCCCTTTAACCCCTTTTGTACCTTTCTTCATTTGCTCAAAAGCACCATAGTCAGAAACAATGTTGAAATTCATGTCAGCAGTTTCATTTTCGAGTGCATTACGAACCTCTTTTATCACCTTTTCATCATCCACATTATCTTCTACTCGCAGTGCAACATACACAGTGTCCCCCATCGCATAAGTTTGGGCACCCTCCACATGTTCCTGTGCAACGGCAATATCAGCGCATTTTTGTGCTAACTCTTTATCAGCATCGTTCATAACACCCATGTCATTCCACATCTCTTTAGGAGACTTCATGTCCGGCGTATTTTCAACATTTTCAAGATCGCCAGTTGCTTCGTTTTGGACATCATTATTACATCCGACAAGACCCAATACAAGTATAAAAGCAAAGGCCACGACCAAGTACTTTTTCAAATGAGTTACCTCCCATTGTTTTTTAAAGAGCAAAGGCTCGTTATTACTATGGGCAATTTTTCTTTTTTCACTCACAGAAATTTTTGGTAGTTTTCTTGGTCTACAATTTCCCCTTGTCAGGAGCTGCTGCCAACTGACGCTTGTGGGCAGAACGCTGATGCAATTTGTTAATAATCTCCAAATCTGTTTGCGCAACCTGTTCTCCTTTGAGGAATTGGTCAATCACTTGATAGGTCGTCCCCATTTCATTCTCATCGGTTTGACCCTCCCAAAGACCAGCACTAGGTGCCTTTTCAATCACGGCCTTTGGAACACCTAAGTGATACGCCATTTCACGTACTTCAGTCTTTGTCAAATGCACGAGTGGCACTAGATCAACACCACCATCGCCATATTTTGTGAAATAACCAGTATGCCACTCTGCCGCATTATCAGTCCCAACGACAAGGTAATTGTAATTAGTTGCCAGACTATAAAGTGTGGACATCCGCAATCGCGCACGTAAATTAGCATCATTTAGTGTTTCATTGGACGTAGACCAATCTTCTTTCGAGATTTGGTTTTTAATGATCGAGAATAAACCATCATGAGTCTCTGTGAGATCAATTTCAATGTGTTTCAGCGTACATCCTTCAATCACTAGGAGTGCATCCTTTTTGTCGACAGCACTGCTTTTGCATGGCATAATAACGCCTAAACTATTTTCCGGAAAAGCCCGTTTGATCAAGTAGGCAACAACTGCTGAATCAATGCCACCACTGACACCAACAACAAGACCTTTGACACCAGCATTTGCCACTTTCTCTTGTAACCATTGTACTAAATAAGCAATTTTTTTCTCCAATCTCACTCGCTCCATTCAACTTTGAAATGACTCTATTTTATCATAGTTTGGATCGTATGGAACAAATCAATGCGAGCAGTGTATTCATTTTGGGCGTTTTCAATGAAATATTGCTTTTTTAAGCGAGATATGGGTCCCTTGTTCGCGTGCGATTTCATTCGAGAAAACCATCAGTCGGTAGCCCAATGCTTTTAGAGAATACGGACCCGTTAAATTTATTCAACTGCGAAAAACAGCAATCATTTTTCAAGTGAAAATTGAATTCTTGGTAAATCGGGTACGCAAACCGAAAGAGTTCAATTCGTGCCGGCACACATGCCATCAAATCAAAGTCAATGAGAAGAAGGAGATCGTCCTCAGCCTCGCAGAAATTTATGATCAGCAACGTCTCCGCAAATGATATAGTCCGCCTCTTCATTCTGTTGCTTATTCCTTATCTCCAAAAGAGATTGCTCTCCGATAAATTTGATTATCGCAAGACGGTTGGATTCGCTCAGAATGTTGCCTGAATTCAGCAAGACACCACCGGCATTTTTCTACTTGATCAAAAAATTTAATAAGTAATCTATTGCTGATTTCAAGGATACAGTGTATGCATGAATTGACTCGTGGTAGCAAAGCGCTTCTAAGCAATTTTCAAATGAAGAAAAGTGATCAGGAATAGCCTTTTGAGGATATGTAATGAAGAAAGCCGTATAGGCAGTGATTGTTCTCAAACAGTGGAAGGTCTGCAAAAAAGTGGATGTGCGTGTGAAACTCATTCGATGCAATTGTTGTTTAAATGCTTGTTACTGCAGAAAGGAATGGGATGATTGAAATTGCTTGCTGATCATTTCCCTTGTTTAGTACCGAGTAGGCAAACACATGGGCTCATAAACTGAAGGAAATTCGGTTGATAGTTAGATTTTTGTACATGATAAAAAAGACAGCGAGAAAAACCGCTGTCCCTCTGTTGGATAGACTCCTAGAAATCCGTGTGTATTCGTGGCATTCCATAAGGATAGGATGGTTGAAAATGTCCTTGCATTGGCGATCCTTGATACATATGTGGATGTTGTCCGCCGCAACCACAGCCTGCAACAGGAATGGCTTCAGGTTGCCCAAAAGGCATTTTCACATGTGGATATCCGTGAGGACCATTTGGAGACGGTAGTGTTTGCATGCCGCTATGAGGCATTCCTCCCATTTGGGGGTATCCTCCTAAATGAGACATCCCTCCCATTTGAGGCATTCCCCCCATCTGGGGCATCCCTCCCATTTGAGGCATCCCTCCCATTTGAGGCATCCCTCCCATTTGAGGCATTCCTCCCATTTGAGGCATTCCTCCCATTTGAGGCATCCCTCCCATTTGGGGCATTCCTCCCATTTGAGGCATCCCCCCCATTTGGGGCATTCCTCCCATTTGGGGCGTTCCGCCCATTGGCCACATTTCATTCATTGATGATATTCCTCCTGATGGTGTTAGCTCACCGATTTTTCCT
>JAVBKF010000129.1:0-4540 GCA_031554215.1 Caryophanales bacterium
CACCTTGATCAATATCTTCTTGTGTTAAGACAGCTAAATTGTGAATGGGTAAAATCTCTACATCCGTTTCTGCCTGAATGGTCTCTGCAAATTTAGGGCTGATATTTTGTTCCACTAAAATATATTTCAAATCATGTGCATTGATCGTATCAATAATATCCTTCATTTGTTTCTGCGAAGGTTCATCGGAAGAGGATAAACCCGCAATTGGGATTTGCTTAATGCCATAGCGTTCTTCCCAATAACTGAATGCTGCATGAGACACTAGAAATTCTTTCTTCGGTGCGCTAGATGTGACTGCTATAAATTCTTCGTTCAAAGCCGTTAGCTTGCTTGATAGGGCTTCAAAGTTCTGTTGGAATTCATCTGCATGTTCTGGCATTTGTTCTGTGAATTCGTCCTTGATCACTTTTGCCATATCAATACAATAGATTGGATCTAGCCAGATATGAGGGTTTTTTTCACTGAATTCACCAGCTTCATCACCATGATCATCGTCAGCATGTTCACCAGCTTTGATATCAGGCACATCAATTTGTTCACCAATCGCTAGAAATGACACATGTTCATTTTCCAACGATTGTTTCATTTTCGGAACAAAGGCTTCAAGACCATAGCCGATATAGAAAAACAGGTCAGCATCCGCTATCGCAATCGTTTCCTTTTGTGTTGGTTCATAGCTGTGCTCGTCACCACCAGCAGGATAGATGGAATGGGTTTCAACATAGTCACCGCCAATTTGTTCGGAGAAATACTGCAGTGGATAAACTGTCGTGTAAACTTGAAGCTTACTGTTGTCCTTAGCAGGTGTTGAACTATCTGAGGATGCATCACATCCAGCGAGTAGGCTTGTCAATAATAATAGGCATATCAGGATATATTTCAATTAAAAAACCGTCCTTAAATCGTAATGATTACGATTTATAATAACGGTAAAATGATGGAATTGCAAGAGGAAACTATTTTCAATTACTGCTTTTTTTCAGGCACAGGATCAAAACCGCCTTCATGAAAGGGGTGACATTTAAGAATTCGGCGAATCGCAAGATAGCCTCCTTTAAAAGCTCCGAAACGTGTAATGGCTTCATAACCATATTCTGAACAGGTGGGAAGAAACCGGCAAGATGGCGGTCTATAAGGAGAAATAGCGAGTTGATAGAAGCGGATAAGACCAAGGGCAATTTTTTTCATAGCAGTTCCTTTAGAATCGTGATTTTTTAATTAAGAAGTTTTGTTAAAGCTATTATAGCAGATTGATCCAAGTCGTTGTTAATTTGACGATGGGTAATTTTGGTGAAAACGCAAGGTCGAAATAGTGACCTAACTAGGTACCCTGTCTGACAAAGTGATTCATAAATTAGATTTAATGTGCGACGTATTACGCTCCAATTTGAAGGTCAAATAATTTCTATATTTGTTACGTACATTGGTGTTGGCAAGGAAGGGCAAAGCGTTTTTTCAATTGGTTCAAAATAAGCTATTATATAGGTGCAAAATGGTAGTTTTCTATCGTATTCTCAACTATCTGCCAACAGCATGAACCGATTGTATCCCGTTTTGATGCTTGTCGGCATACCTACACGAATAACCGTAGGCAATGCTTCTACTAGGATTCGGATTAGAGAATTGTTATAATGGAGGCAAAGAGGATTATTAGCTCTTTCTGGAGGAGTTTGATCATGGGAATGCCGTTAGAATTAAATACAATGATTGTGACAAAAGCGAGAGAGAAGCGCGTGGCTGAAAATATTTTTACACTACGAAAATCGGGCTACCGGTTGTACCCACTGGATATTCCGCTTCAGGTGCGCCGTGAAGTGAGCGCTGGTGTATCGGGCATGGCGACGATCCATAAAGTGGAGTGGGAGAACAATGAGACTGTGATTACCTACGAATTATTTGCACTGAATTCGTCCAATTAGGTTGCTAGTAGTTACTCGCATATAGTGAACCCTGACTTTTCAGTCGTCTTGGGCGTTTCTACCGGAAACACTGAGTGGCTATTTTTCATTGCGACGACAGTTCCCGTAGCTGTTGTGAAAGGTCATTCTTAAATGCTTTTTCAAATAGGCATCAATGACTTCTTTGAAAATGTTTTGCCGAGTTGATTTATTTTAAACAATTGGAGATGGTCGTTGATGGGAAATAGGGAAACAGCATTCATTACTGGTGCTTCTTACGGGATTGGTAGGGAGCTTGCGCTGTTGTTTGCAGAAAATGGTCATGATCTTGTTTTGCTAGCGCGAAATGAGGTGCCATTACAAGCAGTGGCGTCGGAAATCAGGAGTCGCTTTAATTGTGAGGTTCTAGTGATTTCTAAGGATATCTCGCATCAGGAAGCTGTCGTTCAGGTAATTGATGAGATTGAGGCGGCAGGGATTCGGATTGATTACCTTGTCAACAATGCTGGGTTTGGTTTATATGGAGAATTCATTCATACTGAAGCTGGATCTGAGCTGAATATGATTGATCTCAATGTGAAAACAGTGACTCATTTTACAAAATACTTCCTACCAAAGATGATTGAACATGGGCGCGGTGGTGTGCTCAATATCGCATCTGTAGCATCATTTCAGCCTGGTCCGCTCATGGCTGTTTATTACGCGACGAAGGCTTATGTCCTCTCGTTCACTGAAGCATTAGCCAACGAATTACAAGGGAAACACGTGCTTGTCACGGCACTTTGCCCGGGACCAACGGCCACCCATTTTTCCGCACGTGCTGAGCTCGGTCAGTCGAAGTTGTTTAAAGGGCATGTCATGTCAGCGAGAGACGTTGCGCAAATAGGCTATCGGGGTTTTATGAAAGGGAAGACAATCGTCATTCCTGGTATGAAAAATCGCTTACTTGTTCGTTCGGTGCGTTTTGCACCGCGGAAAATCGTAACAAAAATTGTTCGGAAGATTCAAGAGAAATCTGTTGGATCAAGTAGCGATTGAGTCCTAAACCGCTGGGGGTTCATGAGGGCTTTTAGGAGAAAGTTATTTGGCAAAGACAAAAAATACAAAGCGTACTCATAGCTTGTACACTGCCAATTGTGACATCCTCACGCGACTCTGAGCGCTTAGGAGCGAAGAACACTTGTAAGTGGTGTAAATGTGTTTTCAGCGTAAACCTTTCAAGGGTGTAAGGTAGCTAGACACGTCGCTATTCGTATAATACAAAAAAGTGAAGCATATTGAACGATTCACTACAACCAGTAGACAGATGATAGAAGAAATCTGTCCACTGGCGTAGTGACGTGAGATGCTTCACTTTTTTGATGACCAAGCGGTCACTATACTTGTGGTCCACCTAATTTGGCAATTTTCTCTGAAACAGTGCCAAACTGTTTAAAGTTTTCTCGGAATTGCATTGCGAGTTCAGTCGCCTGCTTCTGATATGCGTGCGCGTCTACCCATGTTTTTTCTGGCTGAAGGATGTCAGATGGTACGCCTTCGACTGCGATGGGTACTTCTAGTCCGAATATGCTGTTTTTTATAGTAGGGGTGTTGGTTAAATTCCCTTCAACTGCTGCGTTGACCATCGTTCTTGTGTAGGCTAGTTTCATTCGGTTTCCAGTCCCGTAAGGGCCACCGGTCCAGCCTGTATTGACAAGAAATACTTGTGTGTTATGTTGATCAATTTTCTCACCAAGGAGTTCAGCGTATCTTGTTGCATGAAGTGGCATGAATGGCGCACCAAAGCAGGTTGAAAAGGTTGCTTGTGGTGATGTGATGCCGCGCTCTGTACCAGCAAGTTTACTGGTGAAACCGCTTAGGAAGTGGTACATGGCTTGTTCTTTTGTTAGTTTACTGATTGGTGGTAATACGCCGTAGGCATCAGCAGTAAGGAAAATAATTGTTTGTGGATGCCCACTGACACTTGGTACTGTAATATTGTCGATATGTTCAAGTGGGTAGGCTACCCGCGTGTTCTCCGTATGTGTGATATCGTCAAAATCTGGTTCGCGTGTGTTTGGATCAAGGACAACATTTTCTAAAACTGCTCCGAATTTGATTGCTTGCCAAATCTCGGGCTCTGTTTCTTCTGTTAAGTGAATGCATTTTGCGTAGCAACCACCTTCGATGTTGAAAATGCCCCGATCTGACCAACCATGTTCGTCATCCCCGATTAGGCTCCGGTGCTTGTCAGCAGATAGTGTTGTTTTCCCGGTTCCAGAAAGACCAAAGAAAAGGGCAGAGTCACCAGCTTTACCAACGTTCGCGGAGCAATGCATCGACATGATGTTTTGTTCAGGGAGCAAATAGTTCATCACTCCGAAAATCGACTTCTTCATCTCACCTGCATACTCAGAGCCACCGATAATAATGCATCTGCGTTCAAGAGATACTGCGATAAAGGTATCTGTATTTGTTCCATCTTCGAGTGGATCAGCCTTTACGCTAGGGCAACTAAGAATCGTGAATGCATTGTCATCATCGAAGTTCGCTAATGCTTGTGCTGAGGGCCTGATAAATAGTTGGTGTACGAAGAGATTATGCCAAGCGAGCTCGCTTACGACTCTAATTGGAAGACGATAGTCCGAATCAGCGCCTGC
>JAVBKF010000152.1:0-10427 GCA_031554215.1 Caryophanales bacterium
CTGCTTGCAAAATCTCTAACCCTGCTTGCGGAATTGCACCTGCTACAACGACCTTTTTCATATCGATCTCCATTTCTATTCATTCTTGACTGACTACAACTTCATTATAGTGCAAATTGTCAGGGGCATCTAGATCCGATCTAACGCCTACCCTTTTAACACACCCGATCACGCTAATGATACATCAATCATCAGACAGGTCCCTTATTGCTTCTCATAAAGAATACAGTCCGTTGACAAGCGGAACATCGGCAATCACTTCAAAGGTCTGGCCCAAATAATTGATGACTGACAATAGTCCATTTCCACCCGCTTCCATGACATCATTTAATGCCTCTTTAATCGTTGGGCTCCCCCAGAGTGTAACAAGAACCGTTAGTACCAAAAATGGTGACCATGCTTTAAGTACTTGGCGCCTACTGCAATTTTCGCCGCCAAGATTTGAAACCGCTTCCTCTTTAAAACGGTAAACCGTTTTTGCTTTCCAGAACTTAAGAAATACCGTAAGTGACACGATTGATACAAGTGATGACAACATATCTGGGAGCTCCGGCCCCATGTAATTAGAAATAAAAAATTGGGTAAAGCAAACGAACCACCAGCAACGAGCAATGCAGGCATGACTTCTTTCGTTTTCTTAAATCCAACGATAACAACCGTAATATAAATTGGTATAAACGCCGAAATATATGGAAGCAGACGACCAACCATTACTGATCTCTCTGCTACATTATACTTAACGACCAAGATTGCCAAAGGATGTGATTGGAATACCGATGGCACCAAAAGCAACTGGTGCTGTATTAGCAATCAAGTACAGCCCTGCTACATACAGAGGCTTAAATCCTAAACCAACTTTGTAATCGTTATGAACACTTCTTTCCCATGATCTCAAAAGAGAGAAAAACTATTTTTATACATCATTATTTGTTTTACTAAATTTAATTGCTCTATCGATTGATCGAACCACTTGGCACCCCGAAGTCAAACGCAACAAAAAAAACACCTCTGACAAAAGCGAAAAAACGCTTTCAAAGGTGGCCTAACAGAAAATAATGGTGGCAGCGCCGATTCAAATGACCCCTTTAGACATGCTGAACAACTGTTTCTTCATTTGGTTTATAGACAATTTCACCTAGTGGCTCATGACTAAACTTACGAATCTTCGTTGTCATACCGCGAGGAATTTCAATTGATTCACTACGCTCTGACTCGAAAACTAGTTCTAGATAGTCGAATCCAACCCAGGGATCAATCTCACCACAGGTAAACAGATCAACTGCTGCATAACCGTATTCGGGCCAAGTATGAATGGTCAAATGTGACTCTGAGATAATCACTGCGCCACTAACGCCATACGGTTTGAAGTGATGAAAGTCACTGGTAACAACAGTTGCCTTTGCACGGACAGCTGCCTCAATCATATGTGTCTCAATGAACGATGGATTAACTAGCTTCTCACTATTGCAATTGTAATACTCCACCAAAATATGTCTACCCAAAGCATTGAACTTCACGTTAATTCCCCCTCATCTTCTAGTTAAATTGAAACAACGACTTCTAGCGTAGCGAGCGCTGCATCCTTCATGTCAGTCAATTGTGAACCCTGCTCTTGTAAGAACAGCAGGTAATCAATCATTGCTGCAGTCACCTCTTCCCCAGGTGTCACAACTGGAATCCCAGGTGGATAAACCATAATGGATTCAGCACTAATCCGTCCATTCGCCTCTGCCAGCGGTATTGATTCCTTATCCGCGTAAAATGCCTGACGTGGTGTGATCCGCATGCACGGATTCACAGTAGGCACTTTAAGTGACCCCCGCTTCGCTCTACCATCAGCCTTTAAGGCAATTTGTCTGAGTGCAAAAACAAGTTGTTGCAAATTCTCAGCACAATCCCCTAAACTAACAATTGCCAACACATTATGTGTATCGGCTAGCTCCATCTGCACATGATACTCACGGTAGAGCAGGTCGTACACTTCAAAGCCTGTCAGACCTAGCCCCGCTACATGAATACCTAACTTTGTCTCATCCACATAAGCAACGCCAACCCCATCTGCTAGCTCCTGCCCATAGGCATACAAACCAGGAATCTCATTAATTTGTTTCCTAGCCGACCGCACAAGATCCAGTGCATGCGCGAGCTGTGAAGTACCATTGACTGCAAGATTCCTTCTAGCGATATCAAGGCTCGTCATCAGTAGGTAAGAAGCACTCGTTGTTTGTAGCAAACTGAGCACTTTCTGCACACGCTCTTTTGAAACTCGGTCACCTTGTAATAGTAATGCTGATGACTGTGTCAAAGACCCACCTGTTTTATGAATACTAACCGCTGACAAATCTGCTCTACAACTCATTGCGCTTGGTGGTAACGCTTCGTGAAAATGAAAGTGCGCACCATGCGCCTCATCAACAATTACAATCATGCCTTTTTCATGCGCATATGCAGTGATTTCCGCTAAAGGTGAGCAAGCACCATAGTACGTTGGATTAATCAACAAAATTGCTTTAGCATCTGGGTGCTCATCAATTGTCTCCTTCGCTGCAAAGAAACTTACCCCTGTCGCAAACTGCAACCGCTCGTTTACTTCTGCTTGTATATAAACAGGCATTGCATCCGCTAGAATCAGCGCATTCACAACACTCTTATGAATATTTCTTGGACAAATAATCTGATCACCTGGACCACATACAGACAGAACCATCGCGTGAACCGACTGTGTTGTTCCGCCAACAATAAAAAACGCATGGTCAGCATCAAAAGCTGACGCCATTAATGCTTGTGAATCAGCAATCACACTAGTTGGACTCCCCAGATTGTCAAGTCCCGGCATTGAATTGACATCATACTGCAGTAGGCTTTCCCCAAAGAATTCAGCCAGTCCTTCAACACGAGGCGCCCGCTTATGTCCGGGGACGTCAAACGGTACAATATTCCGAGATACATGCCATTTCATCGCCTCAAGTAATGGCATTCTCTCCTGTGATGATATTTGTCGTTCAGTCTGTAGTTGTTTCCCTGCAAAAGAATATTGCACAGCTTCACTCCCCCTAGGAATTCCCGATTTATCAAATCTTCTGTCTATCGCATCACATATGGATCAGCAAATCACTTCGCCAGAAAACCTAAGCAAAAACATTTCAGCACTTCGTTTCCTGATATCAAAACAAGCTGTTATTCGGCTGATCCACTTAATTTTTTGTTACAAAATAACATACAACAATTGTGTTCAGCGTCTATTTTATTAAGTAATAAGTTAAGTAGAACTAAACTTATTAGCAAAAAAAATTTCTCTGTGCGTAGGCAAAGAGTGGTGCATAACAGGCATAACTTCATCAAAATATTCGTCCCAAAAACAGCCTTAACATTGTTTCCAGTTGAAAACATCTCCCATACTACTATATTGATTTTCCTAAGTCAAAGGATTGAAACTAGTCATTTCCTATTCGACAAAAGTGCGCAAATAATGCAACTTTCCACAAATTTTTTCACTGATCCCTTGGTCCTTTATCATCAAAAAAACCACCTCAACGCCCTAGGGACAAATGAGGTGGCTTTATGTCTATTTATTTCGGTACTTCATCTTTTTCAATCACTCTGTCTGGATCAACCGATCGATACGCATCAATTTCTGCCTGAGATGGCTTCAGATAGTTGTAATCATCACGGTTAACTGGCTCAAATCCAGGCGGCGTATAGAAACGCAACAAATCCTTATTGATAATCTCATCTGACATATGCAGTTTCTCTTTATTTGCCTCAATTAACTTGTCAGCATCCTCAGGCAGTTCTGCCATTTCAAGACCTGTTTTATTATCATAGAACTTTTCATCGATGTACGTATAATCTTCGGTGATAAAATCACCATTTCTAAACGGTACAATTGGGAAATGTTCAGGTGACAACATGTCTGTTCCCATTTCTAAGTAACCACTTGTATCAATTCCAAGTAGGTGCAACAGCGTAGGACGGATGTCTGTTTCTCCAACATAGGTTTCGTTGATGCCACCCTTCAGTCCAGGTGAGTGAATCATAAAGACCGTCCGTTGCAATTGCGCCTCGTCGAACGGCGTAATTGCTTCCTTACCCAAGGCATTCGCCATTGCCTCATTATGTGCACCAGACAGACCGTAGTGATCGCCATAAAGCACAAACACAGAATTTTCATAAAGACCTTTCGCCTTTAGATCCTCCACGAACATTTGTAGCGATTGATCTAGATAATTCGCAGATTGGAAATACTGATTGACGACATCATCACCAAAGTCTCCCACTGGAAAAGTAGTATCGGCTGGATCCATTCCGAATGGGAAGTGATTGGATAACGTAATCATTTTCGCAAAGAAAGGTTGCGGGAACTTATCAACAATCTCAGCAGATTCCTCGAAGAATGGAACATCCTTCATACCGTAATTTTTCGTATTCTCTTCTGTCATGTTGTAATATTCAGCATCAAAGAAATCATCGTAACCCATCGTTCGATACATTTCGTTACGATTCCAGAAAGTCTTATAGTTACCGTGAAGCGTCGCAGTATAATACCCACCCTCTTGACTGAGAATAGCTGGTAAACCTTGCATCACACTATTTGATTTATTTACATACACCGCACCCTGTGCCATTGGATAGAGCGAGGTATCAATCATAAACTCAGCATCAGATGTTTTCCCTTGTCCAGTCTGATGGAAGAAGTTAGGGAAATAAAGCGTGTCCTCACTATGTGCTAACGAGTTAAGATATGGCGTTACTTCAACACCATTCAGCTGATAATCAATGATAAAACTCTGCAATGACTCCAGCGAAATCAAGAACACATTCTTTCCCTTAAGCGTCCCAAAATACTCTGGATTCGGTTCTGCATAATTGGCTTTGGCGTAATTCTCAACCTCAGTCACATCGCTCGAGTCAGCAAGTGCTCGCTGCGTAATGGTTTTCGAGGTTTGAACAACATCATAAATCGCAAAGTTATACAGGCCAAGATATTTAACCAAGTAGTTGCGGTCAAAGGAACGCTTCAATAGTTGCGGACGATCAATTTCTGCAAGTCCAAGGTTAATCAGAAACACACAGATAACAGCGGAAAGTGTCCGTCTGAGCGCCTTCTTGTTGTTCTTGATGATCACAGGCAATTTTCTTTTCGCTACAATGAAAAAGAGAATGAATACATCGAGGAAGAAGAGTAAATCCCATGGATAAATTAACCCGAAAATGCTTTCCCCAAGTTGCCCTGCGTTACTTGGTGCCGAGACAACTGTCTGCACTGTAATAAAATCATTAAAAAAGCGGTAATAAACAATGTTGCTATATAGCCAAATTGACGTAATCGTATAGCCAATTAGTAGCGTCCGGTACTGCCCTTTCCCCTTAAAGAAAAAGCAAATCGCGGCCACAAACAAGCAGGAGCTAATCGGATTAATGAAAAGAATAAAATATTGGAAAAAGCCTTCAACGCCTAGTTGAAACTGAGTTAGATAAACGATAAAGGTCTTAGCCCAAAGCATAAAAACGGCAAGCACAAAGATCGAGTTATAGTGTTTAAATGTTTTTCGCGGTTCTTTTACAAGCGATTTAAGAAAATGTAACATAGTTTGTCTTCCTTTTTTGATATTCATACACAGTCGTATGATTATAATACCCTTCCCTCAAGGTTGCAAGGCAAAGGTTTCAAGCCCCAGAAATCGAGTCTTAACGTTCATTTTACCAAAAAAAAAGAATAATTTCTTTATTTTTTTTTAACTACCCTACAATTGAGGGCAAAAAGGCTCAAAAAGTAGTGCATTAATGTACTTTCCGAACCCAATAATTTTTCCGCGCTCAGTCGTGGGGTTGTGATTATTTAGTTTGTATGCATTTTAAATTGTAAAAATAATTCATTGTAGTATGCCAAATTCTTCTTACCAATATCCTCGTAAACCTCGAGTTTATTGGTCACCTCGGCTGGTGGGTAGAATCGTTCATCACTTACGATTTCCTCATCCATATAGTCTAGCGCCGCGTTGTTTGGCGTCGCATAACCAACATATTCAGCATTTTGCGCAGCATTCTCTGGATCAAGCATGAAATTAATAAACGCGTAAGCACCTTCGACATTTTTCGCATTCTTTGGAATCACCATATTATCAAACCAAAGGTTAGAACCTTCGCTCGGCACAACATAATCCATCTCTTCATTTTCTGCCATAATTTCAGCAGCATCACCAGACCATACAACCGCTGCGGCCGCTTCATTATTACTCATCAATAATTTAATCTCGTCACCAACAATTGCCTTCACGTTTGGCATTAGCGTATCGAGCTTCTTCTTTGCCTCAATTAAATGATCTTGATTGGTATCGTTTAACGAATAGCCTAAACTATTCAGTGACATCCCCATAATCTCGCGCGCACCATCAATGAGCAATATGTCATTCCGAAGCGCTGGACCCCACAAATCATCCCAGCTCGTAATGGCACCCTCGCCGAGTGTTTCTTTGTTGTACACCACACCAACCGTACCCCAGAAATAAGGAATTGAGTAAACATTTCCAGGATCAAATGATAAATCGAGGAACCGGCTATCAATGTATTGTAAGTTCGGGATTTTCGCATGATCAATCGGTTGTAATAAATCAGCCTCCACCATCTTAGCAATCGTATACTCTGATGGCACACAAATATCGTAACTAGCACCACCCTGCTCAATCTTCGTCAGCATCGCTTCATTGGAATCAAAGGTTTCATAAACGACAGTAATCCCAGTTTCCTCTTCAAATTTCGTAATCAATTCAGGATCAATATAATCACCCCAGTTGAAAATCGTCAAAATATGATCGCCAGAGTAGCCCTCTTCGGCATTTAAATGTTGTAATTCAACCAACATCACAGCGGAAACTAGAACAATGATCACAAAAGCATTGACTAGCTTTTTCATGTCCTCACCCCAATTCGCTTTCTTTTCCGTTGCTCGATAAAATAGAACCCAAGAACAATCGTTAGTGTAATCACAAAGAGAATCGTTGAAAGCGCATTAATATTCAAAGAAATCCCTCTTCGTGCCAACGAATAAATCTCAACAGAAAGGGTCGAGAACCCATTTCCAGTCACAAAGAACGTCACAGCAAAATCATCTAGCGAGTAAGTCAGCGCAAGAAAGAAGCCAGCAAATATTCCCGAAGAAATGAACGGCAAGATCACCTTCGTCAGAACGCTCCAGCGATTAGCACCTAAATCAAGTGCAGCATCAATCAGCGTCGGGCTCATCTCGTTCAACCTTGGCAAAATCATAATGACAACAATCGGCACACCAAAAGCGATATGCGCAATTAACACAGATGCAAAGCCCAATTTAATCCCCATCATCGTGAACAAAATCAGAAACGAAGCACCGATAATCACATCAGGACTAACAATCAGTACATTATTTAATGACAACAGTGTATTCTTTGTCCTTCTCGTCTTGGCAAAATAAATAGATAAAGCACCGAAAATACCCAAAATCGTTGAAAACATCGCTGACAGGAGCGCGATCACAACCGTATTTAAAACAATAATCAATAACCTTGTATCATGAAATACTTCCTTATACCAATCAAGCGTAAATCCAGTGAATTCTGTCATATTCCCCGCTTCGTTAAATGAATAAAAAATTAAATAAGCAATTGGCGTATAGAGCAGAATAAATACGACAATGAGGTAGAAGGTACCCCACCTACTGTTCTTTGTCATCTGCGCCCACCTCCAGCTTTCTTAGTACCCATCAAGAGCATGATGACGACCATAGCGATTGTCAGGAACACAGCAATCGTTGAGCCCATCCCCCAGTCCTGTGTAACAAGGAAATGCTGCTCAATCGCAGTACCCAACGTAATCACGCGGTTCCCAGCAATTAAGCGTGTAATCATGAACAATGAAAGCGCTGGAATATAGACCGCAATACAACCCGCCTTGATCCCATCAGTCGTCAGCGGTAATATTACACGGCGAAAAATCGTTCGACGATCTGCCCCGAGGTCTTGCGCTGCATACACGAGTGAAGGATTGATCTCTTCAAGCGAATGATAAATCGGTAAAATCATAAACGGAATAAATATATATACAGAAACAGCTATAAAGCTAAAATCTGTGAACAAAATTTGTCTTGTACCAACACCAATAAATGTTAAGAAGTCATTGACAGTGCCATGCGTTGCAAAAAGCCCGATAAAAGCATAGGTTTTAAGCAATAAATTAATCCATGTCGGTAAGATAATCAATAATAACCATAATTGCTTATGCTTCGTTTTCGTTAGAAGATAAGCTGTCGGAAACGCAATGAGCAAGGAGAAAAACGTAATCAAAAAAGCATACCAGACCGAATTGAATGTCATTCTTAAGTAGACCGGATCAAAGAAACGAATGTAATTGTTTAATGTCAGATGATGCTCAATGTCGAAAAACGAACTGTAGACAATTAAAGCAATTGGTGCGACAACAAACAATCCAATCCATAATGCATAGGGGATCAGAAAAAACTTCCGCGAACTATTCATCGTCACTGACCTCAGTAAACGCCTCAATCCGCTTGTCGAAATCCTCCTCTGATTCATTCAAACGCATAACATGGATTGCTTCCGGATCAAAATAAAGACCAATTTCATCGCCGACAACTGCCTGCTTTGTCGAATGGACAAGCCACTCATTCTCGAACTCATCGTAACAACAGATTTCAAAGTGTACACCGCGAAACAATTGTGAATCAACACGAACCTTTAGTTTTCCTTTTTCCGTCGAAGTGATTTCTAAATCTTCCGGTCTAATGACAACTTCAACAGACTCTCCCTGATTAAAGCCACCATCGACACAATCGAATCGTGAACCCGCAAACTCGACAAGGTAATCGTGAATCACTGTTGCAGGAACAATATTCGACTCACCGATGAAATCGGCCACGAACCGATTAATCGGCTCATCATAAATATCCATCGGGGTGCCACTTTGCTCAATTTTCCCGCCATTGATAACGAATATTTCATCAGACATCGCCAGTGCTTCTTCTTGATCATGGGTGACAAAAATAAACGTAATACCTAGTCTCTTTTGAAGGTCACGTAGCTCGTATTGCATTTCAGTTCGGAGCTTGAGATCCAGTGCCGAAAGCGGCTCATCGAGTAGAATTACTTCTGGCTCGTTGACAATCGCCCGGGCAATTGCTACCCGCTGTTTCTGACCACCAGACATTTCATACACTTCTCGTTTCTCATAGCCTGCAAGATTTACAAACTTTAATGCTTGTTCAACTTTTTTCGTAACCATATCGTTTTTCAACTTCTTAATCCGAAGACCAAATGCAACATTTTCAAACACATTTAAGTGAGGAAAAAGCGCATAATCTTGAAAAACAGTATTTACCTGCCGGTCGTTGGCAGCAACTTTATTCATTTCTTTATCGTTAATCATTATTTTTCCGCTTGACGGCTCTAGGAAACCAGCAATCAAACGAAGTATCGTTGTCTTACCACAACCAGACGGTCCTAGTAGCGTGTAAAATTTACCACGCTCTACCTCAAAATTAATATCATTTAGTACAAGTGTGTCTTGACCAAACTGCTGTGTTACATTTTCAAATCGTATGATTGTATTGTCTGACATTGTGCATACTCCCCCAGGTGGCTATGGCACCACGAAGACACCATTTTCTAATCCATGTTTACTAACACATTACTTTTTGTTTACTTTAACAATCACATTATACAGCATCTTACCTAATCTGCAAACGAAAATATGGACGGACATTTCAGGTTACAAACGCATCTACTGCACAGTAATCAGCTCCGCTTCGATTAGAAATAGATGATGAAATGCTAGCAATCGCATCAAAAGGGGACGAAACTAGGAGTATGGCAGAACCAGAAGTATTAGATGGGGATGTAATTGCAGCTGTTGGGCAAGTAGCTAGGTTAGTAGGAATATAGCGAATTCAGCCCGGGTTATTGCCCTGATACAATAGAGTTGTAACACCTTGGTATAAAAGATTGGTAAAATAAAAATACAAGGAGTGTTACAAATGAGAGCACATAGACATTACGAACAAGAGTTAAAAGAGAAAATTATCCGACTTCATTTGGAAGAAGGAAGAACAAAGAAAAGCCTAACAGAGGAGTATCAATTAGGCCAAGGAACCCTAACCTACTGGCTGCAACAACACCGCGAAGAATGCCGATATAATCCAACAGTCAAAGAACAAACAGATGCGTATGAAGAGAATAGGAGGCTACGTAGGAAGCTAGCAGAACAGGAAAAGGAAATAGCATTTTTAAAAAAGGCAGCGGCATTCTTTGCGAAAGAAATCGATTAAATATTTATCGTTTTATTGAGAAAAATAAGGATGAATTCGGTCTGAATTGGCTGTTTCGTAGACTTCAAATTTATCCAAATGCCTACTATAATTTTTTGAAGAATAGAAGGTC
>JAVBKF010000178.1:0-2699 GCA_031554215.1 Caryophanales bacterium
TGGCGTACACTGATCGGAGATCGGCCGCACCGGCGGCCGCCGCCGAGAGGACACACCCCCATGACGCTCGTTTGGCAGCGGGTCAACCCCGGTCACTACATCGCCGGCGACGACGACGCCACCGGATACACCGTGCGCCGCGACCCGAACGCCTCGGCTGACAACCGCTGGTCACTGCGGCACAACGCCGGCAAGGTCAGCGCGCACCGCCTGCTCGACAGCGCGAAGAAAGCAGCGCAGGCGCTCGCCGACGCCGAGGCAGGCACCAATCCCCGCAAGGCGCCGGCCGACGTCGCGTCGCACGGCGAGCCCTACCTGAACGGCGCCGCACCGGCCGGCGAGTTCGCCGACATCACGTTCCCGACCCCGATCTGCTCTGACACCGACCCGCACGCCAAGCACCGCATCGAGGGCACTTGGCGCGAGGAATGCCCCGGCGTCACCGGCCCGGCCCCTGTCGTCGTCGCGCCCGAGCTGGCCGACGCCGCCGGGCTGTCGCCGTGGCTCGCCGAGCGCCTGGTCGCCGAGCTGGCGCAGCAGCCCGAGCAGCAGCAGTTGCAGGCCGACCAGCCGGCCCCCGTCGCCCTGTCGACGCCGGCCGCCCGGCCGACACCGGTCGAGGCCGTGACCGCGCACTACCGCGACACCAAGAAGTGGCCGGCCGCGTCGGACGTCGTGCGGCGCGGTGCAGATCTCGACGAGCTGCACCAGGCGCTCGGCGACGGGCTGGTCGAGCGCGTCGAGTATGGCGGCCGCGCGCTGTATCTGCTGCCCGAGCCGAACGTCGGCGAGCCGCTGCGCATCGATGATGTGGTGACCGTCGACCCGCTGCGCTGCGGCCGGCAGTTCGACGTCATCAACGACAACACCAGCGGTGTTGACCCCGAGTTGTTGCAGGTGTTCCCGCGCCGCCCGGTCGACATCGAGGACACCGGGCAGTGGGTCGGCCGTACGTACACGCACCGCGTGCCCGCCGAGGTCGTCGTGCCGTACGAAGAGGACGACGACGACGAGCCGGCCCCCGACCCCGAGGTCGCCGCCCGCATCGCCGGCCGGCTGGTGCCCGGCATGTCCGTCGACACCGGGCTGCCCCCGGTCGGCGCCCCGCGTGACCTCATGGGCCCGATCGACCGTACGGCGATCACGTCGCGCCGGATCGGCTCGCTCATGGACAGCGGCGTCGACCCGGATGAGGTGCTGCGCCAGATCCTGCCCGTCGCGACCGACCAGCCCGAGCAGGTGCGCGCATGGATGACCCGGCACGACGTCGACCCGCAGGCGCTCGTGCCCGGCGAGGTCGCCGTCGCGATCGCCGCTGACCACGCCGAGGCGCTCGACGCGAACGACGCGCCCGCGTACCGCGACCCGGCGGTGTCTGGCAGGTGGGCCGGTGCTGACGACGCCGGCCGGGTCGAGCTGCTGCGGGCGGCCGAGGCTGCCGCGCACGAGATCGACGAGCACCTCGGCAGCCCGGCCGCGCCGTTTGCCGAGGTCTACCCGCCCGGCGCCCTGGTCGTCCGCACGAGCGACACCGCCGGGCGGCGTGTGCTGCGGGTCGTCGATCAGGTGATCCGGGGCGGTGTGACGCCGGCGCCGTATCTCAATCTGGTCGACCCGTTCGACGGGTCGTGTGACGGCTGCTACCTCGGCGACGTGCGGCCCGCCACGCTGGCCGAGGGGCTGCGTATCTCGGCGCCCGAGCAATACCGCGACGTGCTGGTGCAGCTGCTCGCCCCGCACGGGTTCACCGCGCCCGAGGGCGTCGACCGGCTGGTGCTCGACATGCCCGACGACGGGGCGTTCGTCATTCATGACCCGACCGGCGTCGCCCTCTGCACGATGCGTGACGCGCTGCGGGTCGCGTATCCGGCGGTGCATGCCGGCGAGGGCGACGGCGACGTCGGTACCGCGTGGCTCGACCTCGCGTACGGCACCAGCTATGAGACGGTGGCCGACGTCGCCGTCGGCCTGGTGCACCGGATCGGGCAGGCGGCGCACGCCTCGCACATGCGCGACGTGGCCGACCAGCTGCGCGATTGGGCCGGCCCGGTCGGCGCCTCGGCCGAGGTGTGGCTACGTCGTGCGGATCTCGCGGCGCTCGCTGACCGGCTGGTGCCGCCGCTGTCGGAGTGCCGGGCGGCCGCGTATGCCCGGCGTACCACGGCCGTCATGCACGGCGTGCTCGTCACGCTGTACAGGCTGGCCGAGGGCGACGAGCCGGTCGACCCGAACGCGCTGCGTGGGCTCGCGCTGCGGACGGCCGACCTCATGACGACCCCCGAGGTGCTGACCGCCGAGGGCGTCGCCGAGCACCTCGCCGCGCAGGGCGCCTGCGCGGTGCTGGTCGCTGACGAGTCGTGCCTGCCGGCCGACGTCGACGGGCTGCTCGCCACCATGAAAGCGGCCGGGTACGTGCTCGCCCCCGACGTCGAGTACATCGCCGGCCGGCGGGTGCGGTACCTCGCGCCGCCGGCGGCCGAGGCGGTCGCCGCGCCGACCGGCGCCTCGACCGACAAGCCCCGCAATTCCCGGGGTATGCCGGTCGACACCGAGCCGCAGCGGCCGGCGCCGTACGACTTCCGGCTCGGCGACACGTGGCTCGACGAGTCAAACCGTCAGTTCCCGACGATCTGGCGCGTCGCTGCCGACCGTGTCAATGGCGCACCTGCGCTATTCGAGGCGAACGGGCCCGGCTACAT
>JAVBKF010000211.1:0-2957 GCA_031554215.1 Caryophanales bacterium
TGGCTACTTCAAATGAAGATAAGAATAGCAAGAACAACCGAGACCACCAAAACCAAGAAAATCCTCGTTCGGCATCAAGGAAAAAAGCCCCCCAAAACACAGGCTTTCCAATTGCTGTAATATCAAAAACTGGACTGTCAATTATCGCCATATTATGGCCAGTCAAGGAAATGTCATGATTAACTCGTGGGAAAAATTCGCTACCAGTTGATTGAGTTATAAACAGCGGCGTATATATCGCCCACTCATCACTTCTGATGGCTCTTGGTTCGCCAATATACGGCGTTGAAATCGGTTTTGTATAATCATCTATTACATATGTCTGCCAAATATCGGTTGATGCCCCGTGAAACTTAAATGCCACAAGCAAAACAAACAAAACGGCAGTCCAGATAAATCTGTATCGTATAATGCCGTTTACTGCTTTATCAAGAATAGTTTTTATGTTTTCAAATGTAATCAAATAAATTCTCCGCTTTCATTCGTTTTGCGCCATTCACCCTTGGCCTCGTCATAACGCTTGATAATTTTTGCGGGCGTTCCAACTAAAACGCAATACGCAGGAAATTCACAAGAAACAACTGAATTTGCTCCTACCACACAGCCGTTTCCCAATTTAGTCCCTCGAAATATTTTCGAATCTATACCAATAAAGCAATAATCGCCTATTATAACTGGACTGATAGCAAGCGGCTGAAGCATAACATTTTTGTTTGTTAAATTGTAGTCATGGCTATGATCGGAAATATAAGCATCAGCAGAAATTACTACGTTACTACCTATTGAAATTCTATTAGCACAGGTCATGTGAAGTCTTTGCTCAATTGACGTGCTGTCACCTATCTCAATAGACGGATTAAATTTCGCGTCGTACCATTCTGTAATTGTCTCAATTCGGCTTTGTTTAAATATGTGAACACGTTGTCCTAAATATACATTTTCTGGGTGAATTAAACGCAATGGTGTATAAAAAGTTGTCTTTTTACCAATATCGCCCAAAAACAGGTTATACCAAAAAATTGTTTTTAGCCTAGCTAATATATGATATATTTTATTTAAAAATGAATAAAATATTGAATAAAATTTTTTATACATAAGTAGTATTACTCCAATCCCGCAAAAATGGTCTTAACCCAACTATTTAATGAATATTTTATCTTAACATCATTTGAAATCTCTTGATAAGGACAATTCAAAAAATCCGAGGTAACAACAGGATTTTTTCTATCAACAACCAGAACGTTTTCCGGCCTGTAAAAGTCATACTCCTTAATGTGCTTATTTGTTGTAATAATTTTAGTGCCGGCACTCATCGCTTCAATAGACCGCATAGTAAGACCATTTTGAGTCGGATGTTGAACTTCAATAGCAACGGAGCATTCTTTCATCCGTCTTGCCATCTCTTTCAAAGACATATTTGAAAATTTGACAAAAGGCGCTAGTTTGGTACTAAAAATTTTCTTTTTGAAGAATTGATATCTTGTCATAACCAATGTAATATCTTTTTCTAATTTATCACACTGATTTATGATTTTTTCAACAAATTCTCTTCTGTCTGAGTGATCCGCTCCCACAAAAAAAATATTATTACTCTTACTGTAGCTTTTATCAAAAACAAAATCATTTGTATAGAATTTCGTCACCAATATATAATTATAATTCATTGAATCCACAGAATCAAAAGTAGTAATTCTATCATAAACATCTTTAATATTTATAAAATTTTCAATTCGGTCAATATCGTCCCATAGATGAAGAATAAATTTTGCATTGGGATTTAATAATTTTAGCTCCTGCAAAAAATTACGCGACAAGTGACGGCCTACTATGACAAAAATAACATCATAACTAATGGCGTTTTGCTTGCATTTTGCTATAAATCTTTCTTGATGTGCATAGTTTCTTTTTTTAAATAAATCATTCTTATATTTTCTAACGATGCGCTCGTAAAAACTATCTGGGGCTTTGTCGCAGAACATGTCCACATCAAAGCCCAAATTAGAAATCTCTTTTTGAATTTCATAGTCATATTCGTAGAAATTCATATTAATAAATAAAACGCGCTTTTTCATAAAATTTTACAATTCGCTAAATGACTTTAGCTTTAAGTCCTTATCTGAAATAGTCAAATTTTCTATGCCATCAGTAGGCCAGTCAATACAAATTTCGCTATCGCTCCACAAAATGCCAGTTTCGTCTTCTGGGTGATAGAACTCATCGCATTTATAAGTAAATGTAGCGGTATCGCTCAAGACCAAAAATCCGTGAGCAAAGCCCCGTGGAATGAAAAATTGCTTATTATTTTTGCCTGAAAGCACAACGCCAACCCACTTGCCGTAGGAGCTGCTGTCTTTTCTAAGGTCAACGCAAACGTCGAAAACTTCACCCTCAATAACTCTTACAAGTTTAGCTTGAGGGAAATTGTTTTGCAGATGTAATCCACGAAGTACTCCCTTGCACGAAAAAGATTGATTGTCTTGAATGAAATCATTATTTATACCAAATTCTTTGAAATCCTTTTCATTGTAGGATTCAAAAAAATAGCCGCGATTATCTCCAAACACTTTGGGTTTAATAATATAAACGCCGTCTATGTCTGTTTTAGTAAACTCAAATTTTCCCATATTATTTCCCCATGTACATTTTTTCGTAGTATTTTGTGTATTCTCCGCTGATTATGTTGTTGCTCCACTCACGATTTGAGAGATACCATTCTATAGTTTTCACAATACCAGTTTCAAAATTAGTTTCAGGCTCCCAGCCAAGCTCATTTTTTATTTTTGTGGCATCAATTCCATAGCGACGGTCGTGGCCTTTGCGGTCGGCAACATAGCGTATTAAATCTTGGCTGACTTCCGCGTCTTTATGTTGATGAATATAATCAATAACTAATTTTACAATTGCAATGTTAGTGCGTTCATTGTGACCACCAATATTGTAAACTTCACCGACTTTGC